>NZ_JBHVSY010000045.1:0-34579 GCF_042884935.1 Streptomyces sp. NPDC058092
AGGGGCAGATCTTCGTGAAGGGCGAGGTCATCAAGACCGTGCCCGAGTCGAAGATCGTCGAGACACTGATCGAAGAAGCCATGAAGATCGCCGAGGACATGGACGACGCGGGGACACCATCGGGGGTTCCCGCCGTCACCGTGAGCTGAAACAGAACCAGAGAGGGGGCCCGAGCGTGACGATTCTGGAAAGCATCCGGGGGCCGCACGATCTCAAGGCGCTGAGCGATGCGCAACTCGACGAACTGGCCGAGGACATCAGGCAGTTCCTCGTCCGGGCAGTGGCGAGGACCGGCGGTCATCTGGGACCGAACCTGGGGGTGGTGGAGCTCTCCATCGCCCTGCACCGGGCCTTCGACTCGCCGGTGGACCGCATCCTGTGGGACACCGGGCACCAGAGTTACGTGCACAAGCTGCTCACCGGGCGGCAGGACTTCTCCAAGCTCCGCGGCAAGGGGGGCCTGTCCGGCTACCCCTCCCGGGAGGAGTCCGAGCACGACGTCATCGAGAACTCGCATGCCTCGACCGTCCTCGGCTGGGCCGACGGACTCGCCAAGGCCCACCAGGTGCTGGGGCGGAGCGACCATGTGGTGGCCGTCATCGGTGACGGTGCCCTCACCGGCGGCATGGCCTGGGAGGCGCTCAACAACATCGCGGCCGCACGGGACCGGCCGCTGGTCATAGTCGTCAACGACAACGAGCGTTCGTACGGCCCGACGATCGGCGGCCTCGCCGACCACCTCGCCACCCTCCGTACCACCGACGGATACGAACGCTTCCTCTCCTGGGGCAAGGAAGTGCTCCAGCAGACGCCCGTCATCGGACAGCCGTTGTACGAGTCGCTGCACGGCGCGAAGAAGGGATTCAAGGACGCCTTCGCCCCGCAGGGCATGTTCGAGGACCTCGGGCTCAAGTACGTCGGGCCGATCGACGGGAACGACATCGCGGCCGTCGAGTCCGCACTGCACCGCGCAAAACGCTTCCACGGCCCGGTGCTGGTGCACTGCCTCACCGAGAAGGGCCGCGGCTACCCGCCGGCGCTCCGGGACGAGGCCGACCGCTTCCACACCGTGGGCGCGATGGACCCGCTGACCTGCGCACCGCTCGTCCCGACGGAAGCACCCTCCTGGACCTCGGTGTTCGGGGACGAGATCGCCGCGATCGGCGCGGAGCGGCCGGATGTCGTGGCCATCACCGCGGCAATGCTGCACCCCGTCGGACTGAGCAAGTTCGCCGAGGCGTTCCCCGACCGGGTCTGGGACGTCGGGATCGCCGAGCAGCATGCCGCGGTCTCCGCGGCGGGACTCGCCACCGCCGGACTGCATCCGGTCGTCGCCGTGTACGCCACCTTCCTCAACCGGGCCTTCGACCAGTTGCTGATGGACGTCGCGCTGCACAAGTGCGGGGTGACCTTCGTCCTCGACCGGGCCGGGATCACCGGACCCGACGGGCCCTCGCACAACGGCATGTGGGACATGTCCCTGCTGCAGGTCGTCCCCGGACTGCGGATCGCCGCCCCGCGCGACGCCGACGAACTCCGGGCCGAACTCCGCGAGGCCGTCGACATCGACGACGCCCCCACCGTGATCCGGTTTCCCAAGGAGTCGGCGGGCGAGCCGGTCCCGGCCATCGACCGGATCGGAGGAATGGACGTCCTGCACCGGGCGGACGACCCCGATGTGCTGCTGGTGGCCGTCGGCGTGCTCGCCCCGGTCTGCCTGCGCGCCGCCGACCTGCTGGCGGGCCGCGGCATCCGCTGCACCGTCGTCGACCCGCGCTGGGTCAAGCCGGTCGACGAACAGCTGGCCCCGCTCGCCGAACGGCACCGGCTGGTCGCCGTCGTCGAGGACAACAGCCGTGCCGGGGGCGTCGGTTCGGCGGTCGGGCAGGCGCTGCGGGATGCCGGGGCCGACGTACCGCTGCGCACCTTCGGCATCCCCGAGCAGTTCCTCGCCCACGGCAAGCGTGCCGAGGTGCTGGCCGACATCGGGCTCACACCGGTCGAGATCGCCGGACGGATCAGCGCCGCACTGGCCGGCAGGGAAGCAGCGAGAAGGACCGAGGAGAGCGGGGCATGAAGGACGACGGGTCCAAGGGCTTCGATCTGGCGCAGCTCCTCGCGGAGCGCGGCGCGGAGCGCTACGAGCTGCACACGAAGCACCTCAATCACCAGCTGCCGCGCATGCTGCACACCATCGGCTTCGACAAGGTCTACGAACGGGCCGAGGGCGCGCACTTCTGGGATGCGGAAGGCAAGGACTACCTCGACATGCTCGCCGGATTCGGCGTGATGGGCCTCGGCCGGCACCACCCCGTCGTACGCAAGGCCCTGCACGACGTCCTCGACGCCTCGCTCGCCGACCTCACCCGCTTCGACTGCCAGCCGCTGCCCGGGCTGCTGGCCGAGAAGCTGCTCGTCCACAGCCCGCATCTGGACCGGGTCTTCTTCGGCAACAGCGGTACGGAGGCCGTCGAGACCGCGCTGAAGTTCGCCCGGTACGCCACCGGCAGGCCCAGGATCCTCTACTGCACCCACGCCTTCCACGGGCTCACGACCGGCTCGCTCTCGGTCAACGGGGAGAGCGGCTTCCGGGACGGCTTCGCCCCGCTGCTGCCGGACACCGCCATCGGACTCGGTGATCTCGACGCACTGAGGCGTGAGCTGAAGCGCGGCGATGTGGCGGCACTGGTCGTCGAGCCGATCCAGGGCAAGGGCGTCCACGCCGCGCCGCCCGGCTTCCTGCGGGCCGCGCAGGAGCTGCTGCACAAGCACAAGGCGCTCCTCATCGCCGACGAGGTGCAGACCGGCCTCGGCAGGACCGGGGACTTCTACGCGTACCAGCACGAGGAGGGTGTCGAACCCGATCTGGTCTGTGTCGCCAAGGCCCTGTCCGGCGGCTATGTGCCGGTCGGGGCGACCCTCGGCAAGGACTGGATCTTCAGACGCGTCTACTCGTCGATGGACCGGGTCCTGGTCCACTCCGCGAGCTTCGGCTCCAACGCCCAGGCGATGGCAGCCGGGCTCGCGGTCCTCGCGGTGATGGACGACGAGGAGATCGTCGCGAACGCGCGCCGCACCGGCGATCTGCTGCGCGAGCGGCTGGCCGCGCTGGTCGACCGCTACGAGCTGCTGCACGAGGTGCGCGGCCGCGGGCTGATGATCGGCATCGAATTCGGCCGGCCGACGTCACTGAAGCTGCGCAGCCGCTGGGCCATGCTGCAGGCGGCCCGCAAGGGGCTCTTCGCGCAGATGGTGGTGGTGCCCCTGCTCCAGAAGCACCGCATCCTCACGCAGGTCTCGGGCGACCATCTCGAAGTGATCAAGCTGATTCCGCCGCTGGTGATCGGGGAGCCGGAGGTCGACCGGTTCGTCACGGCGTTCACCGCGGTGATGGACGACGCACACAGCGGGGGTGGACTGATGTGGGACTTCGGCAGGACCCTGGTGAAACAGGCCGTGGTCAACCGCTGATCCCGGGGGCCCGTGGACTTTGCCTGCGAGGTAAGGGATTTGCCTCTGAGGAAAGTTTCTGGCCCAATGGGTACATGAACACTCCAGATGGAGGGCCGGCCGACGAGCTGCCCGGGGTCGCGCCACGTCTGCGCGATCTGCGCCGCAGCCGTGGTCTCACCCTGGAGACCGCCGCTCAGCGGGCGGGGCTGTCGCCCGCCCATCTCTCCCGGCTCGAAACGGGCCGTCGGCAGCCCTCGCTGCCGATGCTCCTCGGTCTGGCCAGGATCTACGGTACGACGGTTTCCGAACTGCTCGGCGAGACGCCCCCTGAACGGGAGGCGATCATCCGCGGCGGGAAGTTCGAAGGAGCCGAGGCCGACGGCTGGATGTACCAGCAGGCCGGCGGTTCCGGCCGGGCGATGCAGGCGCTGCGCGTCCGGGTTCCGTACGGCACGCAGGGCGATCTCGTACGGGTCCATCCCGGCGAGGAGTGGCTGTACGTGGTCCTCGGGCACCTCCGGGTCACGCTCGGGGACACCGTGCACGATCTCGCGCCCGGTGACAGCGCGCACTTCGACTCGCTGACCCCGCACCGGATCGCGGCCATCGACCGCGACGGCGCCGAGCTGCTCTTCGTCCACACCCTGCTGCAGAGCCCCGCCGCCGAGCTGTGTCTCGGCAGCGGCATCCACCGCCGCTGACCGGCCCGTCCGGTCGCCAGAGAGGACTGTCATGTCCGATTCAGAGAACTACGACCCGCTCGGGTCCAACAAGAACTACGAGGCCCAGGAGCGGAAGTTTCCGCGCGGCCTGGTGATCCGGCTCTTCGCCTACCTCATCGCCGGACACATCTTCGCGGCCTTCCTCTACCTGCTCTTCGCGGTGGCCGGCAAGGGCTGACCACCGCCGCCGAGCGGTTCGCGCTACGCCTCGTCGAGGAGCCGGTCGCGCAGCCGCTCACGGGTCTCGGGGGCGAGCTTCAGCCCCTCGGAGAAGTAGCGGTCCGTGTCGCCCCAGGTCTCGTCGATGGTGGCGAAGGCCGCCGCCAGATAGTCGGCGTGGGCGCCGAAGAGCGGATTGAGCAGCTCCATCACCTCGGCCGACATGCCGTCCGCCGAGGTGTCGCTGCGGCGCACCTTGTAGCGGCGGTGCGCGTCGTTGGACTTCAGGTAGTCGGCCTCGATGGCGTCGCGCTCGACGCCGACCGCGAGCAGTGACACCGCGATCGACAGGCCGGCCCGGTCCTTGCCCGCCGCGCAGTGCATCAACGCCGGAACGCTGTCCTCGGCCAGGGCGTGCAGGACCCGGCTGTGCTCGGCGGTACGGTCCAGGACGATCGACCGGTACGAGGCGATCATCCGGTTCGTTCCCTCGCCGTCGGCCAGGATCGAGCGCAGCTGGTCGAGGTCGCCGTCACGGACCAGCCGCCAGAACTCGGCGCCGTCGGCGGGGTCGGAGAGCGGGATGCTGACATTCCGCACGCCGGGCAGCTCGATGTCCGCACCGTCGAGCCGGTGGTCGGCCTCATTGCGGAAGTCGAAGACCGTGTGCAGACCGAGACCGCTGAGAAAGGCGGAGTCCTCGGCGGTGGCGTGCGCGAGGTGACCACTGCGGAAGAGCCGCCCGTACCGCATCCGCCGGCCGTCGACGGTGGGCAGGCCGCCCACGTCGCGGAAGTTGCGGACGCCCGCCAGCTCGGGTTCCGTCGACGGGGTCTGCGGCAACTGCTGCGTCACAGTGTCTCCTGGAGTGTCTGGCGCCGACGTGAGTCGCCGACTGGGCCACTCCCGCGACGATACGACATGGATTCCTCAGGCAATCATCTCGTTCATTCCTTGTCGATACCGCAGCGAACCCCCTTGCTCCTGTGGCGAATCCGTCCGGTGAATTCCTTGCCCGACCGTTGCCTGCCGACCCGGCAACGGTCGATGATGTGCGGAACTGTTGGAATGTGGGGGCGCGATGATCGAGACTGGCGGCAAGGGCCGGACCTGGCTGCTCACCGGGGCGAGCAGCGGCTACGCACTGCGGCTCACGGAGCGGGACGAGCTGGTCCATCTGCACTGGGGTCCGCGGATCTCCCTGGCCGCGGCGGAGGCGCTGGCCGCGGCGCCGGAGCAGCCCGTCCGGGGCTTCGAGTCCCCGCTCGACGGCCGCGAGGAGTACCCGGTGGAGGGCGGCCCCCGGTTCGTCCGCCCGGCCCTCTCGGTACGGACCCCGGAGGTCCGCGGTACGGAGTGGGCCTTCGCCGACGCCACGGTGGACGGGGACGAACTCCGCATCGGCTTCACCGACTCCGTGCACCGGCTCGCCCTGACCCTGCACTACCGGATGCGGGACGCTTGCGACGTCATCGAGCGCTGGGCCACCGTCGCCCACGCCGGGCCGGACGGTCCGCCGCTGGAGCTGCTGCGCGCCGACGCGGCCGCCTGGGCGCTGCCGGCCCGCGACGGCTGGCGGCTGAGCCGGCTGCACGGCCGCTGGGCGGCGGAGTCGCGGCTCGCCCGGGCGGAGCTGACGTACGGCGAGAGCGTCATCTCCAGCAGGCGCGGCCACACCGGGCATCAGTACCTGCCGTGGGTCTCACTCGACGCGGACGGTGCGGCGACCGAGGAGAGCGGCGAGGTGTACGGCTGTGCGCTCGGCTGGTCCGGGTCGTGGCGGATCTCCGTGCAGCGGCTGCCCGACGGGCTCGTGCAGATCACCGGGGGCGCCGGGCACGACGACTCGGGGCTGCTGCTGCTCGCGCCGGGGGAGTCGTACGTCACACCTGTCTTCGCCGGCCTGTGGAGCGCGGCGGGGTTCGGCGGGGCGAGCCGGGCCTGGCACGCCTGGCAGCTGGCCCAGGTGATCCCGGACGCAGGGAGTCTGCGGCCGGTGCTCTACAACTCCTGGGAGGCGACGGGCTTCGACATCGCGCAGGAGCAGCAGCGCGCCCTCGCCGAGCGCGCCGCCGCGATGGGTGTCGAGCTGTTCGTCGTGGACGACGCGTGGTTCGGGCAGCGCACCAGCGACCGGGCGGGGCTGGGCGACTGGACGCCGAATCCGGACCGCTTTCCCGGTGGGCTGGGGCCGCTCGCCGACGAAGTGCACGGTCTCGGCATGCAGTTCGGTATCTGGGTCGAGCCGGAAATGGTCAATGCCGACAGTGATCTCTATCGTGCACACCCCGACTGGGTACAGCACTTCCCCGGGCGGGCCCGGACCGAGTTCCGTAATCAACTGGTGCTCAATCTGGCCCGCGCCGATGTGCGGGAATATCTCTGGGAACAGCTGGACGCACTGCTCTCCGGCGCGCGCATCGACTATGTGAAATGGGACTTCAACCGCTCCTTCACCGACGCGGGCTGGCCGGGCGAGGAGTATCCGCAGAAGATCTGGATCGAGCATGTCGACGCCCTGTACGCGCTGATCGACCGGCTCCGGGCCGCGCACCCCTCGGTCGCCTTCGAGTCCTGCTCGGGCGGCGGCGGCCGGATCGATCTGGGGATTCTGTCCCGTACGGACCAGGTGTGGACCTCGGACAACACCGACCCGCTCGACCGCCTCGCCATCCAGGAGGGCTTCGGCCAGATCCATCCGGCCCGGGTGATGGCCGCCTGGGTCACCGACAGCCCCAACGTCCAGCTCAACGGCAGGGTCAGCTCACTGCGCTTCCGTTTTGTGAGCGCGATGGCCGGTGTGCTCGGGGTCGGTGGTGACCTCACCGAGTGGAGCGAGGACGAACTGGCCGAGGCGCGGACCTGGGTGGATCTCTACAAGGAGATTCGGCCGGTGGTACAGCACGGCTCGCTGTACCGGCTGCGTGCCCCGCGTGGTGGGCTCAGCGCGGTCCAGTACGTCCACGGGGACGAGGCCGTGGTCCTGATGTGGCTGGAGGCGCAGCGGTACGGGGAGCGGCCCCCGGCCCTGCGACTGCGCGGACTCGACCCCGCGGCGACGTACACCTGCCTGGACACGGGGGCGGTGCACCACGGTTCGGTACTGCTTCATCAGGGGCTGCACACCGGGCTTCGGGGGGATCTCGACGCACGGGTGCTGAGGCTTCGGCGCGAACGATGAGCATGACATGTCCGTAATGGGTTGATTTGGCCGAACTTGCCCCATATGTACGGCAGATGGTTGCCCGCTCGTGAGCGGGATCATATCCGTGACGGTGCGTACTGGCGGGGCGGCCGGGTATTCCGTGCGCGGCGCGGAAAGCCAAGATCCCTAATCCACGGAGTGTGACCGGAATTCAGCGCCGAATTCCTGGCGGGGATTCCGGAACGGAACCAGTGGCTTGTTCTTGCCGTCCCGACTCGCTTACGGTCACCGTCAATCCGGACGGACCGCCTAATCCTGCCGCCGCCCGGAATTCGCATCCACTCATCGTGTGGCAGGAGCGGGGGAACCAGGTAGGCCGCCGATCGGAGAAATCCGGCCGGCTCGGGGTGAAGTCGCGCTCAGCGCGGCCGGGCATCTCCAGCCCGAACCCGACAGCTCACCTCGTAGGCGCCGGAGAGGAAGCACTTCATGCCCATATCGGGTAAGCACCGTCGTACGAAGACCCGCGCCATTGCCCGTGGCGTCGTCGCCGCAGGCGCCGGCGGCGCCGTCATCGCGCTGCCGCTGCTCGGCGCCACCGGTGCCAACGCCGCCCCGGCCGCCGCCCCGCAGTCGGTCTCCGCCGCCGCCACGCACGCCACTCCGGCCAAGCCGGTCGCGCAGAAGCAGACCGCCACCACGACGTACTCCGTCGTCTCCGGCGACTGGCTGTCGAAGATCGCCGCCGAGCACAAGATCGAGGGTGGCTGGCAGAAGCTGTACCAGGACAACCGCGAGGTCGTCGGCGACGACCCCAGCCTGATCCTCCCGGGCATGAAGCTGACGCTCGGCGGCAAGGCGTCGGGTGACTCCGCGCCCACCGGCGCCGGTACGGGCGCGGCCCTCCCGTCGAAGGCCCCCTCGATTCCCTCGTCGGTCGCGAAGAAGTCCGCCCCGGCCAAGTCCGCCCCGGCCAAGGTGTCGACCGTCACGGAGTCCAAGACCTCCGCCCCGGCCGCTCGGAGCAACAGCTCCGGCTACGCGCACCCGGTCCCCGGCAACCACACCACCGGCTACCGCGCCTCCGGCTCCAACTGGTCCAGCGGCAGCCACACCGGGATCGACTTCCCCGTCTTCACCGGCACCAGCGTGAAGTCCATCACCTCCGGCACCGTCGTCACCGCGGGCTGGGGTGGCGCGTACGGCAACCAGGTCGTCATCAAGCACACCGACGGTCGCTACTCGCAGTACGGCCACCTGTCCTCGATCTCCGTCTCGGCGGGCCAGTCCGTGAGCACCGGTCAGCAGATCGGCCTCTCCGGCGCCACCGGCAACGCCACCGGACCGCACCTGCACTTCGAGGTCCGCACGGGCCCGGCGTACGGCTCGGACATCGACCCGATCGCCTTCCTGGCTTCGCACGGCATCTACGTCTGAGCCGAACGAACGGGCAGTTGACCAACACGGTATGACCTGAGCAACACAGCAGGGGCGGTGCGCGGCGGCGCACCGCCCCTGCTGCTTATTCCCCCTTTACCAAAACCTGACCGGGTGGTCTATCTCACCACCCGTCAACCCCTTATTACGGTCGCGTAGGTCACATTCGGCGGTGCAGGATAAGCGTTTGTGGCAGACGATTCGAGAAAAAATCAACGTGGCGTCATCAACCGACATGGCGTCATCGGGTCGTACGCAGCGATTGGCGACAGCTTCACCGAGGGAGTGGGTGACCGCGGTCCGGACGGGACCTTCGTCGGCTGGGCGGACCGTTTCGCGGTACTTCTCGCGGACCAGCTCCCGGACCCCGATGCGGAATCGAGCACCGACGGCTCCGCGCACGGGAATTTCAGGTACGCCAATCTCGCCGTACGCGGACGCCTCCTCGACCAGATCGTCGAGGAGCAGGTGCCGCGCGCCAAGGAGCTCGCACCCGACCTGGTGAGCTTCTGTGCGGGCGGCAACGACATCATCAGGCCCGGCACCGACCCCGACGACGTGGCCGAGCGCTTCGAGCGCGCGGTCGCCGAGCTGACCGAATCGGTCGGCTCCGTGATGGTCACCACCGGCTTCGACACCCGTGGCGTTCCCGTGCTGCGTCATCTGCGCGGCAAGATCGCCACCTACACCGCCCATGTGCGGTCCATCGCCGACCGCTACGACTGCCCGGTCCTCGACCTGTGGTCGCTGCGTTCCGTCCAGGACAGGCGTGCCTGGGACGACGACCGGCTCCATCTGTCGCCCGAGGGACACACCAGGGTCGCGTTGCGCGCCGCCCAGGTCCTCGGCCTCGATGTGCCGGCCGACCCCGACCAGGAATGGCCTCCGCAGGCACAGCGCGGCACGCTCGAAGTACGGCGCGACGACATCCACTGGGCGCGCGAGTACCTGGTGCCGTGGATCGGCCGACGGCTGCGCGGCGAGTCCTCCGGAGACCACGTCGAGGCCAAGCGGCCCGACCTGCTCCCGCTCTAGACCCGGACTTCGCACATGGGGTTTCAGGTTTCCAGCCAGCGGGGGCGGGTTTCGTCGATGCCGAGTAACTCGAGGAGGTGGGCTTGAACACCGCGGGTGATCAGAATGGTTGGCGGGTCGCTGGTTGTTCCGGCTCGTATCCGCAGGCCGGCGAGGTGGTAGAGGATCATGCGCCCGGTCGGGCGGACGGCCCGGTTGTCGGGGTAGAGACCGCGCATCGTCTGATTGCCGCCGAGGGCCTGACGGACTTGGCGTTCGATGAGGCAGAACACCAGCAGGGCCAGGCAGATCACGGTGATCAGAGCGCAGATCCTGCGGTTGTGTTGCAAGAACACCGGGGCCACGGCGAGCGGGCCCTTGAAGTCGCTGTAGCGGCGCTCGACCATCGGCTGGCCCTTGTGGCGCACCAGGACCTCCGCCGCGTCGGCCTCGGTGGGATCAAGGGTGCTCAGCAGTGCGTACCAGCCGTCCGCTGCGGCTTCCCGGGCCAGGATGTCCTGGTCGAAGTGCCAGGTCAGGGTGGGGCGTCCGGCTATGTCGGCGCCGATGACGGCAACCAGGCAGGAGGCGATGCGCCGTTTCTTGACGATCACGCCAATCCGGGCGGCGACCTTCTCAGCGGTGCTGTAGTAGCGGCTGCCGCAGGAGCGCTGGAGCTTGTCCAGTTCCTCACCAGCCTGCTGAAGGCGCCGGGCCCGGGCCGCCTGCTGGGCTGTGGCGTTGGCGGTGGAATGGACCAGGATCCGACGCACCGTGATCTGCGGGTCGCTCTTGCGCGGACCGGCCAGAGTCTGGGTGTCTTCCAGCACGCGGTAGCGTCCGCGCTGCTCATGCGGTTTTTTGGCATCCCGCTCGGCGGTGTAGTCGACCAGAGGGGCTGCCTCGATGTCGAGGCCGGCATACAGGTCATCGGGGATCTTGGCCGCGGGCGCCGGAGCGATGAACCGCACCTGTGCTTCCGCCAGAGCCAGCAGGTTGGGGTAGGAGACCAGCTTCGAGTCGCCGACCATCAGGAAGTCGCGGGGTGCGGCCGGCTTGCGCAGAGACGTCATCGCCCCGACGACCTGGGCGACTTCACCGGCTCCGCCGTCGTAGGCGCGGTGGAAGACGGGGATGCCGCCATCACCGGAGATCGCGATCCCGGCCTGGATCTGCTTGAGATCTGTCCTGCGGTCTTTCGGATGACCGTACTTGGCCTGCGGGAATCCATCTTCCGGATCCTCGTAGGCGCCATGCAGGGAGATGCTGGTCATGTCCCAGTGCAGGCGCGAGACATCGATGCCGAACTCGGCGATCGCGCTCGCTCCCACACTGCCGACGATGCCGTCAAGCTGGGGCGCGATCGCGTCCAGAGCACGGGCGATACGGTCGTCGTTGAGTAGATCCGCCTCGATCCCGAAGACCTCCTCCACGGCCCATTCACAGGCCCGGTCACCGACTCGCACCAGCGGTGCGGGCGCGGACAACCGGTTGGCCACCAGCACCTCGATGACCTGCCCATGGGTGAGGTGCGCGACCTCGCGGACCGGGCACAGCTCGTCGATGATCCCGGCCACGTCCAGCCGGCGCAGAAACTCGGCAGAGGCAGGCAGAGCACCCAGACGCCTCTCCACCACGGGCGCGATCTCCACATTCATCCGTGGACGCTGCACCCGTGGCCGCTTGGCACGCGAAATCTTCGACACATCACATCAACGACTACACCGACAACCGGACACCGCACACACCCCGAACCAACCGAACGAGGCATGTGCGGAGGACGGGTCTAGAGCTGCCGCCCCACAAGGGCCTGTCCGGCCGCTCACGACCGGGGCCGCGACCGAGGTGTCCGCGCCCGCCGGACGGGCCCGAGTCTCAGGCCCGTCCGGCGGATCGGGCCCGTCCGGCGAGGGACGACAGCGGCGGAGCCGGTATCCGTTCCAGCACGCCGCCCGCGAAGACGTCGTACAGCGGCAGCGTCTCCAGATGGACATAGCCGATGTGGCAGTCGCAGACCGCCAGCGGGCAGGCGCGCGGGCCGAGCGAGCGCCGGTAACTGCCGTCGTAGAGGTTGCCGAGCTCCGCCGGGACGAAATGGCAGCGCCGCACCGTGCCGTCACCGTCCACCGAGATGACCGACTCGCCCGTCCGGCACGGCAGCCCGGCCGAGCGGTGCGGATGCCGGCTGTACGGGAAGAGCGGGTCCAGGGCCGTCCAGCGGTCCGCTTCCTCGTCCGTATAGGTGTGCCCCTCCGCGGCGTTCACCCAGAGATAGACCTCGTCGGGCAGCGCGGCCCGCAGCCGCCGGGCCTCTTCGAGATGGTCGTCGAGCCCGACGACACCGACGCTGTGGCGAATGCCGAGCGCGGTCAGCTCTCCGCACCTGGCGAGGAACCGCTCGTACGGCGTCTGCCCCGGGTGGTACGTGCACCACAGCGCGATCTTCTCGCGGCCGGCCTCACCCGCCTCGGCCAGCCAGCCCGTACGGCTGCTGAGGTTGGTCTGGATCGCGACCCGGCCGATGTGCGGCAGTTGCGCCAGCTCGACCAGCGCGCGCCGGTACCAGGAGCGGACCAGACCCTCGCCCCAGGGGGTGAACAGGACCGAGATCCGGTCACCGGTCTGCGCCGCGGCCCACGCGGTGAACCGCTCCAGCGCGGCGCGGTCGGCACGCAACTGCACCCGGCTGTCGCGCCGCTTCGCGAACGGGCAGTACGGGCAGTCGTAGTCGCAGGACGCGAGCGGGCCGCGGTAGAGGATGGTCAGGTCCATGGGCGCGCTCACTTCAGTTCGTACGCGGCCATCGCGGCCCGCACACCGGGGGAGAAGAGTTCCGGGCCCAGCGCGTCGGAGTGGGCCAGGCCCTCGGGGGAGAGCCGCAGCAGTCCGGACGCCCCGGCCGTCGCGTCGAGCCAGCCGCGCGCCTCGAACCGGGCCAGTTCGACGGGGAAGTCATCGGCCGGGGAAGTACCGAAGCGCTCCCGGTAGTCGGCCGGCCGCAGCCCCTCGGCCTGGAGGACGGACTGCAGGAGGTGGCGCCGGCGCGCCTCGTCGCCGTCGACGTACCGGCCGACCTCGGCGCGCGAGAAGTCCTCGGTGGCGGTGTAGCCGTCGATGATGGCCCGAACCTCCCGCATCTCCACCGCGTAGTCGAAGGAGTAGTGCAGCTTCGTGGTGTAAGAGCGGGCGCCGCAGCCCAGGCCGATCATGCCGTCGGTCTGGCAGGCGTAGTCGTCGGGACCGTCCGTCCGCGGGGCGTCCGCGCGCCGGAACATCCGCATGGACACCTGCTCGTAGCCGTGGGCGAGGAGATGGTCGCGGCCCGCGCGGTACAGCCGCAGCCGCTGCTCGTCCCAGGCGGCGTCCGCCGCCGCCTCGCCGTCGGCGCCGAGCCGCCCGAGACCGGTCAACGGGCGGACGTACAGCGGGTAGAGGTACAGCTCCTCCGGCCGCCAGCCCAGCGCCGCGTCCAGCGAGGTGCGCCAGCTCTCCTCGGTCTGCCCGTCGATGCCGTAGATCAGGTCGATGTTGAGGACCGGGATGCGGGCATCACGTATCCGGTCCAGCGCCGCCTCCACCTCGGCGCGCCGCTGCGGTCGCACGGCCGCACGCGCCTCGGCTTCGACGAAGCTCTGCACCCCGATGCTGATCCTGGTCGTACCGCGGTCGGCGAGGACGGCCAGCCGGTCGGCCGTCGCGGTCGACGGCGACGTCTCGACCGACAGCGGAACGGCCCGCAGATCGGCGCCCATCCGCTTCTCCGCGATGTCGCAGAGCCGTTCCAGCTCCGCCGCGGTCAGGAACGTGGGAGTGCCCCCGCCGAACGCCGCCGCGGCGAACCGCACCGGCTCCGCGTCGCCCAGCGCGTCGCGGACGGCGGTGGCCTGCCGGTCCAGCGCGTCGAGATAGCGGGTCGTCAGCTCGTCGGGAGCGCCGATCCGGGTGAAGAGATTGCAGAAGCCGCAGCGGACCTCGCAGAACGGTATGTGGAGATAGAGCGAGAGCGCGTCCTTGCGCTCGGCCGCCCACAGCTCGCGCAGCACCGGCCGCTCGGCGAGCGGCCGGTAGGCCGTCTTGTGCGGATAGGCGTACACATAGCTCCGGTACGGGCGGGTGGACCGCGCGACGGTCGTCATACGGCTCATGATGCGGTGGCCTCCGGTTCCAGGAAGAAGTGCGCGTACGGAACGGTCCAGACGGACTCGTGGCCGAGCCGGTGACCGGTGTAGCCGTCGTCCCCGTACGCCGTTCCGTGGTCGGAACAGACGATGGCGAAACAGCGGCGACGGCTGCTCGCGGCGGCGAAGAGCCGGCCGATGTGCGCGTCGACGTACTCCAGAGCGGCGGCATGGGTGGCGCGGGAATCGCCCGCCTCGCGGGTGGCACCCGGCTGGTGGAACCAGTTCGGCTGGTGCAGGGCGGACACATTGACGAAGAGGAACAGCCGCTGTTCGGCCGGGAGTTCGGCGACGACCTGCTCGGCGCGGGCCACCTGCGCCTCGAACGAGGTGGGCGACGCGACACCGAACTCCGGTTCCCAGTGGCTCTCCTGGAACATGCCGGGCAGTACGGAGCCCAGCGGGCCCTGCCGGTTGAAGAAGCCGACGCCGCCGACGCACACCGTGCGGTACCCCGCACCGGCCAGCCCGGACAGCAGATCGGGGGTGTCGAAGACGAAGGTCCCCGAAGCGGTGGACTCGCTGCCCGCGAATCGTGCCGCGAAAAGCCGGGGGTGCGGCCCCGGGCCTGCCGGGGTGGGCAGGAACCCCGCGAAGATCGCCTGGTGGGAGGCGTAGGTGAAGCTGCCGGGCGCATGGCGCTTCTCCCAGGCACCACCTGGCAGATGGCGTGCCAGATGCGGGATGCGACCGGCGGCGGCGAGCTCCGCCGCCACGTCGTAGCGCAGCGTGTCGAGAGTGACGAGCAGCAGGTCGTGGCTGCCCACGATCTCGCTCATGTCCGGGTTCCGGGCCTCCGCGAGGGCGGGCGCGGTGTCAGGAAGTGGCGGTTGCACGGTGGTTCCTTGCTCTGTTCAGTACGGCGGCGACCTGCGCCGCGTAGGTGTCCTGGCCCTCGGCGCCGCTGCCGGGGAGTCCGGTCAGTCGCGGAAGCAGATCGCCGAAGGCGTTGACCTCGCCGACGGCGAAGCGCCGCCAGCCGGTCGCGGGCAGCAGATCGACGCCCACGCACAGCGTGTCCGGGAAGCACGCCGCGGCCCGTTCGCACAGGGCCAGGGCCTCGGACCAGCTGCCGCCCGCGGCCTCGACGGCCGCCCGGACGTCGTCGAGATCTCCGCGCGTGCCGCCGAGGTGAAGATTGGTCATGGGGGAGTGGCTGGTGCGCACGACGGCATGGGTGGCCCGGCCCGCCACCACCACGACCCGCAGATCCGCCGCCCGGCCGCACTGGGTGGCCTTGGGCAGCCAGCGCTCGATGTGCAGCCCGTCCGGCGCGAGCGCGTCGACGATCGCCGCGACCTCCCGCTCCGTCGTGCAGCGGCGCACCCGCAACGAGTTGAAGAGCCGGCCGGCCGTGTCCCGTTCCACCGATGTGGTGGCCCTGACCCGGCCGGGTCCGGCCGTCTCGACGGCCAGGACCCCCGAGGCGGACGAGCCGTGCGCGAGCTTCACGAAGGCCCTGGGCATGCCGTGGGCCGTCATCCGCTCGCGTACGTCCACCCAGTCGCGCACCACGGGCGCCGCGGCCCCCGAGGTCGGCGAGGCAGGTACCCGCACTCCGGCGTCGTCCAGCACGGCATGGCAGAGCCGCTTGTCGAAGAGCACCGCGACATCGCCCGGGTCGTCCAGCAGGACGGCACCGGAAGCGGCGACTGCCCGCGCCACTACCCGTACGGCCTCGGTGAACCGGGCGTACCACAGGGCGGTCCCCTCGACCCTGGTCGGATCGACGACCGCCCTGAGCAGCCGCTCCACCTCGGCGTCCTCACCGGGCGAGTCCATCCGTACGGTCTCGCCCGGCCGGAAGGCGGCCTCGCCGCGCAGGACGTCCAGCCAGGACACGACGCGCGCCGCGGGCAGCCCGGCGGCGCGCACGGCGTCCTGGAAGAGCGCGACCCGGCGGTTTCCGGGCACACCCACGACGGCGAAGCGCGGCGCCGGGCCGCTCGTACTACTCGCTGACGGCGACATAGCGCTCGTCGTCCTCTTCCGGATCCCAGTACTCGACCTCGTCGATCTCACCGTTCACCCGGTCGGAACCGAGCAGGTTCCTAAGACGCTCCACCAACGCGTCGCTGATGTAGTGGTGGTGCAGATCCAGCGAGGTGAGATGGGTGAGCGGCTGGCCCGAGAGCAGGGCTTCGGCGCCCTCGTCGCCCAGGGTTCCCATCGCGAGGGAGAGCGACTCCAACTGGGCGACGACCGGTGCGGAGGCCACCGCGGCCGCGATCTCGTCCTGGATCTCGCTGTTCTGCAGCCCCAGATGGCGCAGGGCGGGGAACGCCGCACCGGACAGCAGCGGAGCGAGATCATCGACCGTCGCGTCCCCGCCGTACTCGGTGACGCCGAGCCAGAGTTCCAGGTGTTCCAGCGCGGGCAGCTGCGAAGCCCCGACCGCCCGCACGACGCCGGACGGCAGACCGCCGGACTCGAACCGCAGTTTCTTCAGCGACGTGTGCCGCACCGGCCGCAGCTCGAGTGTCGTCCGGCCCTCGATCCGCTCGCCGCCCCCGCGTACCGTCAGCTCCTCCAGCTGTCCGAACGCCTCGATCACCGGGGTGATGTCGGACATGACCAGCCACGACACCTCGCACTCCTCGCTGACGACATCGGCCAGGAAGAGCGCCCGCAGGGCCGGGAAGCGGTCCGCGTGACCGGTCAGCAGATCAATGACCGGAGCGACGGACTCGTAGTCTCCCTGCCACCAGGGACCGATCAGCAGGGCCCGGACACGTGAGGTGTCGACCGTGTCCAGGAAGTGCTGCCAGAGCGTGGCGAACGCCGGGTCGCCTTCCCAGTCGCTCTCCAGCCGCCACGCGACCGAGTCGGCGGCCGGGAGGGGCTCGGCGCGAGCGCCGTCAGGTCCCGGCAGGGTCAGGACCGGAAGACCGTGAAACGTCTCGGGGTGTTCGATGTCGGTCATCGCCCGTCACTCCGAAACCGCGGTGTAGCGGCCTTCGGCGCCGCGGTTGCCCCAGGGCTCCTCGCGTTCCGACACATCGACCCGCACGCCGTGCGGCTCCAGCGCCTGAGCGATCCGGCGCTCCATCTGCTCGGTCATGAAGTGGTGGTGCAGATCGAGCCGTTCGAGATGGGTGAGCGGCTGGCCGTCCAGCAGCGCCGCCCCGCCCTCGTCGCCCAGCGTGCCGTTCGACAGGTCGAGGACGCGCAGCTGGGCGACGACCGGGGCGCCCGCGACGGCCGTCGCGATCTCGTTCTGCAGCTCGCTGTTGCGCAGACCGAGGTGGGTGAGCCTGGGGAAACGGGAGCCGGAGAGGAGCGGCGCCAGGTCCGCCACATCGGCGTCGCCCCCGTACGCGGAGACGCCGAGCCAGAGATCGAGCCGCTCCAGCGCGGGCAGCTCGCTGTCCAGAATGCCGCGGATCACACCGACCGGCAGACCACCGGTCTCGATGGTCAGCGCACGCAGCCGCTCGTGCTTCGAGGGCGGGAAGACCAGCTCCGAGCCGCCGCGCACACCCAGTTCGAGCAGTCCCGGGAAGGCCTTCAGCAGCGCCGTGACATCCGACTGCTCGATCCAGGAGATCTCGTTCTGCTCCAGGATCATGTCGCCGACGAAGACGGCCTCCAGCGAGGTGAGCCGGTCGGCCGCGCCGATGACCAGATCGATCGGGTAGGACGAGGTCTCCTCGTACGATTCGCCCCACTGACCGATGATCAGCGCACGGACCCCGGCCGGGTCGACCGCCGTGAGGAACGCCTGGAACGCCTCCTCCCAGGTCATCTCGGACTCGTCGTCGTACGGATCGACCGAGATGCGCCAGGCCGCCGCATCGGCGGCCTGTGCGGGCACTTCACCCGTCGCGTGCTGGAAGTCGACCGCGGGAAGGCCGAGCAACTCGTGCAGATGGTCCACACCGGACATGACCCTGAGCTCCTGGTACTGGGGGACGGCTGATGTCTGCAAGGTGTATCAAGCCGCACTGACAACGGCGCGACCGGGACGGTCCGGATGTGCCCGCGGACTTCCGCGGGAGCGGGTCGCCGGGAGCCCGTCGCCGGTCGATTGTCAGACCCCTCCCTTAGCGTTTTTCTCGTGGCCGGCACAGCGGGTGCGGCCATCGAGGGGAGACGTCTGTGTACCGGCAGGGCGATGTACTGATCGTGTCGTTGGAGGAGTCGGCGGTGCCCGCGCATCTTGTGGACGCGCCGGGCGAACCGAGGGACGGCCGGGGGCGCATGATCCTCGCGCTGGGCGAGGTCACCGGACATGCACACGCGGTTCAGGGCCCGGGCCGGCTGATGCGCGAGGCGGGAGCCTTCGGGCCGATGCTGCTTCACCTTCCCGACGGCGGGCGGGTGGTGCACGAGGAGCACGCGGCGATACCGCTGTCGAAGGGCTGGTACCGCGTGGTGCGCCAGCGGGAGTACGCGCCGGGGGCGGTCCGCATCGTGGCGGACTGAGGCGGGCTGAGCGGGCCGAAGCGGCCGGACTCGCCGGACACCGGCGAGGCGGAGCGGTACCTCGGTGATCCGGAGCGCGCCCGATCACCGACGCACGAGAACGCACAACGCACCACTCGCAACGCGCGAACGCACAACGCACCACTCGCAACGCGCGAACGCACAACGCGCGAACGCACAACGCGCGAACGCACAACGCGCGAACGCACAACACCGAAACGCAGAACGCAGACCACCGAACACCGAATTCAGGGACGGGGAAGACCGATGCAGTACGTGGACTCATGGCGGGCCGTGGCAGCGGCGACCGGCGCGGCGGACCGGGCCGCGGCCGAGGACGGGCTCCGGCTCGCCTACCGCAGCGCAGGACTTGCCGAGCCGGAGCGAATCCTCTGGGCCGACTCGCCAAGGGCCGCCGTGGAGGCCGTGGAGAAGCTCGTCGACGCCGGACGCTCGGTGCGTGACGAGGTACGGACCCGGCCCTGGGCGCAGGAGCGGCGCCGGATGTACGACGAGCTGGGCCCGGCTGGCTGGTCCGCCCTGTGGTCCGCCACGGGGGCACAGCTCTGGGAGACCACGGCGGCGCTCGCCGAGCGGATCAGGGCAGGTGTCGTCGCGGACCTCGCGGAGCGCCCCGAGGACGAGTCCGATGTCCGGCTGGTGTTGCTCGACGCGGTCCTCGGCCAGCACGACGCGGCCTGGCTCGCCGCGTTCGACGGCCGGGGCGACCGGCTGGACGGCCTGGCCGAGGTGGCCAGGCACGCGGGCTGGTGGTGGCCCTACGAGCGCGTCGTGGTGATCAGCGAACGACCGGAAGCGCTGCACCGGGACGAGGCGGGCCGGCTGGACCGCGGGGACGGCCCGGCGCTCGCCTACCGCGACGGCTTCGCCCTGCACGCCTGGCGTGGCATGCCCGTGCCCGCCGAATTCCTCGCGGAACTGAACTCCCTGACCCCCGAACGGATACGTGAGGAGGAGAACGCGGAACTGCGCCGGGTCATGCTGGAGTTCTACGGCTACGACCGTTACCTCACCGAGTCGGGTGCCGAGCCGGTCCACCGGGACGAGACGGGAGTCCTGTGGCGGATCGCGCTGGACGGCGACGAGGACGTGGTGATGGTCGAGGTGGTCAACTCCACCCCGGAGCCGGACGGAACCCACCGCACCTACTGGCTGCGGGTGCCGCCCGCCATGAGGACCGCGAAGGAGGGGGTGGCCTGGACGTTCGGACTCCAGGGGGATGCGTACGCACCCCTGCGCCAGACCTGACCGCCGGAGGCCGAGCGTGCGGAGCGCCTTTCAGGCCCCGGCGCCGAGATGGGTGCCGATCCGGATGAAGGCCTGGACCAGCGGCGCCGGGGGCACGGACGCCTGCCCTGAAATCGCGCGGGGTGTCCAGTCGCTGGTCCAGCGGTGTCCTGCAGGGCGCTGCCGTGGTCGTCGCAGGTACCGCGATGGCCGTCTTCCCCTTCGTCGATGCGTCCGGTCCGCGCCTCGTGCTGATCGGGGTGGCCTTCGGCGGACACGCCATCGCCATCCCCCTGCACTACATGACCACCGCGGAAGTCGTGCCCCCCGCGCCAACGAGGAGCATTGTTCGGCATCGTCGCGGCCACCGGCACGCTGCCCGGCCGCGTCGCACCCTTCCGCACGGGTCGCATCATCGACACCACAGGCTCGGAATCGGCCGGTTACCTCGTGGCCTTCCTCATCGCCGCCGCGGTCATGCTCACCGCGGGGGCCTTCGCCATCGCCGCCATCCGGCCCGAACGCGACGCCGTACGGCTCGGCATCCCCCACCCGGACCGCCGGGAAGCCGGCACGCCGGGTGATCCACCGGCGGAAGTCGCATTTCAGGCCGTCAGTGCCGCACGGTCGACGCCGAGTTCGCGGGCGAGGGCCTCGTCGGTCCAGGCCAGCATCGTGGCCCTGGAGAGCGGACCCGCGTACGACGTCATCTGCACGGCCAGGCCGTCCAGCAGGGCGGTCAGCCGCCAGGCCACGGACATCGGGTCGTCGCAGTGGAACTCACCGGCGGCGGCGCCCTCCTCGATGACCTCGGCCAGCTCCGCCTTCCACTGCTGGTCGAGATCGGCGGCCACATTGCGCAGCGCCGGGTCGCGCAGCGAGGCCGCCCAGCCCTCGATCCACAGCCGCCAGCCCTTGGCCTGGCCCGTCGGCGCGTACCAGCGTACGGCGGCTCGCAGCCGCCGTACGGCACTGGTGCGACGGCTCAGCAGCTTGCGCAGATGGGCGAGGTCGGCCTCGGCGGCATGTGCGAAGGCGGCCGCGACCAGCTTCTCCTTGGTCGAGAAGTGGTAGAGCACGAGCGCGTTGCTCACACCGAGCACGGCGGCCACGTCGGCGATGCGTACCGCTGCGACTCCCCGCACCTCGATCTGTTCGACGGCAGCGCGCAGGAGCTCCTCGCGCCGCTCCGCCACGCTCAACCGCACTCTCGCCACGGCGTCACCCTAACGAATGCGCGGGGCCCGGGCAGGCCGGGGGCGGAGCCGCGTACGGCCCCGCCCCCTGTTCATCCGACGCCCGGGGCACCGGCCCGCACCATCAGCACCAGATGTCGGCGCAGCCGGAGTTGTACGCGTCGATCAGGGTCTCCGTCAGCGAAGCACCGGAGGTGTCCGTGACGGTGGACCTCAGATCGACCTTGGCGGTTCCGAGGGCCGGCACGGTGACCTTCCAGCGGCCGTCCGGCCCGCGAGCCGCCGCGGCGTACTTCCAGTCGGTGCCGTCCGTCGCGTACCAGACCTTCAGCGAGGCGATGGGAAGCGCCTTCCGGCTGCCCTGCGCGGAGAGACCGACCGTGTAGTGGAGCGGTTTCGCGGGGTCGGCCGCGTTCTCGCCGGTGAGCGGCAGCCGGTAGTCGAGGTCCAGCAGCCGGGCCGCGGCGGCCGACTTCTCGTGCCCGGAGCGCAGCCGCCACTCGCTGGTGACCCTGATCCCGAGCATCCAGGTCACCGGATCCGGCGACGTACGCGTGGCATCGACGGTCAGCCGGTACCAGTTCTCCTTGCGCGGCAGGTCGAATGTGGCGCGTCCCGGTGCGGCATTGCGGGCCAGCACCTTTCCGCTGTCGTCCGCCAGGACCGTGCTCCCGCTGTCCGCTCCCGGTGCCGTCTCGGCCCGGTGCCCGGCCGCGTCGGAGAACACCGGGAGCGCCACCTTCAGCTTGTCGCCCTCCCTGACGACCTGGGCGGCACCGGCCTGCCCGCCGAGTGCCGGGTTGAAGGGGGCGGACATCCAGTCGTCCCGGTAGTCGCCGTCCTTGCGGTACACGGTGGGTGCGCCGACCAGTGTGCCCAGCGGGTAGACCGTGTCCCCGACGTCGTACTGGTAGTGGAAGGTCGCCGTCGTCCACGCCACGTCCGGGGTGAAGTACAGCGTCTGCTCCGACGGCGGACGGTAGCGGGTGAGCTGCTGGTAGAGCGTCAGCCCGTGCCAGGTGGTCCAGGCGTACATGCCCTTGGGGTCGGACGGGTAGCCGTGGGTGCGCTCTGTCGTCCGTACCTCGGCCAGCCCGGACCGCCGGTCGAACCAGTCGGCCCCGGCCGGGACCCGGCCGTCGACCGAGTGGTGCAGATAGTAGGCGTCCGCCCCGGTGCTGACGCCGTCGAGCGTCAGGGTCAGCGGCCCCTCGGCCAGCCGGTCCCGCAGTGCGGGCACGCCGGCCCCGTCCAGTTGGAGCACCGGCGTCGGCCGGTAGACGGAGAGCCCGTAGCCGACATACATGATGGCGGCCGTGCCCGCGTCGGTCAGTTTCTGGTAGAGCGCGTTGTTGAACGAGGTCTGGCTGGTGGCCGGGGTCCACAGCACGATCTTGCCCTTGAGGTCCATCGCCGCCGGGTCGGTGTCCGCCCCGGTGCCGATGTCGACGACCTCGCCGGTCGCCGTGCCCAGCCAGCTGTAGATGCTGTACTGCGACAGCAGCAGCTTCAGCGCGTCCGCCGAGGAGCCCGGCTCGTGCGCGTCGACCTCCCGCTGCTGCCAGCTCAGCCCGCCGAAGAAGGCCAGCCCGTCCAGCGCACCACCGGTGGTGGGTACGGCCTCGACCCGGTACTGACCGGCGGAACTCGGTGCGACCAGACCGCTGTCCACGGCGCCGGAGCCGGTGCCTGTCCGCGAGACGATTCCGGTCGCCGACTGGAGGGCCACCCGGGCGGACCCGTCGTCCACCCCGATCCGTACCGGCTTCGCGTCCTTGGTGTCCAGCGCGACCGAGGTGTCCTGATCCACCGTCACCCGCCGGGCGAAGTGGATCGCCGTGGTGCCGACGACGGTGTTGCCCACCTTGTCGTACTCCCAGGTGTGTCCGAGGGCCCGGTAACTGCCGCGCGGCAGCGTCACCTTCTTCGGGGTGGTGCCCGTCAGCCCGATCAGCTGGGACGTGCCGGTCCTCTCGTTCTGCAGAACCACACCCGTCGAGGTGGCCTCGCTGCCTTCACGCGGCGCGGGTCCGGTCAGGGTGAGGGTGTACGTCTCCGGATCGGCCTGGATCGAGACCGGTACGGTCGCCCGTCCGCCTCCCGGCCAGGTCGCGGTCACGGCACCGCCGTACGTCGAGCCTGCCTCGACCCGCGACGGTTCGAGCGTGACCGCCGAGACGGCGGAGGAACGCGCCGGCACGGTCAACGTCTGCGCGTCGAGGCGCACCGCACCGTCCTGCCCCGCGGAGAGCCTCAGCCTCACGGGCTTGTCGGTGATGTTCGTCCAGGTCAGCTCGCGGCTCTGCGGCTCGGCGGAGGCGTTCGGATACGTCGTGTGGGCGGCCAGCGTGGCGGGTTCGGCGACCACCGAGGTGGCCAGTGCGGCCGGTACGTCGGTGAGGCCGGAACCGGTGTCGGAGACCGTCGCACCGTCCACCGGCGCGGCGCTGCCGATCAGCGCGGCCTTCAGCCGGGCGCCGGACCAGTCGGGGTGCCGCTGCGCCAGCAGGGCAGCGGCACCCGCCACGTGCGGGCTCGCCATCGACGTACCGGAGAGCGAGGCGTACCGCTCGGTGACGGCGGCGCCGTCCAGGGTGCCGGCGGCGCGCGCGGCGACGATGTCGCTGCCGGGGGCGGAGATCTCCGGCTTGACGGCGGGCCGGCCCTGACGCGGTCCGCGTGAGGAGAACGGCGACATCTCACCGGACTTGGTGACCGAGCCGACCGTCAGAGCGGCGTCGGCGGCGCCGGGCCCGCTGATCGTGCGGTCGCCGCTGTTGCCCGCGGCGATGACGAAGAGGGTGTCGTGCTCGGCGGAGAGCTTGTCGACGGCGGCGGACAGCGGGTCGGTGCCGTCGGACGCCACGGTCGAGCCGAGGCTCATGTTGACGACCTCGGCATCCTGGTCGACGGCCCACTGCATGCCCGCCAGGATCCAGGAGTCGTAGCCGTAGCCGTCGTTGCCGAGCACCTTGCCCTCGACGAGCTGCGCGCCCGGTGCGACACCCGCGTACCGGCCCCCGGAGGCGGCCCCGGAACCGGCGATGATCGAGGACACATGGGTGCCGTGGCCCTGCATGTCCTGGACGTCGCCGTCACCGGTGAAGTCCCGCGAGGCGACGACGGCACTCTTCAGATCGGGGTGGTCCCGGTCGTAGCCGGTGTCGAGAACGGCGACCCTGGTGCCCTTCCCGGTGATCCCGGCACGGTGCGCCCGGTCGGCGCCGATCTGCGGTACGGATCTGTCGAGCGTGGCCCGCACCCTGCCGTCGAGCCAGACCTTGCCGATGCCCTCGGTGCGGGCCCGTGACTCCGTGCCGAGCTGTTTCCAGACGGTGTCCGTCGACTTCTTCGGCACATCGAGCGCGGTGGTCTCCGTGGCCGGGAAGGCCGCGGCGAACCGCGCGCCCTTCGGGGCTCCGGGGCTCGCGGACGATGACGCGGCGCTGCCGACGAGGATGCGCAGCGAGTCCGTATCGGTGTCCGAGTAGCCCGAGGCGACCAGTTCGGTCACATCGAACAGCCGCTGGTCCACACGGCCCCGGGAGATCTGGCCGATGGCGTCGATGGGCACCGCGTACTCGTGGCCCCCGGCCCGGAAGCGGGTGAAGCCCATGCCCTCACGGCCGGCTCCCGGCACGATCGAGCTGATCTGTACGCCGCCCCCGCGGCCGGAGTACGTCACCACGTCGCCGGTCAGCAGGGTGACGGTGCTGCTCCCGCCGGCGGTCCCCGGGGATGTGGACGGGACGGCGAAGGCGGGTGTGTTGTCGGCGGCGGCGGGGAGTGTTCCACCGGCAAGGGCGGCGGCAAGCGCGGTGGCGCAGACCGCAGCCCATCTGGTCCGTCTCATTCTCACCTCGTGAACTCGTGTGTTTTCAGGGGGTGGTGAGGTGAGAGTGTCAGGATCATGCCGGGTTGGAACCGGATGCGGACTGGCGGGAAGCTGCCATGGCGGCTATGCGCCGTACATGTCTACGATATGCGGCAACAGCCTCTGCCAGGTGGACAGTTGGGGTCAGCGGTACCAGCCGAAGCGTTCCGCCATCACCGGCAGCCGGTCCGCGACGATGGCATGAGCGGCGGCCCGCGGTGTGCAGGCGTCGGCCTCGGCGCGGGCCAGCATCAGGTCGATCAGGGCCCGCATCGAGCGGCGGGTGTGGCCGAACGCCTCGTCGGCGTCCGCGCCGATGTCACCGAACAGGGTCCACCACCACCAGGCGTTCGTACCGGAGTTGACGACCACATCCGGCAACACCGTGATCCCGCGCGCCGCGAGCAGCGCCTCCGCCTCGGGGAGCACCGGCATGTTGGCCGCCTCCACGACCCAACGAGCCCGTATCCGGTCCTGGTTGGTGGCGTCGATCGCGTACGAGACGGCTGCCGGTACCAGTATCTCGGCGTCCTGCGCCAGCCAGGCGTCCGCGGGCAGCTCCCGGTCCCCGTCCCGGAGCGCGCGGCGGTCCACCGTTCCGTACCCGTCCCTGGCGGCCAGTAGCCCCTCGACGTCCAGGCCGGCCGGATTGGCGATCGTGCCCGTGATGTCGGCCACGGCCACCACCTTCAGTCCGGCCCGCGCCAGGAACCGCGCCGTCGCCCCGCCCATGGTGCCGAGCCCCTGTACGGAGACCCTCGCCTCCCGGTACGGAACGCCCTCCCGGTCCAGTGCCGCGAGCGCCGACTCGGCGACCCCGCAGCCGCCGACCAGCTCGTCGAGCCCGATCCCGTCCACCTCGACGGCGAACGCCTCGGCGAGCCGCCGCCGGGCCGCCGTCTCGTCGTCGAGCAGCGGATAGACGGCCTGGACCGTGGAGACCAGCCCGGCCTCGGCCGCCGCCCGGTCCACGAGGTCCTGGGTGAGCCCCAGGTCCTCGCCCGTCGTCCACACGTTTTCGATGTACGGGCGCACGGCCCGCAGATAGCGCACCAGAACGCCGTACGCCTCCGGGTCGCGCGGGTCGCAGTCGATGCCGCCCTTCGCGCCGCCGAGCGGTATGCAGCGGGCTCCCGTGTCGTCGGCGTCGAAGTGGAGGGCCTCCTTCATCGTCATGCCGCGGGCCAGCCCCGCCACCTCGTCGAGCGTGCAGCCCGCCCGCATCCGCAGCCCGCCGCTGGACACACCGCGCACCAGCCGGTCGACGACCAGATGCCCCTGGCGGCCGGTGACGTGGTCGGTCCAGGTGAGCGCTATCAGCGGCGCAGCGGGTGCGCCGGAGGGGGACACCGGAGGTGTCGTCATCGGGGGTCTCCTCGGTCACGGTGATCACGGCGGGCCCGGGGTGGCCAGGGCGGTGGCAGGGCCGGCCGTAGCCGGTCGCCGCGCTGCTTCCCGGCTGTTCCGGCGCACTGCCTCCCGCCACGGACGGGCCGACACCAACTGATCGGTCTACTGAATCGCCGGTCAGTATCGGGAGGCGGGACCACTCATGTCAATGCGGCCGCTGCTGAGTCGTCGTTCAGTGGCCGGACCGCGTCGGTCAGCCGCTCACGGGGCGCTCCACCTCGCACCGGTCCTTGAAGCCCTGACTGGTCAGACCGAGGGCGGAATTGATGCGGGAGCGCATGTTCTCCACCGCGACCATGGTCGTCAGCTCGACGAGCGCCGCCTCGCCGAGCGTGGTGCGCAGCCGCTCCACCAGCTCGTCCCCGACCTCGGGCGGGGTAAGGGTCATCGCCTCCGCGTACGCCATGACGGCACACTCCAGCGGGGTGTACGCCTCGCTCTCGCGCCACACCGGTACGTCACGCAGCTTGCGAGGGTCCATGCCGTGACGGTGGTTCTCCCAGTAGCCGAAGTCCATGCACCAGCTGCAGCCGATGGTGGCCGCGGACGCCATGACGGCCAGCGCCTTGAGCTGCGGGTCCAGCTTCTTCCAGCGGCCCACCGCCAGTTCGAAGCGGCTCCCGGCCCACAGCACTCCGGTGTGGTGGGCGGTGGCCCGCAGGGGATCGATGACCTTGCCGTACGTACGGTTCGAGTACCACGAAACGGCGCGGAAAAGGAGGCTGCGGGGCGGGTCGAGCGAGATGCGGGCGGTCATGACCGGTCTCCTTCGGGACGGCTCGGATGCCGTCGGCGGGCTGCTTTCACGGGTGTGACGGACGGGGACCCCTCGGATGTGACACGGGAGCGCGGCCGGATCCGGAATCCTGTGGCGGGTACGGACGTTGGATCCGGCATGACGGGAATCGACGCACAGCAGGAAGCGCTGCTCGGGCTGCTCGGCGAGGAGAGCGGCGGCGTGCTCGTGACGCTCAAGCGCGACGGCAGGCCCCAGCTGTCCAATGTCAACCACTTCTACTATCCCGAGGAGCGCGTCGTCCGCGTCTCGATCACCGAGGACCGCGCGAAGACGAAGAACCTCCGCCGCGACCCACGGGCGAGCTACCACGTCACCAGTGCGGACCGCTGGGCGTGGACGGTCGTGGACGGCACGGCCGAGCTGTCCCCGGTCGCCGCCGATCCGCACGACGCGACGGTGGAGGAGCTGATCACGCTCTTCCGCGACGTCCAGGGCGAACACCCCGACTGGGACGACTACCGCAGTGCCATGGTCCGCGAGCGCCGGGTCGTGCTGCGACTGCGCATCGAGCACGCGTACGGGCAGCCGCGTGGCTGACGGAGAACGGCCCGGCGGGCGGCCCGTCGGGCCGTTCCGCACTCGCACTGTCGTACCCCCCACCCATAATGGGACGACACCGACTCCCGCAGGAGATGCTGTGAACGGCGCTGACCCCTTGCCTCCGCTCCGTACCCGGCTGCGTTCGCTGCGCCCCGCCGCGTTCGGCGCCGATCCGGGCGGTGCCCGCATGGAGCGCATCCGCCGTTCACCCAACTTCGCCGACGGCGTCTTCCGGAACCCCGTGGGGGCACGGACCAGGCCGTCCGGATCCACCCTGGAGTTCGCGAAGGTCTACTTCGGCAAGGACGAGCGGGCGCGCAGGTCCCCGGTCGGCACCGTGCCCGTGCACGCCACCACCTACGCCGACCTCGCCGAGCCGCCCGCCACCGGGCTGCGGCTCACCTGGATGGGGCATTCCAGTGTGCTCGCCGAGATCGACGGCCGGCGGGTGCTCTTCGACCCGGTGTGGGGCGAGCGCTGTTCGCCCTTCGCCTTCGCCGGGCCCAAGCGGTTGCACCCCGTGCCGCTGCCGCTGGCCGCGCTCGGCCCCGTCGACGCGGTGGTGATCTCCCACGATCATTACGACCACCTCGATCTGCCGACGATCAAGGCTCTCGCGGGCACGAACACGGTGTTCGCCGTCCCGCTCGGCGTCGGCGCCCACCTGGAGCGGTGGGGCGTGCCCACCGACCGGATGCGCGAACTGGACTGGAACGAGACCACGAAGATCGCCGGGATCAGCCTCACCGCCACCCCGGCCCGGCACTTCTGCGGCCGCGGCCTGCGCAACCAGCAGCACACGCTCTGGGCGTCCTGGGCCGTCGCAGGCCCCGAACACCGGATCTACCACAGCGGCGACACCGGCTATTTCCCCGGCTTCGAGGACATCGGCGCCGAACACGGCCCGTTCGACGCGACGATGATCCAGATCGGTGCTTATTCCGAGTACTGGCCCAAGAACCACACGGAATGTACCCCACTCCCCGGTGGGTGGCCCGACATACATATGACGCCCGCTCAGGGGATCCAGGCGCACCTCGACCTGCAAGGGGGCAAGCCGCACGGCGTCATGATGCCTATCCACTGGGGCACCTTCACCCTCGCCATGCACCCGTGGGCAGAGCCCGGCGAGTGGACCAAGGATGCCGCCGAGGAAGCCGAGCAGCCAGCCGCATTTCCCCGGCCGGGTGAGCCCTTCGAACCCGCGGGAACGCTTCCCCTCGATCCCTGGTGGCGGTCCGTCGCTGCCCCGATTGCGCAACCCTGGCGCCGCAGCGAGGCAACGGACGTTGCTCAGGGTCAGGACAATCGCGATCTCGATCTCGCGGGTGAGCGGTGACTCGGGGCAGGGATGAAAGTCTGAACGCAATGACGCAGTCGTTCGCCAAGTTGACGGAGGCCGAACAAAAGCAGGCGATCCAGGCGCTCGACGGGTGACTGGCTGTGGCGGGTCCTCTGGCTCGGCGTCGGCGTCAGCTGCCTTGCGGGCCTCCAGCGCGACGGCGTCCGCGGTCAAGGCGCCGGTCTTCAGCGCGGCGGCAAGGCCGGTGATCAGGTGTTCGTGGCGCAGGTGGCGGCTGAGGAGGAGGACTTCGATGAGGGCTCGGGTGCCCTCGCGTTCGCCGTGGGCCTTCACGGCGGCTTGCCACCAGGCGTCATCCATGGGGGTGAACCGGCCGGCGGCGCGGGCCTGGTCGAGGGCGGTGGCGCCGGGCAGAGCACCCGGTTTCCGGATCAGAGCCTCGAGGTAGTGGTCGAGTTCGAGGCGGGTCGCGCCGCGGGCGATGAGCCGTTCGTGCCGGGCGACTTCCTCGCGTCCGTCGTAGACCACCAGATCGGAGGCATGCAGCATGACCCGGACGGTCCGCCCGATCAGGCGGACCGGCACCGAGTAGCGGTTCATCCGGACACAGATCTGGCTGTAGCGGTCGACCCGCGGGGTGGAGAGCCGGCCTGTCTCGAACGGCTCCTCCGGCAGGGGCACCAGCAGCGGCTGCTCGGCCGCGAAGTACTCGCCGATAGAGCGGGGACGGGACCGGATGCGGCGGGCGTCGTCCTCCTGGTCCCACCGGTCGATCATCGCGTTGAGCTCGGCGAGCGTGTCCACTTCGGGGACGGGAACGAGGTGGTTACGGCGGAACCAGCCGATCTGTCCCTCGACGCCGCCCTGCTCGTGGGCGCCACGGATGCCGGGCCGAAGTAGAAGGCTTCCAGAGGGTATGCGGCGTTCTGGCTGATCCGCCCGAGTCGGCCACTGGCCGATCAACCCGTTGTTTTCCTCGGGTCCGAGGGGGAGGCGGGTGTTGTGGCGCGCGATCTGGGCGATTTTCTGTGGCTGCTGGCGGGCGGCTTCGGCCCCTGGGAGGCAGCCACCTCCTATGAGCCTGACTGGATCCCACGCCCCAACCGCGATCTGACGGCCATCGCTGAACAGTTCGCACCGGGCCGGCATCGGTCAGCCGCTACCGTGATCGAGCTGGCCACCCAGGAGTTCCCCGAATTCGATGACACCGTCATGGAGCTCTGCCGCTGAGTGCCTAGGCAAGGCACTCGGCGTCGCCACATGATGCTCTACCGGCCGGTAGCACCGTGGCCCCGTGCCCGGTAGCGGCGGCCGGCTGTTTCAGTGGCCGAAGTCGGAGCTGTTCCCCGGCGCCGGCTTCAGTCCCAGATCCGCGGGCCCGATGAGCGTCGGCCTGGAGGTGCTGATGCCGGACGGTCCGCCGCGCAGGACCCGCACCGTGTCGTCGGCCCCGCTCGCGTACCACGTGCCGACCGCCAGTTCGGCCGCGCCGTCGCCGTTCAGGTCCTGGATCGCCAGCATGGGCCGCATCGGGAGACCGGACAGGCTCTTCGCATTCTTGCCGGTCAGGCCCTTCGGTCCGCCGCGCAGCACCAGGGTCACCATCGTGTTGCCCTTGGCCGGGGCGCTGAACGCGACGTCGGCGTAACCGTCGCCGTTCACGTCACCCGTCGTCGGCGCGTACCCGAAGTTGCAGTGGGAGGAGACCGGCTTGCCGGGCAGCCCCGGTGTCTTCTCGTTGATCGTCGTGGGCTTCAGGCTGGTGCTCTGTCCGCTCTTTCCGCCATACGCGACCATCAGCCGGCTGCCGCCCTCGGGCGTGGCTTCGTCGCCGATGATCTCGCAGGTGAGGCTGACGATCACATCGGCGAAGCCGTCCTTGTTCACGTCGGACGTGAGGGTCGTCGAGCCGTACATGTCCTTGCCGCGCGCGTCCTTGAGGCGCGGACCCTTCTTCAGTACGCCGTTGGCCGCTCCGCGGTACACGACGGTGGCGCGGGGGGTCGGCATCTCGTCCGCGAACACGTGCGACCAGGTGACCACCAGATCGTCCTTGCCGTCGCCGTTCACGTCGCCGACTCCGGTGGGCCGGGGGGTGTAGTACGACGGCTTGTCGGGGGTGAGGTCGAGCGTCTTCGTACGGGCGGGCTTGCCCGTCCGGGTGAACGGGCCGAACCGGACCGTCGCCTTGGAATCCGTGCTCCTGCTCGTGACGAGGTCGGCGTGGCCGTCGCCGTCGAAGTCGCCGGCGACCGGCGTGGCGCCGGTCAGCTTGGCCGCTCCGGAGAGCTTCTTCTTTCCGCCCCGGACCACGAAGACCGTATTGCTGCCGGCCTGCGTGATGAGGTCGCTGCGGCCGTCGCCGTCGAGGTCGGCCGAGATGGCACCGCTGCCGAAGCGGCCGCCGGTGCCCGCCTTGCCGAGGCCGAGGCTGTCCTGGGTGATCACCTGGTGGCGCTGGGTGTCGGGTCCGGCCGTCGAGCCGTGCACCACGGCCGCGTAGCCGGCGGCGTACTTGCCGTTGACCGTGGCCGAGGTGTCGGTGATGACGAGATCCTCTTTCCCGTCGCCGTCGAAGTCGGCGTGGGCTCCGGCGGTGTCGGGGTCGGCCGCGGGCCGCTTCGTGGCCGTGGTGGTCTGCGTCACGCTCGGTGAGACGGTGGAGTCGGGTACGACCCCGGGGGCCCCGCAGGCGGCTGCCGCGGTCAGGGCCAGGGTGGTGACAAGTCGTTTCCGCATGTGGAGTTGGACCGGGGCCGCCCCCGAATGGTTGTGCGGGCGGCCAGGCAGACCGTACGGCAGTGCCCACGCCGGTACGGGGCACGGCCGCCCTGCCGTCGGGCCGCGTGATCCACGAGGTGATCTTGCGGGGGCTGGGGATGTCAGCCCGGACCGGTTCGGCGGTGCCTGACCGCAGGGCGGCGAGGTGCTTGCGGACGACCTGGCGGGTGCCGCGGTAACCACGTTCGCGGACGGACCTCCAGGAACAGGCGGGTGCCGCTGACCTGACCCTGGGGCTCGGTGAAGCGGGAGTTGAGGTACGCCTTGAACGGCTCCAGCACGCTGTCGGGGCGGCGGTCGCGGGCAGAGGCCGGCAGTTCGTCAAGGTTGGTGTCGCGGAAGCGGCGCACGGTCTTGCGGTCGAGGTTCAGACGGAGGGCGATGGCACTGATCGTCCAGCCCTTCTCCACCAAGCTGTGGATGTCCTCGTAGCGTGGCGGGTTCGCTCGATGATCTGAGTGCGGGGCAGTTCCGGCACCGGCAGTTCCATCGGGACGGGGTCCGGCACCGTCGCCTCCGGCTCTTGTTCGGCGTGTTGACGCAGGCAGTTGCGGTGCTGGTGACAGGTCTTCTCCACCGCGGCGGACAGGTTCTGAAGCAAATGCCATCGATCTGCGACTTCGAGGGCGCCCGGGGCGGCCTCCTTGACCGCCTTCGTGTAGGCGGTGGCCCGGTGCCAGCACATCTTCAACCGCGTTGCTTGCCACGACAGGAGACACACTGCCGAAACGATCCCTCGTTCCCATCGCCGGCCTGGGGATTCACGGAACCGCGGCCAGAGCCGTGAAATTCCCCAAGGGCGCTCACTTTCCCACTTGGTTGCGCCGTGAACGAAAGGGCCAGGGGCGGCCACCAGTTGCGCATCGTCGTGACTGACGGGCCGTCCACGAGACGGACGCTGCGGTGGCCCAACGTCGCCGCACGCAGGGGCGCGTGACGATATGAACATCCGCAGGCTGCACATCAGTTGCAGTCGACGCTGTGCAGTCCGTTGTTCATGACCGGATTGCCCTCAGTACCCCTGACCAGCAGGGTGCCGCCGCCGTCCCGGCTCCAGCGCAGCTCGTACGTGCCCGCGGCAATGGGGCGGTAGCCGTCGTCGGCCTGCCAGGAACCCGACGGCCGCCAGGCAATGCCGGTCGGGCCCACCGCGTACACCTCGCCGCTGCCGGCGAACAAGAACGACGTCTCCCGCACAACGGCTGTGCAACCGTGCGGGCCTGTGGGGCGAAGAACGTGGTAATCCGAACTGAGGTCGCCCAACACGCCGAACGCACTGCCCAGTCCGGCTACGGCCGCCAGCAGGCCACGTATGAATCGTGGCAGAGTCGGACGACGCGGTGTCGTCCGGTCAGCCTCCGACCGGTGCCGCGCGGCAGCGACTCGTATAAGGACCAGCGACACGAAGAGCAGGGTGGCGCTCACTGCCCAACTGGGGATCACGTGCCCAAGGACGACGAGCAACACGCTGCTTCAGTCGGCAGCGACGGCGAGGAGCAGGCACCCCGTGGCGATGACCGTGGACAGTGCTGATCGCGGCACTCGGCTGGTACGACATTGCTCCGTTTCCATCGGCGCACCCTATGGCCTCGCCAACTGGGCTCGGTGTGGAGTGCGGACAGGATCACGATGCCGCTGACCAGCTCGGTCCGTGTCACGCGGTCACAGCAGGGCGCCGCCGATGGGCCGGTCACCACCGACCGTCCGCGGCCTGCGGTGAGGAATTTCAGCGAGCAGGTCTGCCCTCTCCCGAGTAGAGGACGCCGAACTCCAGAGCTTGCCGCCCTCGGGGGTTTTCTTATCCGACAGGCGGAAGTCGGGCACGGCCGGCAACCACGCGTCGGCCTGGGCGCTCGTCGCCGTACTCGCCGTCCTCGCCCTCATCTTCGGTCCGAAGATCGTCGACGCCGCGAAGAAGGACGACGTGCCGAACGCGGGCTCCCTGCCGACCTCCATCGGATAGGTAGCGAGGGGACCCGTGTCTTTAGGCATGGGGGGAATCGCTTCTCAGGACTGCTCTGACCTCAACTGTTCTTACAGACCTGCGCTGTTGACCTCAGCTAGATGTGTGGCGTGTGTATAGTGATCGCGTGACTGTGACGCGGAAGGTCCGCCGGTACTCCGGCGGCGTGTACGACTTGGGCCTGCACGTGGTGTGGTGCCCGAAGTACCGCCGCCAGGTTCTCGGTGGCCGGGTCGCGGTCCGGTTGCGTGAGTTGATCGAGCAGAAGGCGGCCGAGAAGGGCTGGGAGATCATCGCCCTTGAGGTGATGCCCGATCACGTGCACCTGTTCGTCAAGCATGAGCCGAAGGCTTCCGCGTCCTACGTCGCGAACCAGTTCAAGGGCTTCACCTCCCGCGTACTGCGCGAGGAGTTCCCGCACCTCAAGAGCCGTATGCCCACCCTGTGGTCGTCGTCGTTCTTCGTCGCCTCGGTCGGCGCCGTCAGCGCGGACGCGGTGGAGAAGTACATCAACACCCAGTGGGAACGTCCCTGGACGAAGAAGCAGAAGGAGGAACGGCCTTGATACGTGCCTACAAGTTCCTCCTGCGGCCCACCGTCCGGCAGAGCCAGGCGCTCGGCGAGATGCTGCGCGATCACTGCTCGCTCTGCAACGGCGCGTTGCAGGAACGCCGCGACGCATACCGGCACAGCTCGAAGACCTCGATCAAGTACGGGCAGCAGTCCGCGCAGCTCAAAGAGATCCGGGCGTTCGACCCCGAGCGGCAAGGCCGCTGGTCGTTCTCCAGCCAGCAGGCCACCTTACGCCGCCTGGACAAAGCGTTCCAAGCTTTCTTCCGGCGTGTGAGGGCCGGGGAGAAGCCCGGATATCCCCGCTTCCGTGGCGTGAACTGGTTCGACACCGTTGAGTTCCCCAAGGACGGCGACGGTTG
>NZ_JBHVSY010000046.1:0-17276 GCF_042884935.1 Streptomyces sp. NPDC058092
AGCGACGTGCGGCGAAAGTCGCATGCGTCGTTCGGGCTGGGGGCCGTTGGAAAAGGGCCTGCTCAGCAGGCACCTCGCCGACGGCCCACCAGTACTCTGTGGCACAACCTCAGCGAGGCCGCCGAGCGAGCTGTTGCCCGCCACCGCCAGTGCTTGCACGTCCTGGCGCCCGAACCGGTCGAGGAGGGATCCGACGAGCCCGCACCCTCGGTGGTGGACCCGGCCTCGCCCTGGAAGAGCGACCGGTTCGCCAACCGCATCCGGGCCCGACACGCCACGGTCCACGCGATGCTGGAAGCCGGCCACAGCCGCCGTTCCATCGGCCGCCAACTCCACATGACGCACCGCACTGTCAAAAGCCTTGCCGATGCAGCCAGGCCAGAAGACCTCTTCACCGGTCAGTACCAGTTCAACCGAGCCTCCGCGCTGGACGAGTACAAGCCCTACCTCGACGACCGCTGGAACGAGGGCTGCACCAACGCCTGGAAGCTCTGGGAGGAGATCGTCCCGCGCGGTTACAAGGGCAGCTACGGCATCGTCAGCGCCTACATCAGGAAGAAACGCACGTCACCCCGGCCGGTCACCGCACAACCCCCGGCGCCCCGCCAGGTGGCCAGATGGATTCTCAGCCGCCCGGAAACGCTCACGAAGATCGAGCAGCTCCGGCTCAAGGCCGTGCTGGCCAACTGCCCCGAGCTTGATGCCCTCACCGGCCACGTCCGGTCCTTTGCGCAGATGCTCACCGAACGCCAAGGCGATCGACTCCCCGAGTGGCTCGACGCCGTCCGCCAGGACGACCTGCCCAGCCTCCACACCCTTGCCGCGGGCATCGACCGCGACCGCGAGGCTGTGATCGCCGGCCTCACCCTGCCCTGGAACTCCGGTGTCGTCGAAGGGCACGTCAACCGCATCAAGATGCTCAAGCGCCAGATGTTCGGCCGAGCCGGATTCAGCCTGCTACGCAAGCGCGTATTGCTGGCCACCTGATCAACTGCCTGACTCTCGATGATAGGAATTCCTTCACGGAACGATGATGTGGGGGCGAGGCAAAGCGTGGACTCAGTAGTGGCGATCAGCTTGACCCGCATGGCCGCTGCAGACCTGTCGCTGGCGCCCTGGCAGCGCCCCTCGGACGCCTATCTGGTCCAGTTGGGCCTGGACGCCTTGATGGCCGATGTCGAGGCTCCCTCGCTTCCCCTGCTGGCTGGGCTCGCGCGCGGTGAGTACCCCCAGGCCCGCGAGCTGTTCGGCCTTGTGCTGGAAGAATTGGGTCTACTCCCGCTGACCTCGAAAGATCTGGCCAAGGCGCGATGGATCGCGGCCCGTTGGTGGGCGGCCCAGATCGTGGCGCGCCGGCTCGATCCCATACAGGGAGCCAAGCTGATCTATCAGGAAGCTGCAGCCGAACTCGACTACCCCGATGCGCTGCAACCCATGGTCGATCTGGTGAGAAGAATCGACCTGCTGAACGACCAGCCTCTGGAACAGCAGCACATCGACGAGGTCACCTCCGCAGCGCAAGACTTTCTCGCCACAGACGCACCCCTAAACACGGGCCTTTGACCGGCGTCGCATGACCCACCGTGACCAGTTCACGGAAAATGAGCCAGAGCCACACTGGCGGTTCTGGCTCAGCTTCTGTGGTTGGGCACGTTGAGTGATGAACGGGCTTCACCTCTTCGGCCAAGGGAAGCGCCGTCAAGCAAGCAGGACGCGGTGGCTGAAGGCGTTGTCACAGGCTCTGCTTAGGGTGGTCGACAAGATCACTTGCAGGATGTGCTGCGGGATCTCAAGCGGATGGTGGGGATCGGGATGGCTTGGTGGGACCGGAAGCCCGGGGAGCGGAAGCAGTGGGTGGTTGAGCCGTTGGTCGGGGTGGGGCCGTTGCGGTTCGGGATGAGTCCGGACCAGGTGGCGACGGCTCTGGACGGAGCGATCGCCTATGTCTCACAAGGCCTGGGCAGCGGGATTGGATGGGGCTGTTACAGCGACTGGGGTATGACTGCGGTCTACGGGGAGGATTCCGGTCTGGTCGCTGTGGCGATCGATGCGATGGACGGACCGCTGGTCCGGTTGCGGGACGTTGAGCTGATCGCCCGGGTACCGTCCGAGGCGTGCTCAGCTATCCATGCCCTCGCACGCCGGGAGGGGGCTTTGGTGCGGGTGAACTGGAGTGGCGACCCGGAAGTCGCGGCATGGGGGGTATCCATGGGTGCCTCGCTGGAGCTGAGCTTGTCGCCCGACATCGAGGGGTACTTGCAGCGCCAGGACACGATGGTCACCCATGCCCTGTTGACCAGCGCGGATCTGGCCGAAGACCCTTATGGGGCCAAGCCGATCATCCAGTGGCGGGATGTGCGCGGGGAAGAGCCGAACACCGGGACATGGCCGGTGAAGGCCGAGCAGGACCGTCTGCGTTGGGGCTGGACACCTCTGGAGCGCATCGGTCCGCTGCGGTACGGCATGAGCCCCTATCAGGTGGCGGCAGCGCTGAACGAGGAACCAGCCGCCCGTCACGGCCGATACCCGTTCGGACGGCCGTGGGAGAGTCCCGGCGAGTGGATCCTTCTCGAAGACCGCTTCGATACGGCCGGTGTGACCGCGCATTACGCCAGCGGACGCGGCGTCTATCCCGTCCTCGGTGCCGTCACAGTGCAGGGTCGCATCGGTCCACAGGTCGAGCACGAGGGCATCCCATTGATTGGTATGCCCATAACCGCCGTTGATGCGGCCTTGATCCAGCACACCGAAGAGCGTGAGACGGGCCTGGTCTTCGGCTGCGGTGGAAATCTGGGGTTGGACGGCCTCAACATGTATGTCCGGGCCACCAGAGCCGGTGACGCCGTAATCAGCGAGGCCCGGTTCTGCCAAGAAGATTGGGAAGACCACGGCTGACGGACAAGATGGCCACAAAACGAACCACTCATCACTCAGCGTGGTCACATCACAGAACCTGAGCCAGAACCGCCAGTGTGATGCGCCGCATACCGCACCAGCTGTTGATGTCCGCTTTTGGGTGGGCTGGGACTGGAGGCGTTCGCGGGGGTTGATCACCTCGGGGGTGAGCGGGGCCTCGTGCGGGCGGATGCGGACCGGCTTGTGCCGCGGGTCTCGTAGGAGTGAAGTTCTGTCCCTCGTACGAGGGTTAGCTCTTGCCCTGCCTCGTGTTCTCACTCCAGGTTCGTTCCGTGATCCTGCACCACTTCAGTTCCACCGGGTGGCGAAGAGTGGGGTCTGTTGTACGGCCGACCTCTCATCCTTTGCTCTCGCTCCGGGCCTGGGGCCAAGCCACTCTTCGGACGACCCCGAGCCCCAAAAAGGATCCTCGGACGCCCCCAACTCCAGAAAGTCAGGTGATCTTTGATGGCGCACATCAAAGCGCTGCGTCGTTGCGGCGCACTTGCCGCGGCGGCTGTGATCGCGACGGTCGCGTTGCCGACCGCTGCGGAGGCCGACAGCCAGTACTGCGGTCGCCCGTACTGGGTTCTCGGCGCGATCCAGACCAAGTACGACGAGATGCGCGGCCCCGACAGTCCGCTCGGATGCCCGACGTCGGTTGAGCAGACCACCCCGAACGGACGTGGCAGGTTCACGACCTTCGATGGCGGTTCGATCTACTGGACCTCTGACACGGGGGCTCATCCTGTGTGGGGCAAGATCCGTGAGAAGTGGGGCCAGTTGGGCTGGGAGGGCGGCGCGCTCGGATTCCCGAAGAGCGACGAATTCACCAACTCGGACGGTGCCGGCAAGCGCCAGGAGTACGAGGGCGGCACGATCTACTGGCACCCGAGCCGCTCCAACGGCGCGCACCCGGTCTGGGGCAGGATCGGGGAGAAGTGGGGTGCCGCGGACTGGGAAAAGGGTCCGTACGGCTACCCCGTGACCGACGAGGCCCCGGGGCTGCACCCTGAGGACGGGCACTCTCAGCAGTTCGAGAGCGGGCCAATCGGGTGGGCTCCGGGCGAGGCCGATAATCCGCAGTGGCAGCGGGCCAAGGCAAAGCACATCGACGGCAACGCGAACCCGGGCGACCAGGCACAGAGCGCAACCCTGCTTCCCAAGGGAGCCGATCGCGGGATCGTCCTGGTACGCGGCTTCATCGCCGACACCATCAAGCTTTACGACGAGATCGGCGAGCACCGCTCGTTCAGCACCAACCCGGAGGCCGGCGCCAAGGGAACCATCGCCTGGGACACCGCCACGGGACGGGTGGGGATCTATATCGAACACTCGTGCATCCAGTTGGCCAAGTGCTGGGACGCCAAGCCGTTGACCCGGACGTCGCACGCGAAGGAGAACACCGACAGCAACGACATCGAGCAGAACGAGTACTGGGTTGAGCCGTACGGCAACGGGGGCGCCCGCATCGACGTGTCGCTGGTGAACGGATTCTCTCGTTCATACCTACCAGAATTGATCAACGCTGGGCGGATCAACGCGACCTTCTGGCTGACTCCGCGTCAGCACGACCCGGACGAGGTCATCAACGACACCGCGACATTCGACGTCAGGACGACCAAGGACAAGTTCCCCTCGTGGGAGGTCCTGCGCTATCCGCACCTGAAGCCGACCTCCAACGCACCCGAGATCCACTGGCTGGGCCGCGTCGGACAGACCGAAATCGGAGACCTGAAGGGTGTCCAACACACCTGCACGCGGATCGGAAAGAACTCCGATGACCCCTCAATGAGCTGCGATTGAGAACCAGGTCATCGACGGTCCCCGCCACAGCGGACTGGACCGGCATCGACACCGGGATCCCCACCCCGGCGCCGGCGCGCCTACCTGCCAGGAGTAGATGACGGACCCCCTGTCAACGACACACCCGGGTACCGCGTAGCGGCTGAGATTGCCCTCAGCGACTGCTGTCGCAGGGGGCGAGCAGGCTGGTGACCTCGGCGATCGCCTCCGCCGAAAAGTGGACCTCGAACTCCGGGACAGGCCCGACGTGTGTGCGAAGAAGCGCGAGGACGGATTCGCTGAGCGCGCGTTTGACCTCGGCGCTACGGCCGGCCTTCAGCGCGATCTCGATGTGGACTGCCTGGTGGGTTTCCTCCGTGCGGCCGGCGATGTACCAGTCGTCTTGAGGGTAGATGAAACGGATCCGGCACGCCTCGGGGCGCGCGCCGCTGTTGGCGACGATCAGCGAGTGCAACTCCGGGCCGAGTACTTCACAGTCGAGGACCTCGTTCTCGGCCAGTTCGTTGGTGTACGTCACGGTTACATGTGGCATGGACGCAGCATATTCACACGCTCGCCATGCTCGCCGACGAGTTCCTCGGCAAAGGGCCGGCCAGGCCGAGCACGCACCTGCGTGCAGGCGGCGGGCCGGCATCTGCCGGCGTTCCGGGACATGCCCGGAAGCCCCATGGCGGCATAAGGAGGGTGGGGCCGGTGCGGAGACGGGGGGCGGCCACCGTTGATCATCGTGAGTTGTGTGGACAAACGAAGAGACGGTGGCCGCAGGCCACAGCATAGATCCCGCGCGTTGACGGGAGGCGTTCGAGGTGGCCATGGGCCGGCTCGCGGCCCGGTTCGCTCGGCTCGAACCCCGCCTGCGGGCCGGGCGGTTGGTGCTGGGCCTGCTGTCGGATCTGCCGCGCAATTACTGCTGGACGATCGCGGAGTGGGCCGGTGAGGCCGGCCCGCACGGCTTGCAGCACCTGGTGTGCCGGGCCCCCTGGGATACGGACGCTGTCCGCGACGACGTGCGTGAATACGTCGTCGAGCACCTCCACGACGAGGCCGCGGTCCTGGTCGTCGACGATTCCGGCGACGTGAAGAAGGGAACCCACACCGTCGGCGTGCAACGCCAGTACACCGGAACCGCCTGCCCGGCCTCGATACGCAAGGCCGGCCGCGGTCGAGGGTGCCGTCGGCGGTGGCGACCGGCAGGCCGCGGTTGCCGTCGGCGATCTCCTGATAGTCGTAAGGTTCCAGGTACTCAGGGTCGAAACCCTCCGTCCTGGCGAGTGCCACGCGGGTGTCGCCCCTTGTAGCCCATCCGCCACTTCTCGTCAGCCATGGCGCCCTCCAACGGAAAAGCCCCCGCTGTCAACGGAAGCCTTGACGATGTTTTGGCAGGTCAGGCGGACAGAACCAGCGTAAAACGGATGACCCCAAGATTGGGACTCCCCAACCAACACATTGTGGGCTTAACTTAGGTGTCATGACCTCCCCCCGCTCCACCTACGGCGGCGGCTACTACGCCGCACCGTCGTTCCCCGACACCCCGATCTACGACTCCCTGGTCGCGGAGCGGGGCACCCCTCAGATCGCCCCGATCCGAGTGCCTGCCGCCTATGACACCGGCAACAGCTATCTGCCGGCTCTCCCGGCGGCCCTGCCGGCTCTTCCCGCGGCGCCTTCCCAGCCCGGTCCGTCGTACGGCTACCCGCAGCCGGCCCAGCAGGGTTACGCGCCGGTGCAGCCCCCGCAGTTGCAGCAGGCCCCGGCGCCGTACATCCCGCAGCAGCCGACCGCGACCCGCGGCGGGTACCAGGCGGCGCCCTACGCGCCGCAGCAGCAACGGCCCGCGCCGGGCACCGGGTACGAGGCGATGCGTCCGGCGTCGCCGCGCCCTGCCCCCGCGCCTTCTCCGTACGAGGACCCGTACAACCGCCCGCACCAGGGCCGGGGGTACTGAGCCGGGGAGTCGCACACGGTCGTACCGAGGTCGTCGTCGAGCCATGGGGACTCGCCGGCGACCTCGACGTTCCCGCACCGGGCCGCGTACCGCCCTCCTGCGCCGTGCCGCCCTCCCCGGGCCCGTACGTCCCTTCCGGTCGCTCGCGCGCCCCGGACGGACCGTCAGCCTCCTTCGGTGGGCGGGGAACTCACGGGCCGGTCCCTGCGTTGTCCCGGGGTGAGGTTCCTCTCTCTTCGCAGCTTCAGCGCGCGAAGCGCGCCGTATCGGGTTAAGACGGATACGGAAGGGGGTGCGGGACTGTGCGGGCGGTTTCGGGCGTGTGGCGTTGGCGGCACAACCCCCTGCGCCGCGCCACTGACCGGCGCGAGGCATGGGTGGCATTGGCCGCGCTGATTCTCATGGTGCTGGCGGCGCCCGCGCTGGGCTGGCGGTGCGGATCGTTCACCGACGACGCCCTGCAGAAATCGGTGCGGGCCCAGCGGGCCCAGCGCCATGCCACGACCGCGGTCGTGCTGCGCAGGGCGCCGGAAGCGCCGCATCTCGTCACCGATCCCGAGGTGTCCTCGGAGCGCACCCCGCAGACCCTGGTGGTGGCGCGCTGGAAGGCTCCGGACGGCACCGACCGCCGCGGTACGGTGACCACCCTCTCCCGGAGGACCGGACCAGGGGCCGAAGTGGAGATCTGGACGGACCTCGACGGCCACCCCGCGCCGCGGCCCATGGACGCGCCGACGGCCCGTACCCACGCAGCGCTGGCCGGGTTCGGGGCGATGCTGCTCGCCGTCGCGCTGATCGAGGGCGGCCGCCGACTGATCGTCTGGCGCATGATGCGGGGGCGGTACACCCGGATCGACCGGGACTGGGCCGAGGCCGGTCCTGACTGGGGCAGGACCGGGACCGGCAGCTGATCAGCCGGTGATCGGGTCAACTCCCGCCCGCCGCGCGCGCTACGGTGGACCGGCCCGCCCGCTTCCTCGGCGGGCGGACCCGGGTTTCGTCGTTGCCGGAAGGCCGGTGGACCCGGGCATCACACACGCACGAGGTGGGGGCACAACAGCGCCATGGCACAGGGCACGGTCCAGGTGACGCACACCGGCACATCGCGGTGGCGGCGCCGCACAGGCGAATACGCCTCCCTCACCGCAGCCCTGGAGGCCGCGGCGGACGGTGATGTCCTCACCATCGCGCCCGGCACCTACCGGGAGAATCTGGTCCTGCACCGCGCAGTGACCCTGCGCGGCCCCGAGGGCTCGGCCGGCTCCGTACGGATCGCGCCGGTCGACGGCGTGCCGCTGACGGTCCGCGCCTCCGCCGTCGTCTCGGACCTGCATGTGGAGGGCCAGGACTCGACGGCCCCGGCGCTGCTCGTCGAGGACGGCGCACCGGAGCTCGCGGATCTGCGGATCGTGACCCGTTCCGCCGCGGGGATCGAGGTGCGCGGAGCGGCCCGGCCCACCGTGCGCCGTTGCACGGTCGACAACCCGGCCGGGGTCGGCATCGCCGTACTCGACGGTGCGGGCGGCGTGTTCGAGCAGTGCGAGGTCGTCTCGGCCGGCCAGTCCGGCGTCTCGGTGCGCGACGGTGCACATCCGCGGCTGGAAAGCTGCCGGATCCACCACGCGTCGGGCGCGGGGCTCAGCGTCACCGGCGAGGGCAGCGGTCTGGAGGCCGTCGGCTGCGAGGTGTACGAGATCAAGGGCAGCGGGGTCCAGGTCACCGCTCGTGCGGCCGCCCACCTCACCGAGTGCACGGTGCACCGCACTTCGGCGGACGGCGTCACGCTCGACACCGACGCCGTCCTGACGCTGGCCGACTGCGACATACACGACATCCCGGAGAACGCGGTGGATCTGCGTTCCCGTTCGGTCCTCACCCTGACCCGCTCCACGGTGCGCCGGTTCGGCCGCAACGGTCTTTCCGTCTGGGATCCCGGCACCCGCGTCGACGCCAACCAGTGCGAGATACATGACAGTACGGGTGACTACCCGGCCGTCTGGGTGAGCGACGGGGCGACGGTGATACTGGACTCCTGCCGGGTCCACGACGTGCCGGACGCCATCTTCGTGCTCGACCGGGGCTCGCGCGCCGACGTGGTCGACAGCGATCTCTCCCAGGTCCGCAATACCGCGGTGTCGGTGAGCGACGGGGCAACCGCCCAGCTCGACGACTGCCGCATCCGCGAGGCGTCCACCGGCGCCTGGTTCCGCGACCACGGCAGCGGTGGCACGCTGAACAACTGCACCATCGACACCGCGCAGACCGGAGTGATCGTCACCAAGGGCGCCGACCCGACGATCGAACGCTGCACGGTCACCTCGCCCGCCGAGGCCGGTTTCTACGTCTCCGCCGAGGGCCGCGGCACCTTCCGCAGCTGCCGGGTCACCGGCAGCGACGGCTACGGCTTCCACGTGATGGACGGCTGCCGTACGACGCTGACCCGTTGCCGTACCGAGCGGTGCGCCCGCGGCGGCTACGAGTTCGCCGAAGGCGGCGGCCACGGCGACGGGCAGGGAGCGGGGCCCGTCGTGGAGGACTGCACGAGCGACGAGAGCGCGCTGCGCTCCCCCGCTCCCCCGGCCCCGGCCGTGCTGACGGCCACCCAGTCCACCCCCGGGCTGCTCGGCGCGGTCCCGGGTCAGCGGGCCGCGGAGCCCGCCCCGGCCGAGGCGCCGGCCCCCGAGCCGGTGCGCGCGTCGGACGCCGTTCTCGGGGAACTGGACGCGCTGGTGGGCCTGGACAGCGTGAAGCGGGAGGTGCGCGCCCTCACCGACATGATCGAGGTCGGCCGTCGGCGCCGGGAGGCCGGGCTCAAGGCCGCGTCGGTCCGGCGGCATCTCGTCTTCACCGGCTCCCCCGGCACCGGCAAGACCACCGTGGCCCGGCTGTACGGCGAGATCCTCGCCTCGCTCGGGGTACTGGAGCGGGGCCATCTGGTCGAGGTGTCCCGCGTCGATCTGGTCGGTGAGCACATCGGCTCGACGGCCATCCGCACCCAGGAGGCCTTCGACCGGGCGCGCGGTGGGGTGCTGTTCGTCGACGAGGCGTACGCCCTGTCGCCCGAGGACTCCGGCCGGGACTTCGGCCGGGAGGCGATCGACACGCTCGTGAAACTGATGGAGGACCACCGGGACGCGGTGGTCGTCATCGTCGCCGGCTACACCCACGAGATGGAGCGGTTCCTCACCGTCAACCCCGGTGTGGCCTCCCGTTTCTCACGGACCATCACCTTCAGCGACTACGAGCCCGCCGAACTGCTGCGGATCATCGAGCAGCAGGCCGAGGAGCACGAGTACAACCTGGCCTCCGGGACCGGGGAAGCGCTGCTGAAGTACTTCACGGAGCTTCCCAAGGGCCCGGCGTTCGGCAACGGCCGTACCGCGCGGCAGACGTTCGAGTCGATGGTGGAGCGGCATGCGGGCCGGGTCGCCCAGCTCGCCGATCCGAGCACGGACGACCTCAGCCTGGTCTACCCGGAGGATCTGCCCGAACTCCCCTGATCCCGCAGGGCTTTCGGGGCTTCCTCCCCGTCCGCCTGGCGGGGCAGGACCGGTTCGAGCCGGTCCAGCAGCGCGGCCCGTTCCTGGGCGAAGACCGGGTCGGCCTGGTAGTCCGAGTGCCCCAGAACCGGTTCGGGCAGCGGATGTTCGGGGGTACGCCCGTAGACCAGGGGGTCGTTCAGCGGCCCCCGGTCCACCTCGGGCCCCGGTCCCTCGTCGAGCCGGACCCGGCCGCCGATCGGGTCGGTGGCCCGCCAGAGGTTGCGCCAGCAGTGCACGGACCGGTGCAGCCCGTGCAGCGGCCCGGGGCCGAAGTAGGCCGGGAACCAGCGCGCGTACAGCCGCTCGATCGGCGATCCGTAGGTGAGCAGGGCGACCCGGCTCCGGGTCTCCGGGGGCAGCTGCCAGACCGCGGACGCCGCGAGGACGCTGCCCTGGGAGTGGCCCGAGATGACGAGCCTGCCGTGGGTGAGCCCGGTCCAGCCGGACATCCGTGACGCCAGGTCGGGGACGGCACGCTCGGCGTAGCAGGGCGGTGCGAAGGGGTGGGCGGCGCGCGGCCAGAACGTACCGACGTCCCAGAGGATGCCGATGGTGCGCCGGGCGGAGGCGTCGCGGTAGGCGCGCCGTCCCCAGGTGACGAAGAGTATGAAGCCGAGCCCGATCATCCAGGAGCCGGTCGACTGGGCCGCTTCGGCGACGGACTCGATGAACGGGCCGCTGCCCTTCATCGCCAGGCCGGGCACCTCACCGCTCGCCCAGGCCCCGCCGACCGCCGCCGCACCGAGCAGCAGTGTGGCGCCGGAGACCGGGCCGAGGATCCAGGGCGCGGAGTCGGTGAGGGCCGCCGTGGCCCGGATCCGGGCGATCTGCCGGGTCCGGGCGGGGTCCGGCCGCTCCTGCCCGTACTCCCGGTCGATCTCTGGCTCCAGGGCGCGGGCGGTGAGCCAGGTGCGTACGAGCAGCACGGCGCCGGGGACCGCCAGCAGCACCAGGAGTACGGGGATGACCGAGGCCTGCCAGCTGAGCAGCACCGGGGGCCCCGCGATGAGGGCGCTGCGGCCCATGCCCGGGGTGCCGGAGCCGTCGAGCCAGTCGGCGACGCGCTGGGCGACCCCGCCGGTCATGACGCCGCCGAGAGCGCAGGCGAGCATGGCGACCACCGGTCCGCCGAGTCCGTACATGACGGTGCGGGGTTCGGGGGTCTTGCGGTACAGGCCGAGTGACACCACGGCGAGGAGGACGACGAGCGCTCCCTGGCCGAGCGTGACGATACTGAAGGTGACGTCGCCGGGCAGGGCGCCCGCCGAGACCCAGGCGGGACGCGACCAGGCCGCGTACACCGCGGCGAGGACGAGCAGGGCCAGGGCGGTGCCGGGCAGCCAGGTGATGAGAGCACGGTCGAGCCGGTTGTCGAGACTCCGTTCGCTGCGGCCGCGACGGCAGACGACCCACAGCACGACGAGCGCGCCCAGGACCAGCGCCGCTTCGATCAGCGATCCGAGGACGGCGGGCACGGAGCCGGTGACGGCGCGGTCGTGGCGGGCCGCGGCGCCGGCGACCGACGCGGCGACGGTGAGGAATCCGGCAGCGGTGTGGGCGGCACGCAGCCGGGCGACCAGCCGACGGCCGTACCAGAAGCCGGGCCGGGCGAGGGCCGGGCGGCCACCGGCGGGGGTGCCGGAGGTGTTCGGATCGGGTGCGGTCTCCGGGTCGGCGTCGTCCGGTCCGGAGCCGGTGAGCGGGCGTTGCGATTCGTACGCGCTCCAGGTCCGGTTGGACAGGAACCAGAGCAGCCCGACGAGGGCGGCGGGCACGAGCGCGGCGAGGGCGAGGCGTCGGCCCGGCTGGGACCACCAGCCGCCCTGTGCCGTCGACAGGAAGCCGAGCCAGGACCGCTTGTCCGAGCAGTCCGGCACGCCCGCGCACTGCCAGGCCGTCAGATCGAGCGCGACCTCGCAGGCCGCCGCGGTCAGCAGGACCGTGAGGCTCAGTGCGACGAGCCGGACGAGGACCCCGTACAGGCGCACCGCGCGCGTGCGGCTCCGGGCGGTGGGGCGCATCCAGTGGGCGAGGTTGACCACCATGAACGGGAGCAGCAGCAGCCACAGAGCGCGGGAGCCGTTGCCGGAGGTGAGGTTGGACCAGCAGTAGGCCTCGGCGATGGGCCGGTCGCGGTACCGCTCGGGGTGCTGTTCGGCGTCCATGTCCCCGGCTCGCCGGTACATGGCGGCGGTCGCGTCGCCGGTGACCCGGACCGGCCGCGGATCGTCGAGCATCTCCTGCGGGGTGGCTCCGCCCACGCCGTGGACCAGCAGTTCCAGCGCGGGCCCCGGACTCTGCGGGGCCTGGGTGACAGGTGGCACTGGAGTGACTCGCTCTCTCGGTCGTGGGGGAAAGTGCTGATGCGCGGTCACCAGGATCACGGACGAGGGCCGGTGTACGCACCGCTCTCACGGAATCTCCCCAGTGCGACGGCCGACGACACCGCGTGGCAGGATGACCCCGTCCGAAGAGACTGTTGCACGGCCTGAGGGAAGGACCGGACCGGCGTTGAGCGAGAATCAGAACCTGCTCGCGGAGCAGCGGCGCGCCCTGATCCTCGACGAGGTGCGCAGGCGTGGCGGGGTCCGGGTCAATGAGCTGACCCGCAGGCTGAACGTCTCGGACATGACCGTCCGCCGGGATCTGGACGCGCTGGCCCGCCAGGGTGTGATCGAGAAGGTGCACGGCGGGGCCGTTCCGGTGGTCGAGGCCAGTACGCACGAGCCCGGTTTCGAGGCCAAGTCGGCGCTGGAGCTGACCGCCAAGGAGGACATCGCGCGGGCGGCCGCGGCCATGGCGGTGCCCGGTACCGCCATCGCGCTCTCCGGTGGTACGACGACGTACGCGCTCGCCCAGCAGCTGCTGGACGTACCGGATCTGACGGTGGTGACCAATTCGGTGCGGGTCGCCGATGTGTTCCACTGCGCGCAGCGGTCGGGGGTCGCGGGCGGGGCGCGTTCCGGGGCCGCCACGGTGGTGCTCACCGGTGGGGTACGGACTCCGTCGGACTCCCTGGTCGGCCCGGTCGCGGATCAGGCGATCGCCTCGCTCCACTTCGATGTGCTGTTCCTCGGGGTGCACGGGATCTCGGTGGAGGCCGGTCTCTCGACGCCGAATCTGGCGGAGGCCGAGACGAACCGCCGTTTCGTCCAGTCGGCGCGGCGTGTCGTGGTGGTCGCCGACCACACCAAGTGGGGCACGGTGGGACTGAGTTCGTTCGCGACCCTGGAGCAGGTGGACACGTTCGTGACGGACGCGGGCCTGTCGGCCGCCGCCCGTGAGGAGATCGAGGAGCATCTGCCGGGCCTGCTGGTGGCGGGCCGGATCGCGGACGACGGTTCCTGAGCGGCCGGGCGGTGTGTCGCTTCCGCTCAGCTCGGACCGGGCGGTGCACGGCCTAGGATCGTGCTGTGGCCGTCTTCCGGATCGAGCGTTGCACGCATCTGCCCACGGCCGAGTCCTGGTGCCGGGTGACGGACTGGGAACGGCACGCGGCGACGGTACCGCTGACCACGATCACCGTCCCCACGGGGCTGCCGACCGGGATGGGGACCGTCTTCGTGGCGCGTACGGGCGTCGGGCCGCTGGGTTTCGACGATCCGATGGAAGTGGTGCGCTGGACCCCGCCCACCGCCGGGCGCGCGGGGCTGTGCCGACTGGAGAAGCGCGGATCGCTGGTGCTGGGCCGGGCGTCGATCGATGTGTATCCGACGGATTCCGGATCCCATGTGGTGTGGGTGGAGGAGCTGAGTGTCCGGCTGCTGCCGCGGTGGGTCGATCCGCTGATCGCCGCGGCGGGCCGCCGGGTCTTCGGACGGGTGCTCGACCGTATGCTCGACCGTCCGGCGGGTCCGTGTCCGTAGCGCGGCGCGGTCGGGCGGGGCGGTGCCGGTGCGGGGAGCCCGGATGACCGGCCCGGACCTTCAATGAGCAGGCGCGGGCGGCGGGACCCGCAGCGGCCGCACGGGCCATCCCGCAGTGCCCGTCCGCATAACGTCCTTGCAGGCAGGGACATCTGACGGTATGACAGCTATGGTGTGCGCGACCCGTACGACCCCGTACGCCGCCGACCGACCGCACGGGAGGTGCGATCCGTGCCACGCCGACTCCGTTCCGTGGGCCTCGATTTCGTCGAGTCCGCTGCCCTGCGACTGATCTTTGACGCCGAGGTGTCCGCACCTCCCGAAGCGGTCTACCGTGCGCTCGCCGACGACGTGGCGGGCTGGCCGAGCTGGTTCACCTCGGTGACGGCGGCCCGGCCCACCGAGGAGGGCGCGGGCCGCGAGGTCCGGCTCAGGGGCGGCGCGGTGCTGCGCGAGTCGATCCTCGCGGCCGAGCCCGGCGAGCGGTACGCCTACCGGGTCGACGAGTCCAACGCCCCTGGCCCGAAAGCCCTGGTGGAGGAGTGGCGGCTCACCCCGGCCGGGACCGGGACGCGGGTGCGGTGGACGTTCGCCGCCGACGGTTCCACACTCTTCCGCTTCGTCCTGCGGCTGGCCCGGCCGGGAATGGGCCGGGCGTTCCGGGACGCGGTACGCAATCTCGACAGGCGGCTGGCCGCGCCCGCGGCCTGAGTACGGACGCGGACCGGGCGCACCGCGCTCCGTCCGTGCTATCCGGGCCAGTTGCCGCTGCTCAGGAAGGAGTCGATGGTCCGCGTGTACGGGGCGATGTCCAGGCCCTGTTCGGCGAGCCAGCTGTCGGAGTAGTACTTGTCGAGGTAGCGGTCGCCCGGGTCGCAGAACAGGGTGACGATGCTGCCTGCGCTGCCCTGTTCGACCATCTCCGCGACCAGTTTGAACGCGCTCCACAGCCCGGTGCCGGTGGAGCCGCCCGCCTTCCGGCCGATGGCCCTCTCCAGGGCGCGCACGGCCGCGACACTGGCCGCGTCCGGCACCTTCATCATCCGGTCGATGGCCCCGGGCACGAAGCTCGGCTCCATCCGGGGCCTGCCGATGCCCTCGATCCGGGAGCCGCGGTCGCTGGTGGCCAGGAGGTCGTGGTGGGTCCAGCCGTCGAAGAAACAGGAGTTCTCCGGATCGGGCACACAGATCCGGGTGTCGAACTGCATGTAGTGCACATAGCGGGCGATGGTCGCCGAGGTGCCGCCGGTTCCGGCCGTGGCGACGATCCACGTCGGCTCCGGGTAGCGCTCCAGCCTCAGCTGCTGGTAGATCGACTCGGCGATGTTGTTGTTGCCGCGCCAGTCGGTGGCCCGTTCGGCGTAGGTGAACTGGTCCATGTAGTGACCGCCGGTGTCGGCGGCGAGCATGGCGGACTCCTCGTACAGCTTCCGCGAATCGTCGACGAAGTGGCAGCGACCGCCGTGGAATTCGATCAGTCGGCACTTCTCGGGGCTGGTGGTACGGGGCATCACGGCGATGAACGGCACACCGATCAGCTTGGCGAAGTACGCCTCCGAGACGGCTGTCGAACCGCTGGACGCCTCGATCACCGGCCTGCCCGGCCGGATCCAGCCGTTGCAGAGCCCGTAGAGGAAGAGCGAGCGGGCCAGCCGGTGCTTGAGACTGCCGGTGGGGTGCGTCGATTCGTCCTTGAGGTAGAGGTCGATGCCCCAGGTCTCTGGCAGCGGGAAGCGCAGCAGATGGGTGTCGGCGGAACGGTTGGCGTCGGCCTGGACCTTGCGGACGGCCTCCTTGAGCCAGGCCCGGTACTCCGGGTCGGAGCGGTCGATGTCGATGGTCGCCGCGACCCGGCCGTCGTCTGTGTGCTTTGCGGTGCCCATCAACGCGTTCCTCCTCGTGCTCACCGGACTCTCGCCTCAACGATATTCCCCCTACCTGCAGAAACGTTCACTTTGATGCTCCATAGCCCTGCCTTGGACCGGCCGGACGGGACGGTTGCCGCATTGCTCCGGGACGCGGCCTGGCGCGCCGGTCCCACATGCGTGCAGACTGCCCGACAGAGGCGTCACGAAGGGGGCGAAGCAGTCATGCCGGAAACGGAGTTCAGCGCGACGGGGGTACGGATCGAGCGGTGGGCCCGCTCGCTCACGAGGGCCGGGCAGGTGATCGTCAAGGACGGCAGGCTGGCCCTGCTGACCAGTTACGGACGGGAGATCGACAGCGCCCCGGTGGTGGCGGTGAGCGCGGGCAGGCCGTGGTTCGCGGGAGCCGGGGCGGCCGTGGCGCGCCTCAACGGGACGCGGTACCGGCTGACGATGGGACAGCGCAACCACGGTCCGGACACGGCCGGACCGGCCCACCGTTTCCTCGAGACGCTGCGGAGCGCGGGCGGCCGGATGATCTGACGGAGCAACCCCGCCGGGACAGCGCGAGTTGCGGAGCCGTGACCCCTGAGCGACATTGGTCACACGTCACTCATGGTTTACCGGCGGTGACACTGAGATCCGCCATCGCCGGTCCGGATTCAGCAGTCCGCCATCTGCTGGATCCGCCCCTCTCGTCTTCTTCCGGACCTATTTCGGGGAGTCGCAGCCGTGATCAGCGAGCCAAGCAGGCACTGCACGGTGGAGCTCCAGGCCCTGCCGTCGCGGATCGGTCAGGTCCGCAGAATCGTTTCGGCGCAGTTGCGCTACTGGCATCTCGATCCGTTGATCGACCATGCGGCGCTCGGCGTCACCGAACTGCTGACCAATGTCCACCGGCATGCCCAGCCGGACAAGTCATGCACCGTCGAGATCGAGTTGCTGCTCGAACGGCTGACGGTGTCCGTCCACGACCACGACCCGCGGCTGCCGACCGTGCGCGACCCCAGTACGTCCAGCACGTCGGGACGCGGGCTCGCGCTGATCGCCGCGGTCAGCGAGAGCTGGGGCGTCCGCCCTAGCGGCGGGGCCGGGAAGGTCGTCTGGTTCACCCTTCCCGCACCTCCTCCCCTGTTCACCGGGCGGCCACCGCACTCGGTGTACGGGGCGACCACGGACGGGCCGTTCGAGCCGGACGCCGTCACGTATCCGGAGAGCCGGACGCCCTCCGTCGCCCGGTCGGCGGTGGTCGGATAGCGAAAATGGAGGAGCGGGGGGGCGGGCGGGGCCCCCCGCCGCCCATTGAGGGGGGGGATGTTGGGGGGTGGGGCGGGGCGACAACACCCCGGGCGCCCCG
>NZ_JBHVSY010000046.1:17286-34214 GCF_042884935.1 Streptomyces sp. NPDC058092
GCCCCGCGTCCCGGCGGCGGCCGCCCCGCCCCCCCGCCGGGGGGGGGGGGGGGGGGGTTCCTCCCTTTCGGGGGGGGGGGGGGCCCCGCCCCCCCCCCCCGCTCCTCCATTTCCGTGCGCTATTCGGCGGCGATCGCGCGGAGCACATCCAGCCGTGCCGCCCGGCGGGCCGGACGCCAGCCCGCCAGCGCCCCGGCGGTGATCCCCACGAGGGCGATCACCAGGAGCCGCAGCGGCGGCAGCGCGAAGGAGAAGGCGGTGCCGCCCGCGGATGCCTTGACCAGCACCCAGCCGAGGAAGCCGCCGAGCAGCAGACCGCCCGCCGTGCCGAACGCGGCGACCAGGACGGATTCCCAGCGGACCATGGACCGCAGCTGGCTCCTGGTCTGCCCGACGGCCCGCAACAGGCCCAGTTCCCTGGTGCGTTCGTGGACGGCCAGCGTGAGCGTGTTGGCGATGCCCAGCAGGGCGATCAGTACGGCGAGTGCCAGCAGCGCGTAGACCAGGGTCAGCATCATGTCGATGCCGTTGGCCGAGGACTGTGCGTACTCGTTGCGGGTCTGTACGTCCGGGTTGCCGTACGCCGCCGCGGTCTTCGCGACCGCCGCCTTGCCTTCGGCGGTGGACACGCCGGGCTTGAAGGAGACGGCGATCAGCGAGTCGGAGTCCTGGGCACGGTGCGGGGCCCAGGCCTGGCGGGTGATGACGTAGTCGCCCGCCAGTTCCGGCCGGTCGTAGACGGCGCGGACCGTGAAGTTCTGCCGGGTGCCGTCGGTGAAGGTGAGCCGTGCGGTGGAGCCGGTGTGCAGTCCGCGCTTGCCGGCCTCGGTGCCGGACACCGCGATCCCGTTCGTGCCCAGCCCGTTCAGCGATCCGTCGACCCGGCCGAGGTCGAAGACCCTGCCGAGCGCGGCCGGGTCGGTGACGGTCAGGGCGCGTCCGGCGCCGTCGACCTCGGCGACCCCTTTACCGAGGCCGACGGCGGTCGCGACCTCCGGCAGCCGGTCGACGGCCGGGGCGAGCCGGGGGCTGAGGCCGCTGCCGCCCGCCCCGAAGGCGGGGGCGCTGATGGCGACGTCGCCCGCGAAGGAGCGGTCCACCGTCTGGTTCATGGTGGCCTTCAGCGAGGCGCCGAAGACGGTGAAGAGGGAGACCACCGCGACGCCGATCATCAGCGCGGTCGCGGTGGACGCGGTCCGTCGGGGGCTGCGCAGGGCGTTGCGCCGGGCCAGCCGGCCCGTGACGCCGCGCAACCGGTCGAGCGGAGCGCCGAGGAACCGTACGGCGTACGAGGAGGCGACCGGTCCGAGCACCACGAACGCGGCGAGTGCGAGTACCGCACCGGCTGCCGACAGCAGCCCGGACGGGCCGGCCGACACGCCGGTCAGGATGGTGCCGACGGAGGCGGCCAGCAGCATGAGCCCGGCCAGGGTACGCGTCCGGGATGCCGCGGAGTCGTCCACGGCGCTCTCGCGCAGGGCGGCGAGCGGAGCGGTGCGGCCGGCCCGGACGGCGGGCAGGAGGGCGGAGCCGAGGCAGACGAGGACACCGACGGCGAGCGGCAGCAGCAGGGACCCGGCGCCGATCACCAGCGGGCCCCCGGGGAACGGGAATCCGACGGCGGGGAAGAGCGCCCGCAGTCCGGCGGCGATCCCGACGCCACCGGCCAGTCCGGCGGCGGAGGCGATCACGCCGACCGCGCCCGCCTCGGCGAGGCTCGCTCCGACGACCTGGCCGCGGGAGGCACCGAGCGCGCGCAGCAGGGCGTTCTCGCGGGTCCGCTGGGCGACGACGATCGCGAAGGTGTTGTGGATGGAGAAGGTGGCGACGAGCAGCACGATCCCGGAGAACACCAGCAGCAGCGTGGTGAACAGGCTGAGGAAGGCGCCGGAGATCATGTCCCGGTTCTCGGCGGCCGAGGCCTGTCCGGTGATGGCCTCGACGCCCTTGGGCAGTACGGGGCGCAGTGCGTCGACGAGTTCCTGCTGGCTGGTGCCCGGGCCCGCGCGCACCTTGATGGTCGAGGCCTCGCCGGGCTTCGGCGTGAGGTGCTTCTCGGCGTCGGCCTGCGTCATCGCGGTGTAGGTGACCTGCCCCATGCCGTCCTGGCCGCCGAAGGTGGCCAGTCCGACGATCGTGACGCGTACGGGGTCGGGGGTGCGCAGCGTGGTGGTGTCGCCGATCCTGAGCCCGCCCCGGTCGGCGGTGCCGCGGTTGATGACGACCTCGCCTGGTGCGGCGGGGGCGCGTCCGGCGGCGAGCCGGTACGGGTTGAGCTTCGGGTCGTCGATCCAGTTGCCGGCGAGGGTGGGCGGCCCCTGGCCGCCGACGGGTTTGCCGTCGGAGCCGATGAGCTGGCCGGCGCCCTGGATGTCGGGGGCCGCCGCGGCGACCCCGGGGGTCTGCTCGATCCTCTTCACGAGTGCGGTGCTCACCGGCTGCCGGGTGCCCTGGGACTCACCGGCAACGGTGATCACGTCGGAACCGCGCACGACGGCGTCGGTACCGGCGGTGGCGTTGCCGAACATGGTGTCGAAGCTCGCGCGCAGGGTGTCGCCCATGACGAGCGTCCCGGTGAGGAACGCGACGCCGAGCAGGACGGCGACGAAGGTGCCGGCGAAGCGGCGCTTGTGGGCGCGGAGCGAGGAGATGCTCAGGCGCACGGAGGCCCGGGGGCTGGTCATGGCGTCACCGCCTTCGTGAGGGGTGGGGGGCGAAGGACTTGAAGCGGTCGAGTACGCGCTCCGCCGTGGGGTCGGGCATCCGGTCGACGAGCCGGCCGTCGGCGAGGAAGACGACCTCGTCCGCGTGGGCGGCGGCGACCGGGTCGTGGGTGACCATGACGACCGTACGGGCGGTCTGCCGGACGGTGCGGCCGAGCAGCCGGAGCACCTCCTGGCTGGAGCGGGAGTCGAGGTTGCCGGTCGGTTCGTCGGCGAAGACGACATCGGGGCTGCCCGCGAAGGCCCGCGCCACCGCCACCCGCTGCTGCTGTCCGCCGGACAGTTCGCCGGGCCGGTGGTGCAGCCGGTCCCGCAGTCCGACGGTGTCGATCAGTGCGTCGAGCCACTCCGGGTCGGGGCGCTCGCCCGCGAGATCCAGGGGAAGGGTGATGTTCTCCGCGACGGTGAGTGTCGGCAGGAGGTTGAAGGACTGGAAGACGAAGCCGATGCGCTGCCGGCGCAGCAGGGTGAGCCTGCGGTCGTCGAGGGCGCTGAGGTCGGTGTCGCCGATGAAGGCGGAGCCGGAGGTGAGGGTGTCGAGTCCGGCCGCGCAGTGCATGAGGGTGGATTTGCCGGAGCCGGAGGGCCCCATGATCGCGGTGAAGCGGCCGGCCGGAAAGTCGACGCTCACCCCGTCCAGGGCCCTGACCCGGGTGTCTCCCGTGCCGTAGAGCTTCACGGCGTCGACGACCCGGGCTGCGGCGGCGGTGGCGGACGTGGGGGTGGGCTCGGAGGTGGGAACGGTGATCGTCATGCCAGTCCCCCCTTGCTGCCGCGGCCGAACTGTTCGTCGAGTACGGAGATCCGGCGCCAGTACTCGTCCTCCTCGATCTCCCCGGCCGCGAAGCGGCGGCCGAGCAGCGTGATCGGTGACGGTTCGGCTGGGCTCTCCTGGGTGGCACGGGCCTGCCAGGGGCCTCGTCGGCCACGCCGGACCGTGCGGCGCAGGAGAGTGACGCCGCCGATGACGACGGCCGCCCAGGAGAGCGGGAAGAGGAGGATCCAGGGGCCGGGTCCACCGCTGTACGCCAGGGTGTTCATCTCGGTCAGCTCCCTCGGTTCAGGGTTCGCGGTCAGGTTTTCCTGACGACTCCGAGCCTGGCCCCGGGAGGGGTCCCGAGTCGTCGTACGGCCAGCGGCCGTGCGCGTACCCCCTCGGGAGTACGCGGCGGATCCGCGGCTGCTCCCGTGGTCGGGCCGAGATCACCGGATTCCGTACCTACTGTTACGTACAGCGGAGTCATGGGCACTCCGGACCGCCTGGTCGAAGCCACCCGGGAGCTTCTGTGGGAGCGCGGCTACGTGGGCACCGGCCGGGACGGCGTACGAGCGGATCTCGGCGTATCTCCTGCGCAAGCGCGAGGTGCTGCGCGGCTGCCCGGCCGGCTCGCCGAGATCGTCCAGGAGGGCCTGGACCGGGGCGAGTTCACCCGTCCCCTCGTCGCCGAGCACGGGGCGGCAACGATCGTGGCTCACGTTCGTGTATTACCTGCATCGCACACCCCGGCCTTTCGACGGGGGCGAGCTGCGTGTGTTCGACGTCGCCCTGCCGCTGCACACCGAGACAGCTGGAAAGTGGGAGGAGCGCACCTGGCGGGACTGGGAGCCCGAGCACGACAGCATCGTGTTCTTCCGGCCCACCGCCTGGCATGAGGTACGGCCGGTCGGCTGCCCGAGCAAGCAGCACGCCGACAGCCGCTTCGCCGTCAACGGCTGGCTGTGCAGCCCTGCCCCCGCGAACCGCGGGAATGACGTGAGCCTGTGAGACTCGTCGTCCCCGACTGACGGCGATGCATCCCCGCCGGTCGGGCTCGTTCGAGGCGCGCGAACCAGCTCCGCCGGTCACAGGGGCGGCGTCGATACCAAGCCCGCGCCTCCCACTACCGACGACGAGCCGGGCCTACGACGTAGTGCCTCATCGCCTCTCCTTGCCGATGACGACATGGGGATCATCCGCGAGCAGGGTGGGGACTCGCCGGTGAACCAGGCGACACGACCGTCCCCGAATCCCCGGACAGGCCGTATCTGCCGCAACGGTTGCGCCCGCGCCTCGAACAGGCCCTGGGGAAGGAGGCGTTGGACGCGATCCTGCTGGGGCGGCCCGGCACGGGCGTTCGTGTGGCGGTGATCGTCGAGGCCGTCCGACAGCTGAGCACCGAGCGGTCGTCCCGGGGCCGTCACGCAAGCGCGGCCAGCGGATCGTCCAGCACCGGCTGCCAGGCCAGTTCGGCCGCGCCCACCAGGCTGTTGTAGTCGAGCGTGCACGGCAGGATCGGCACACTGCCGCTGCGCCCCCACAGGCTGCGGTCGGCCACCACCGCGCGCAGCCGCTCCGGATCCGCGTCGAGCAGGGCGCGGTGCAGTCCGCCGAGGATGATGCGGTCGGGGTTGAGGATGTTGACCAGCCCGGCAAGCCCGAGGCCGAGCCGGTCGATCAGCGCCTCGGCCGCGCCTCGCACGGCCGCGTCCTCGTACTCCGTACGCAGCAGATCGCCGGCCTGCTTGAGCAGCGACTCCTCCGGACCGGGTTCACGACGGGCGGCGATCAGGAAGGCCAGCGGGTCGGTCTCGACGTCCAGGCAGCCGCGACCGCCGCAGTAGCACGGCCGGCCCTCGGGGTTCACCGTGAGATGCCCGACCTCCAGCGCGAGTCCCGAACTCCCGGTGTGCAGACGGCCGTCGAGGACCAGCGCACCGCCCACGCCGCGGTGACCGGTGGCCACACACAGCAGATGCTGGGCGCCGCGCCCCGCACCGTGCCGGTGCTCGGCGAGTGCGGCGAGGTTGACGTCGTTCCCGGTGAACGCCGGTCCCGGGATGCCCGCTTCCCGTACCCGGTCGGCGAAGATCTCGCGCACCGGGGCACCAGCGGGCCAGGCGATGTGCAGCGGGTTCAGTGCGGTGCCCTCCGGTTCGGCGACCGCGGACGGCACCGCGAGGCCCGCGCCGACGCAGCGCCGTCCGCTCTCCCGCAGCAGCCGGGCGCAGTCGTCGACGACGTCGCCGATGACCTGGGCAGGGTCCGCGGTGACGGTGGCACAGCTCGGGGTGGTGGCGACGAGCCGTCCGCCGAGCCCGACGAGCGCGGCCCGGAACCCGTCGGCGTGCACCTGGGCGGCGATGGCTACGGGGCCGGACTCCCGGATGGCCAGCCGGTGCGAGGGGCGGCCCTGCGAGCCGGCGGCGGAGCCCGGCCGGGAGTCGACCCGGATCAGGCCGAGCGCCTCCAGTTCCGCGGCGACCGCACCGGCCGTCGCCCGGGTGACGCCCAGCTCGGAGGTGAGGACGGCGCGGGTGGGCGCACGTCCGGTGTGGACCAGTTCCAGCGCGGGTCCGAGCGCGCTGCGGCCCCTCTCCAACTTTGTCCGGGTGGTGGTCACCTTGCCGTTCATGGGGGCGAGTCTCCCATGATCCGCGGGTGTTGCCGACGCCCCGGTGGCGCACATGCGCCTCGTGCGCCCGCGGCAGGCAGCCGCCTTGCGCGCGTTGTCCGGACGCCCCTATGCTGAGTTTGTGCCGCAACTAAACAAATTGCGGACGGCCCTGCCGGGGATACCGGGCGGAAACACCGCCCCGCCTTCGTCGGCCCGCCTCCGTACCGCGCTGACCGTGTTCTTCGCCCTCGACGGCTTCCTCTTCGCCGGCTGGGTGGTCCGCATCCCGGCCATCAAACACCAGACCGGTGCCTCGGCCGCCACTCTGGGCCTCGCCCTGCTCGGCGTATCCGCCGGGGCCGTGGTGACCATGATGCTCACCGGCCGGCTGTGCCGGCGCTTCGGCAGCCATCCGCTGACCGTGGTCTGCGGCGTTCTCCTTTCCCTGAGCATCGCCCTGCCCGCGCGGACGCATTCGGCGCTCGCGCTCGGACTGGTGCTGCTGGTCTTCGGCGCCGCGTACGGCGGGATGAACGTGGCGATGAACAGTGCGGCCGTCGACCTGGTCGCCACCCTGCGACGCCCCGTGATGCCCAGCTTCCACGCCGCGTTCAGCCTCGGCGGAATGGTCGGCGCCGGGCTCGGCGGCCTGGTCGCGGGCGGCCTCTCCCCCGCCACGCATCTCTTCGTCCTCACCGGGGTCGGACTCCTGGTCACCGCGGCGGCCGGACCGGTGCTGCTGCGTACTCCGGCGCCGAAGCCCGCGTCCACTGCCGACGCCGCCGAGGTGCCGCGGCCGGGCGGGCGGGCCCGCCGCATGGTGCTCCTGTTCGGCGTGATCGCGCTCTGCACGGCGTACGGCGAAGGCGCATTGGCCGACTGGGGCGCCCTCCATCTGGAACAGGACCTGCACGCCCACCCGGGCGTCGCCGCCGCCGGATACTCCCTGTTCGCGCTGGCCATGACGGCCGGTCGGCTCAGCGGTACGGTGCTGCTCGAACGGCTCGGCCAGACCCGGACCCTCGTCGCGGGCGGTGCGACGGCCGCCGCCGGGATGCTGCTCGGCTCGCTCGCCCCGACCACCTGGTCGGCACTCCTCGGATTCGCCGTCACCGGTCTCGGTCTGGCCAACATCTTCCCCGTCGCGGTGGGCCGGGCGGGCGAGCTGGCCGGGCCCGGAGGGGTGGCCGCCGCGTCGACGCTCGGGTACGGCGGGATGCTGCTCGGACCGCCCGCGATCGGTTTCCTGACCGACTGGTTCTCCCTGCCGCTGGCCCTCACCACGGTGGCGCTGCTGGCCACCGCGGCCGCCGCGCTGGGGTACGGAGCACGCAACGCGGCGCACGCCTGAGAGGCCGGCCCTGCCGCGCAGACACCCCGCCGGACAGCCCGGGCCACTGACACAATCAGAACCATGGAGATCACAGATCACATCAACACCCTGGCCGCCGAGGGACACTTGCTGGCGGCCGCCGCACAGGAAGCGGGAACCGGGGCGCCCGTGCCGACCTGCCCGGACTGGCAGGTACGCGATCTGCTTCGGCACACCGGGGTGGTACACCGCTGGGCGACCGCCTTCCTCGTCGAGGGCCACACCTCGTACCACCCCTCCGGTGAGGAACCGGATCTGGACGGGACCCAGTTGCTCGACTGGTTCCGCGAGGGTCACGGCCTCCTGGTCGACGCGCTGAAGACCGCACCGGCCGGCCTGGAGTGCTGGACCTTCATGCCCGCCCCGTCGCCGCTGGCGTTCTGGGCCCGGCGACAGGGACACGAGACCGCGATTCACCGGGTGGACGCGGAGTCGGCGCGCGGTGGCCGGCTGTCACCGGTGTCGGCCGATCACGCGGTGGACGGAATCGACGAGTTGTTGCGCGGCTTCCACAGCGCCCCGAGGAGCAGGGTGCGTACCGACACACCGCGCTCCCTGCGGGTGCGGGCAACGGACACCGACGCCGCCTGGACCGTGCGGCTCTCGCCACAACCGCCGCAGACCGTACGGGATGACGCGTCGTCCGAAGAGGTCTCCGTGGACTGCGAGTTGAGCGCTACGGCCGAAGAGCTCTATCTGACGCTGTGGAACCGGCTGCCGCTCACGGCGATCACCGTGACCGGAGACCCGGAACCGGCGCGGATCTGGTCCGAGAGCTCCGGAGTCTGATCCCGCCGGCGGGCCGGGGCGAGACGACGCCGGACGCGGCGCTCACTCCCCCGGCCCGTTCAGCATCCGGGCGAGCACGGACCTCTGCAGGGGCTTCACCTCGGCATGGCGCGTCCGGCCCTTCGCCGTCAGCTCGACCCTGACACCCCGGCGGTCCTCGCTGCACATCTCCCGGCACACGAGGCCGTCCTTCTCCAGCCGCGCGACGAGGCGGGACAGCGCGCTCTGACTGAGATGGACCCGGGAAGCCAGCTCCTGAACGCGGTAGGCGCAGCCGCCGTCCTCCGCCGCGCCCTCCGCGAGGACGATGTCTCCATGGTCGGCGTCGCACTGCCGTCCATCGCCGACGACCTCGGACTGACCACCTCGACCCTCCAGTGGATCGTCAGCGGCTACATCCTCGGTTACGGCGGTCTGCTGCTGCTCGGCGGCCGTGCGGCCGATCTGCTGGGCAGGCGCCGGGTCTTCCTGATCGCGCTCGCCCTCTTCGCCCTCGCCTCGCTGCTCGGCGGATTCGTCGACTCCGGGCCGCTGCTGATCGCCGGCCGTTTCATCAAGGGACTCAGCGCCGCGTTCACCGCGCCGGCCGGACTCTCCATCATCACGACGACGTTCAAGGAGGGCCCGCAGCGCAACCGGGCCCTCTCCATCTACACCACGTGCGCCGCCACCGGCTTCTCCATGGGTCTGGTCCTGTCGGGCCTCCTCACCCAGCTGTCCTGGCGGTGGACGATGCTGCTGCCCGCCCCCATCGCGCTGATCGCCCTGATCGCGGGCGTACTGGTCGCCCTCTCCTCGACGAAGATCGGCGATGTGGTGAACCGGTTCGGCACACCGCGTGTCATCGCGGCCGGTTTCACGTTCCTCGTCATCGGCTACGCGCTCTTCCTGCGGATCACGCTCACTCCCTCGTGCGCGGCGGTGATCCTGCCGTCCATGCTGCTGCTCGGCGCGGCGTGCGCGCCGACCTTCCCCTCGCTGAACATTCAGGCGACCAATGGGGTGGGCGACGACGAGCAGGGCATGGTCTCGGGCCTGCTGAACACCTCGATCCAGGTCGGCGGGGCGATCTTCCTGGCGATCGTGACCGCGGTGATCACGGCGTACGGCAGCGGTGACGGATCCCGGCAGGCGGTCCTGGACAGCTACCGGCCGGGTCTGGTCGTGGTGACCGCGGTCGCCCTCGCCGGGCTGCTGGTCACGCTGACCAGGCTGCGGCGGCCGAGGCATCCGCGACATCCACCGCACCCTTCGCACCTGCCGCACAGAAGGTGTCCGTACGGGACTGACCTCCCGAGGAGGAACACGCGGTGGCCTACGGGGAGTTCTCACCCGTCGGCCACCGCTCGCGTGAACTTCGGCCCCCGGGCCGCGAGGCCGTGGCCGGGTCGGCCGAGCCTCCCGGGGTGCGCCGGGTCAGCCGAGCCAGCCGGGGCGCACGAGCCCCGACTCGTAGGCGAGCACGACGAGTTGGGCCCGGTCGCGGGCGCCGAGCTTCACCATGGCGCGGCTGACATGGGTCTTGGCGGTGAGCGGGCTGACGACCAGCCGTCGGGCGATCTCCTCATTGGAGAGCCCTATGCCGACGAGCGCCATCACCTCCCTTTCCCGTTCGGTGAGTTCGCTCAGCCCGGTAGCCGCCGTGGGTTCCTTGGACCGGGCCGCGAACTCGGCGATCAGCCGGCGGGTGACCCCCGGTGAGAGCAGGGCGTCGCCGGCCACCACCGCGCGTACCGCCCGCAGCAGTTCCTCCGGTTCGGTGTCCTTGACGAGAAAGCCTGAGGCGCCGGAGCGGATCGCCTCGAAGACGTACTCGTCGAGCTCGAAGGTGGTGAGCATGACCACCTTGACGTCGTACAGTCCGGGGTCCCCGGTGATGGCGCGGGTGGCGGCGAGGCCGTCGAGACATGGCATCCGGATGTCCATCAGCACGGTGTCCGGCCGCAGTTCGCGCACCATGCGTACGGCCTCCTCACCGTCGGCGGCCTCGCCCGCCACCTCGATGTCGGGCTGGGCGTCCAGCAGGGCCCGGAAACCGGCCCGGACCAGCAGCTGGTCGTCGGCGAGCAGTACGCGGATCACGGTGTCTCCTCCTTGGGCGCTGTCGCGCCGGGTGAGTCGGACAGCAGCGGAAGCTCGGCCCGCACCCGGAAGCCGCCGTCGGCCCGGGGGCCCGCCTCGATCGTGCCACCCAGTGCGGCGGCGCGCTCCCGCATGCCCGCCAGTCCGTTGCCGCTGCCGCCCGCGTCGTTGCCGGTGGCGGGTCCTTCGTCGTCGATACGGAGCCGGATGCGGCCGGGCTCGTAGCCGATCCGGACCTGCGCGGTGCGCGATCCGGAGTGCCGCACCACGTTCGTGAGCGCCTCCTGGACGATCCGGAAGGCGGCGAGATCCGCGCCGGGCGGTACGGCGCGCCGCACCCCGTCGGTCTCGACGGTGACGGTCAGTCCGGTGCTCGCCGCCTGTTCGACGAGTTCGGGGAGCCGGTCGAGTCCGGGAGCCGGGGCCCTGGGGGCGTCTCCGGGGGTGCGCAGTGTGTCAAGGACCTGGCGGACCTCGCCCAGCGCCTCCTTGCTGGCGGCCTTGATGGTGGTGAGGGCGGTACGGGCCTGCTCGGGGTCGGAGTCCAGCAACGCGAGCCCGACGCTCGACTGGACGTTGATGACGGAGATGCTGTGGGCCAGGACATCATGGAGCTCCCGCGCCATCCGCAGCCTCTCCTCGTCGGCCCGGCGCTGCCGGGCGGCCTCCCGTTCCGCACGCTGGTCCGCCCACTGCTCACGGCGTACGCGGACGAACTCGGCGGCGGCGACGATGGCCACCACCCAAGCGGCAACACCCAGTTCCTGCCCCCAGGGAGCGGCGTGGTCGCCGGAGGGCGGCAGCCAGCGGTAGAGCCAGTGGGCCACCAGGACGTGCCCCAGCCACACCATGCCGACGGCCGACCAGGCGGCCCGCCGGTGCCCGGCGACAACGGCGCTGAAGCAGCCCACGGCGACGGCCAGGAACACCGGCCCGTACGGATATCCGGCGGCCAGATAGACCATCGCCGCGGCCGACGTCCCGAAGACGGCGATCACGGGGTGACGGTGGCGCAGCAGAAGCACGGCGACGGCCAGGAAGAGCAGCAGCCGCGCGAAGAGGTCCAGCGGCGCCCGCTCGTCCATCTGCCCCCGGGCCGCGATGGTCGAACCGATCATGACGACGGCACCGAGCAGGATCGTCGACGGCCAGGGCAGCCGGGAGGCGGAGTGTCCCGGTTCCCCCGTCAGCCACCGCGGCGGCTCGCCGTGACCCCAGTGTGAGCGTTGCTCTTCCATGGCGGCCACGCTAGACGGCGGACCGCGTCGCAGGCGTCAGCCGGGCGTGGTGATCGCCCGTACTCCCTGTGGAGTACGGCGTACGGACCGGTGGAGGACGATATACGCACCGGTGGAGGACGGCGTACGGACTGGTGGAGGACGGCGTACGGACCGGTGAGGACGACGCCCGATCCCGGGTCCGTCGTTCGGCGATCAGACCCGTTTCCGCGCCCCGGCACCGCCGCGATCCGGCCTGATCCGAACGGAAGACCCTAGCTGCCGCGCGGGCCGAGCAGCCCGACCGTGCGGGCCAGTTCGGTGACGGCCTCCTGGAAGAAGACCTCCCGGGCCTCCACCACCCGGTTGAACTGGCCGAAGATCTCGAAGGAGATCAGCCCGAACAGCTGTGACCACGCGGCGATCAACGGGGCTGCGGCGCCCGGAGGGAGGCCGGGCGCGAATTCGGCGACCATGCGCCCGGCCTCGGCGCGCAGCTCGGCGGCGAGTGGCGGCACGGCGAGGCCGTCCGAGCGGTAGGCGTCGCCGACGATGGTGATCAGGACGCTGCCGACGCGGGAAGCGGGTCCGATCGTGGCCTGCGGTGCGGTGTAGCCGGGCACGGGCGAGCCGTAGATCAGGGCGTACTCATGAGGGTGGGCCAGGGCCCAGTCGCGAACGGCGCGGGCGACCGCGGTCCAGCGTGCGAGGTGGGGGGCGGCGTCGGCGGCGGCGGCCCGGTGAGCGGCCTCGGCGGTCTCGCCCACGGCGTCGTACGCGTCGACGATCAGGGCCGTGAGCAGCTCGTCCCGGCTGGGGAAGTAGCGGTAGAGCGCGGAGGACGCCATGCCGAGCTCCCGTGCGACGGCGCGCAGTGAGAGTTTCGCGGCGCCCTCGGCCGCCAGCTGCTTCTTCGCCTCGCCCTTGATGGCGGCGGTGACCTCGGTACGGGCCCGTTCCCTGGCTCCTCGGACAGTGCTCATGGGCTTCAGTCTGCCACGGATGGAGAGCACCGACCATCAACGAGAGCGGTGCTCTTGTTTTCGAGCACCATTCCCGTGCACACTGATCTCAAGCGAGAGCACTGCTCTCAAAACGTAAGGGAGTCACCATGTCTCAGCCGTACTACCTTCAGGGCAACGCCTTCAACGTCCGGATGAACGGCGTCATCGGCCGGCTGGCCCGGCACGGCGTCAGCCTTCAGGGCTCGGCCGAACTGTCGGTACGCGGCCGCAGGAGCGGGCAGCCGCAGCGCATCCCGGTGAACCCCCACACCCACAAGGGCGCGCAGTACCTGGTCTCCGCCCGGGGCCACTCCCAGTGGGTGCGCAACATGCGGGTGGCCGGCGGCGGCGAACTGCGGGTGGGCCGGAAGGTCCGCACCTTCACAGCCGTGGAGATCGCGGACGACGAGCAGAAGGCGCTCATCGTCCGCGCCTACCTGGAGCGGTGGGGATGGCAGGTCAACCAGTACTTCCAGGGCGTCACCGCGAAGTCCACGGACGCCGAACTCCTGGCAGCCTGCCCGGACCACCCCGTCTTCCGGATCGCCGTGGAGGGCTGACCCGTAGCGGCCAGGCCCTCCCGGGGCACCCGGCACGCCGAGCGCCCCGGGTGTCAGGCCCTAACGGTCCATCGCCGACAGCGCCCGCTGCGCCAGCGGATGCGTACGGACCAGCTCGGCCAGCGAGGTCGTTCCCCGGGTGATCCCGGCGAACGCGTTCCAGGCCGGGCGAAAACCCGTCAGCACCGCGTGCAGCACCCCGGGGCGGCGCTCGAAGAGCTTCAGCATGCGCCGTCCGACGCCCATCTCGACACCCAGGCCGGCCTTGATGGCGAAGGCGTAATTCAGCGCCTGGCGCCGGGCGTCCACCGCATCGTGCGACTCCGCGATGCGCACCGCCCACTCACCAGCGAGCCGCCCCGACCGAAGGGCGAAGGAGATACCCTCGCGGGTCCACGGCTCCAGCAGTCCGGCCGCGTCGCCGCAGACCAGCACCCGCCCGCGTGACAGCGGCGAGTCGTCGCTGCGGCAGCGCGTCAGATGCCCGGAGGAGATCTTCGGTTCGAAGCCGGCGAGACCGAGCCGGGCGATGAAGTCCTCCAGGTACCGCTTGGTGCCCGCGCCGTCGCCCCGCGCCGAGATCACACCGACGGTGAGGACATCGCCCTTGGGGAACACCCAGCCGTAACTGCCGGGCATGGGACCCCAGTCGATGAGCACCCGCCCCGCCCAGTCCTCCGCGACCGTCTCCGGAACCGGGATCTCCGCCTCCAGGCCGAGGTCCACCTGGTCGAGCTTCACCCCGACATGAGCACCTATCCGCCCCGCGCTGCCGTCCGCGCCGACGACCGCGCGGGCAAGCACCGTCTCGCCGCCGGACAGCACCAGGGCGACCGTGCGCCGGTCCGGCACCGCGGCGCCGTGCTGCTCGACCCTTGTCACCGTCGCTCCGGTTCGGAGTTCGGCGCCCGCCTTCTGCGCCTCTTCGACCAGTCCCGCGTCGAACTCGGGGCGGTTGATGAGCCCGAAGAGCATCCGCTTGGAGCGACGGGTGCGCGCCAGCCTGCCGTTGAGCGAGAACGTGACCGCGTGGATCCGGTCCCGCAGCGGCAGTTCGAATCCGGGCGGCAACGAATCACGCGAATACCCGATGATGCCGCCGCCGCACGTCTTGTAGCGGGGCAGCTCCGCCTTTTCGAGGAGCAGTACCCGTCGGCCCGCGACCGCCGCCGCGTATGCCGCGGAGGCTCCGGCCGGTCCGCCACCGACTACGACGACGTCCCACACGGACGACTCTTCGTGCTCATGCCCGGCGTCTGCGTTCTCGCTGCTCACGATGTGCTTCTGCTCCCGATCCCACCAGTGGCCCATGCTGCTCACGGCATCCTACGGCGCGCCCGGCCCAGCCCCCGCTGTGGGAGGATCGACCGTACGTTCGTCCTTCATGCAACGCCGCACACTCGGTGTACATGTAGCCGGATTCGTACACATAACGTCGCACCCACGAGGAGCGTGCCCATGACCGCCCGTCCGATCTCCGAGACCATTGCCTCGCTGATGCCCCGCGCCAAGACGGAGCTGGCCGAGCTGGTGGCCTTCCAGTCGGTGGCGGATCCCGCGCAGTTCCCGAAGAGCGAGTGCGAGGCGGCCGCGAACTGGGTCGCCGACGCGCTGCGCGCAGAGGACTTCCAGGATGTCGCCCTGCTCGACACCCCCGACGGCACCCAGTCGGTGTACGGCTTCCTGCCCGGCCCGGCCGGCGCCCCGACCGTACTGCTCTACGCGCACTACGACGTGCAGCCGCCGCTCGACGAGTCCGCCTGGCTCTCCCCGCCGTTCGAGCTGACGGAGCGGGACGGCCGCTGGTTCGGCCGCGGCTCGGCGGACTGCAAGGGCGGCTTCATCATGCACCTCCTCGCCCTGCGCGCCCTCAAGGCGAACGGCGGCGTCCCGGTCTCCGTCAAGGTGATCGCCGAGGGGTCCGAGGAGCAGGGCACCGGCGGTCTGGAGCGTTACGCGGAGGCGCACCCCGAGCTGTTGACCGCCGACACGATCGTCATCGGCGACACCGGCAACTTCCGGGTCGGCCTGCCGACGGTCACGGCGACGCTGCGCGGCATGACGATGCTGCGCGTCACGCTCGACACCCTCGAAGGGAACCTGCACTCCGGACAGTTCGGCGGCGCCGCCCCGGACGCGCTGGCCGCGATGATCCAGCTGCTGGCGTCGCTGCGCGCGGAAGACGGCACCACGACCGTCGACGGTCTCGCCACGGACACCGAATGGGACGGACTGCAGTACCCGGCGGCCGAATTCCGCAAGGACGCGAAGGTCCTCGACGGCGTCGGACTGATCGGCACGGGCACGGTCGCCGACCGGATCTGGGCCCGGCCCGCCGTCACCGTCATCGGCATCGACTGCCCGCCGGTGGTCGGCGCGACCCCCTCGCTCCAGGCGAGCGCACGGGCGCAGATCAGCCTGCGCGTGCCGCCGGGCCAGGACGCCGCCGCGGCGAGCGAGCTCCTGACCGCCCACCTCAAGGCGCACGCCCCCTGGGGGTCCAGGGTGTCGGTGGAACAGGTCGGCCAGGGCCAGCCGTTCCGCGCGGACACCTCCAGCCCGGCGTACACGTCCATGGCGCAGGCCATGGAGGCCGCGTACCCCGGCGAGAAGATGCAGACGTCCGGCATGGGCGGCTCGATCCCGCTCTGCAACACCCTCGCCGCCCTGTACCCGGAGGCCGAGATCCTCTTGATCGGCCTGAGCGAGCCGGAGGCACAGATCCACGCGGTGAACGAGAGCGTGTCGCCGGAGGAACTGGAGCGCCTGTCGCTCGCCGAGGCCCTGTTCCTGCGGAACTACGCGGAGTCCAAGCAGATCTGACAGTACGTCACCGACCTGCGCTTTCCTCCCGATCCGGTCCGCCGCCCTGTCCGCGGCGGACCGGTCGCTCCGTCGGACGACGCCGCACCGGACTCGCCGGAGGACGCCGCACCGGACTCGCCGGCCACCGAAGCGCGCGGTCCGGCGGACGGGCTACGCGCTGAGCGAAGCTCGCCGAGAGCGTAGATCCGGGTGGCGGGCGGGCCGGTCGGCGTACGTTCGCAGCATGGATCTCGTCGAGGTACTTCCCCAGCTGCACATGTTCCGCTTCCGCATCGGCCAGGCGTATCTCTGGCGGGACGGCGCGGACCTGACCCTGATCGACGCGGGCGACATCGACGCGGCTCCCGCGATCGAGGACGCCGTGCGCGGCCTCGGCCTGGACCCGGGCCGCATCTCCCGGATCGTGGTCACCCACGGGCACCGTGACCACTACGGCGCCGCCCAGGAGCTCGCCGACCGGCACGGCGCCGAGATCCTCGCCCATCAGCTGGACGCCCCGGTGATCCGTGGCGAGGAGGAGATCGCCGATCCGGTCCTGCTGGACTGGGAACGGCCGTTGTACAAGCACGGGCTGACCGTTCCCCCGGCGCCGCCGACCCGTGTCGACCGCGAGCTGGCCGACGGCGACGAGATCGGGTTCGGCTCGGGGGCCCGGGTTATCCACTCCCCCGGTCACACCCCCGGCTCCATCGGTGTCCATCTGCCGCGCCACGGTGTGCTGTTCACCGGCGACTGCGTGGCCGCGGTCGACCGGGTGATGCTGGGCGTCTTCAACATCGACCGGACGCGGGCCCTGGCCTCGTTCCGGCGGCTGGCCGCGTTGGAACCGGCCACGGCCTGCTTCGGACACGGCGATCCGCTCACCGTCGACGCCGCCGCGGTGCTGCGCGCCTCAGAGCCTGTCGGGTGGCTGATCATGCGTGATGCGTGACGGTCGTGATCTGCCTTCCGGGCATGACGACGGCCCCGGAATGATCACGT
>NZ_JBHVSY010000047.1:0-29974 GCF_042884935.1 Streptomyces sp. NPDC058092
AACGGAGAACTCCGGGCGGGCAGTCGGCGATGAAACAGGAAGTCTCACGGCGCGAGCCGTAAGAATCTCCCTCCTTCAGGAGGGAGAGCGTCAATACGTCTCTGTTGCCATCTGTTGGGACAGCCATGGGAAGGACGATACTGCCGGGGTCCGTGAACCGTTCAACTACGTTCGGATACATGGGAGGACGCAGTGAATTCGTTGCACACGAGCCCGGTGCGGCGCAGACGCCTGGGCGTGGCGGCAGCGGCCGCCGGCCTGCTGGCCACTCTGCTGATGGCCGGCCCCGCAGCCGCGACGCCCGACCCGGGCGACGCGGGCGCCGCCCGTACCGATGTCTCCGCCGCCGGGGAAGCCGCAGCCGCGGCCGCCATCACGAGCGGCGAAATACCCGGCGTGGACGAGATCGTCCACAGTGGCAACATCACCCATCTGGCCAACGTCCCGAAGGGCGCGCTCAAGGGGCTGAACACGGACCTGGCCTTCCAGGGGACGTACGCCTACGCCGGAAACTACGACGGCTTCCGGATCTTCGACATCAGAGATCCGAAGGCCCCGAAGACGGTCGCGCAGGTTCTCTGCCCCGGCTCGCAGAACGACATCTCGGTCTCGGGGAACCTGCTCTTCCTGTCCACCGACTCCTCGCGCAGCGACAACTCCTGCACCAGCACCACCCAGCCCGCCACGGAGAAGTCCTCCTGGGAGGGCATGAAGATCTTCGACATCAGCGACAAGCGCAACCCGAAGTACGTCGCCGCGGTCGAGACCGCCTGCGGATCGCACACGCACACGCTGGTCCCCGACGGCAAGAACGTCTACGTGTACGTCTCCTCGTACTCGCCGAGCGAAGCCTTCCCCGACTGCCAGCCGCCGCACGACGGGATCTCCATCATCAAGGTGCCGCGCAACGCACCCGAGAAGGCCGCGGTCGTGAACTTCCCGGTGCTCTTCCCGGACGGCGGCAATCCGGGCGCTCCGACCAATCCGGGTGTCTCCAAGACCACCGGCTGCCACGACATCACCGTGCTGCCCTCGAAGGACCTGGCGGCCGGTGCCTGCATGGGTGACGGTCTGCTGTTCTCCATCAAGGACCCGGAGAACCCGAAGATCATCGACCGGGTGCAGGACAACGTGAACTTCGCGTTCTGGCACTCCGCGACGTTCAACCAGAAGGCGGACAAGGTCGTCTTCACCGATGAGCTCGGCGGCGGTGGCGCGGCCACCTGCAACGAGGAGATCGGCCCGAAGCGCGGCGCCGACGGCATCTACGACATCGTCGGCAAGGGAGACCACCGCAGGCTGGTCTTCCGCAGCTACTTCAAGATCGACCGCCCGCAGGCCGACACCGAGGTCTGCGTCGCGCACAACGGTTCGATCATCCCGGTCAAGGGCCGCGACGTGATGGTCCAGGCCTGGTACCAGGGCGGGGTCTCGGTGTGGGACTTCACCGACTCCTCGAAGCCGAAGGAGATCGGCTACTTCGAGCGCGGCCCCGTCAGCACGGACGCGGTCACCACGGCCGGCTCCTGGTCGGCGTACTACTACAACGGCTACATCTACTCCAACGACATCGCCAAGGGCTTCGACGTCCTGAAGCTCGACGACCGGCGGACCGACCCGGCGAAGCGGGTACGGCTGAACGAACTCAATGTTCAGACGCAGCCGGACTACTTCGACCGCTGATCCCGCCTGTTCGACCGCTCGACCGGCACCATCCTGCTCCATCGCGCGCCGCGTGCGTCCCGCCGGGCCGATTCCACAGCCCGGCGGGACGCGCCGCAGCCGACGGCGCTCGGCCCAGGAGTACCGCACCCGGGTCAGGCGGCGGACCTGGCGCTCCCGCCGGTCGCTGCCGCCCACTCCACGAGCAACCGCTGGTACTGCTCCTCGTCCTCCGGGGACAGGCAGCCGCCTGAGCGCTCCCACAGGTCACGAATCTCTTTGTTCACCACGGCGGCGGTACGCACGGAATCGGAGGAGCAGGGTCGACGGGGCATGCATACAGGCTAAGGCCACGATGTGACAATCCGACCCATTGCGCGTCAGGGACATCTCTCACATGTCTCTCAGGCAACGCCCGGCACCAGTCCGAGCGTCCGCAGCCCGTCGGGCCGCTGCTCCACCGGCAGATGGTGGACAAAGCGTACGTCGCAGCCCAGTGCCGCCGCCCCGCCGTCCGCGCGCCGTTCGTCGCCGACCATCACCACATCCGCCGGGTTCTGCCCGAGAAGTGTGCAGGCCATGTGGAAGAGGCGTGTGTTCGGTTTCTGGACGCCGTGCTCGTACGACAAGACGTAGGCGTCGATCAGGGCGGGGGTGGCCCACAGGTCGGCGAGCCGGGCGGGAACGTGCCGGGGAGGCGGACCGCCCGGCAACGCCCCGGCAGCCTCCAGCCCCCGCGCGTACCGCTCGAAGTCGGCCTCGCTCACCGCCACCTCCCGCTCGGCGAGGACCGCGCGCAACCAGGATTGGACCGATTCGATACGGAAGAGAGTCCCGGAGAAGTCGAAGAGCACACCCTTGATCTGCATGGACGCGATCCTTCTCGGTTCAGGAGCGTCGCGGCAAGGCCGGTCCGCCGCGTTCCTCGTACCGGGCGAAACCAGCGATGGAGAACCCGACCAGGGCCGCCCCCAGCAGCCAGCCGCCCAGTACGTCGCTCGGCCAGTGCACCCCCAGGTAGAGCCGGGTGACGCCCACTCCGATCACCGAGACCCATGCCACCACCAGCGCCGCCCGCCACACCCGGGGCCCCGTGCCGTGCCTGCGCAGCAGCCAGAGCAGTAGACCGCAGCTCACCATCGCCGTCATCGCGTGCCCCGAGGGGAACGCCGCGTAGTGAGCGGAATCCACCGGGTCCGGCCACCGCGGCCGCTCCCGGCCGACCGCGGACTTCAGCCCCTGCTGCAGAAGAGCCGACAGCACGCTCGTCACGGCGACCCACACCGCGAGCGCCCGCGCCCCGCGCCACCACAGCACCACCACGGCCACCGTGATCAGGGCGCGCATCGTCCACGGATCCCACACCCAGTCGGTCAGGACCCGGTTGGCGTGGACGAGGCCGGGTTCGGTGACCGCCCTTCGGTGCAGGGCGTCCGCGACCGTACGGTCCAGCGTCATCAACGGCGACCAGCGCCCGGCGACCAGGATCAGCAGGACCAGGGCGAGAGCGGCGCAGACCATGGCCGTGCCGAAGGGGCTGACGCGGGAACGGGTGTGGGCCGGTGGGACCGGCGACGGGGATGACATGGGGCGATCTTCGCGGAAGTTCCGCGTCCCCGGCTATCCCAGCGCTGTGAGTCCCGGAAGGAAGGCCACCAGAAGAGGAACCACCGGTACCAGGGCGGCCGCCGCGGTCAGCCGGAGCCGACGACCGGCCGTGAGCCGCTCCACCGGGGTCAGCAGCCGGTTCACCCGCAGCGGGAGCTCGGCGTCCGGCGTCGGGCAGGGGCCGAACACGCCCCGGTCCTCGTTGAGTTCCACCAAGGCCAGGGCGATCGTCAGCCGCCCGAAACGCCTCGACGCCACATCGTCCGCGGCCAGTTCGATCAGCCGGTGCATCTCGTCGCGGAAGGCCGCGAACACCGGCACCTGAGGAAACCCGGTCGCGAGCGCGCCGGAACAGTGCAGCAGCCAGTCGTGCCGGGCCTTCGCATGGCCTTGCTCATGAGCGAGCACCGCATCCAGCTGACGACCCTTCAGGCGGCCCAGCGCCGCAGTGGTGATGACCAGTTGAGGCGCCGCACCCGGCAGCCACCAGGCGTCCGGACGCTGTCCCTCCAGCACGACGAGCCGGCCACCGCCGGGCTCCTCCCCGGGCATCAGCGGGGAACGCACCAGCAATTCGGCCCGGCGCCGCCTGCGACGCACCCGGGCGCGACGGATCTCCCGGGTCAGCATGGCCGCCGTCCAGACCCCGCCGAGCGCCAGCAGCACGGCCATGGCGGCGGACCACTGCCCGTGTCCGCCCAGCGCATACGCCTCCACCACGGCACGCGGCGCCGGCGCGAACACATGCCCGCGCACCGCTTGCCAGGCCGCGGCAGCGCTGAACGTCATGGAGAGCGCGAAACAGAGCAGCACCCCGGCCACCACGCACTGCCACACCCACAGCGCGACAACGGGCTCACGCTCCGGCCACTGCGCCCGCGCCATCAGACGCGGGGTCACGACGGCGGCCAGTGCACCGAGCAACAGCAGCGCGAGGGAGACCAACATGGCGCCAGCCTATGAGCGGCGCGGTACCCACGGGTATGGCTCTGCACGGCAAGTGATGTACGCCACGGTCTGGTCCGCTCGCTGTCCCGCAGATCTCTCAGAGAGTGAGCAGCATCGCGAACATGGCTATTCCCATCGTCAGCCGACAGGCGAGAGCCAGCTCGGGACGAGCGGCCCAGCCACCGCCGACAGGTCCGCCGCCGACCGGCCCGCTACCGCCCGCCACGGCGGCCACCGGTATCAACCGGGCCCCCGACCTCAGCACATACGCCGCGTAGTAGGCCAGCAGCAGTCCGGTCAGCAGGGGTACGCCCCCGGCCGTCGCCGCGACGCCGTGGCCCGCGTGCCCGCCGTGCCCACCATGGGCCCCTCCACTGCCCGATGCCATCGCCACCGCCATGTACACCATCGCCGACGACCCGACCAGATGGTGCAGATGGTGCGCGCTGTGCCGGGAGAACCACAGCGCGCGCAACGAGGCCAGGCCGAACAGCACCGCGTACACCGCCCACCCCCAGACCGGTGGTGTCACGACAGCAGCCGGCACCGCCATGGCGGCCATGCCGAAGCCCATCAGCGCCTCGGCTCGCGCCGCCCTGCGTTCCTCCCCGGTCTCGCCGCGCGTGCGCAGCAGGCAGTACGCACCCGTCACCCCGCACAACGCCATCAGCAGCCAGCAGGACACCACCGGTCCGTGCACAGCGCACCTCCCCCGGGACGTACGACTTCAGTCCCCCTTGGTCGATGCCCGGACCGGGACCGTCATACGCGGCGCACTGAGGTACAAGGGAGCGCGCGGAGGGGGTGTTCCCCGCCGCGCGCTGTGCCCGCTCGGCCCGGTCAGCCGAGGGCGATCCCGCGGCGCCCGTCCGGTCCCGCTGCCGGCGGACACCGCCCACGGCGACAACGTCGCCGCACTGGCGCGGCCGGCCGGCCATATCCGACCGCGCCTCGTCCATCTGCAGCCGTCGGTCCACAATCCCACCGGACGCACCATGGACGAGCACACCCGCCGCGCCTGGGCCGGCGTACTGGCGGAGCAGGGCCTGTACGCCGTGGAGGACAACGCCTACGCGGAACTGGCCCGGCACCACGACGCCGCGCCGGTCTCCCTCGCCGCCCAGTTGCCGCCCGCCGCCACCGCCACCATCGGCACCCCGTCCAAGCTCTTCCGGGGCGGTCTGCGGCTCGGCTGGATCCGCGCCTCCACCACCGTCATCCGGCGCCTGGCCGACATCAAGAAGTCCGTCGACCTGTCATGCCCGGTGGTGGACCAGATGCTGGCCGTGCAGCTGCTCCGGCAACTGCCCGAGGCCCGCGCCCAGCGACGTTCCCGGCTGCGTGAACGCCTGACGCAGACGGATCGGCTCCTGCGTGATCAGCGGACCGGCTGGCGGTGGGAACGGCCCGCGGGAGGTTCCGCCCCCTGGGTGGAGATCCCCGGCGCCGATGCCGAGGCGACCGCTCAGCCGGCCCGCCGCGCGGGCGTACTGATCGTCCCCGGCCCCGCCTTCTCCGCCGTGGCCGGCTTCCGGCACCACCTGCGTCTCCCGTTCGCGGACCACGACGGCGACCTGGAAAAGGCCCTGCCCGTGCTCGTCGACTGCGTGGACAGAAGCCGCGCTCCGCGCTGACAGCGCGAGCGGTACCTCTAGGGTCGGTAGCGCAGCGGATGGTCCGCCGGTACTTCCACCATGACGATCCTGTGCCCGTCCGGATCGCGGATCCACATCTCGACGAGCCCCCACGGCTCACGCACCGGCGGCCTCAGCACCTCGACGCCGCGGGCCGACACCTCCTCGTGCGCAGTCCGGACGTCCGCGACCTGCATCCACAGTTCGAGCCCGGGCACCGGCGGTGTGGCAGCGCGCCCGGAGACCTCCAGGAAGCCGCCGCCGAGGAAGTAGACCGTGCCCCGCTCGGGACCGGTGCCGAACTCCCGGTAGACGGGCAGCCCGAGCGACTCCCCGTAGAAGATCCGTGACCGCTCGGGATCGGCCGGACGCAGCAGGATCCGGCTGCTCAGCACATGAACCATGCGCCCGACCATAGGCCCTGAGCACGCGGGATACGCTGCTCCGGCACGGCCACAACAGAGATACGGAGAGCCACCGCCCATGAACACAGCCCCTGCCCAGGACCCGGGACAGCTGACCTTCCGCGACGCGGCCGACGCCGATGTGCCCGCACTTGTGACGCTGATCGAGTCGGCGTACCGGGGGGACTCCAGCCGGGCCGGATGGACCTCCGAGGCGGACCTCCTGCAGGGGCAGCGGACCGACCCGGACGGTGTCCGCGAGGTCGTCGAAGCGCCCGGCAGCCGTCTTCTCGTGGCGGAGCGCGACGGCGCGCTCGTCGCCTGCTGCCAGCTCGAACACCGCGGTGACGCCGCCTACTTCGGGATGTTCGCGGTCCGTCCCGAGCTGCAGGGAGCCGGTCTCGGCAAGGTGATCATCGCGGAGGCCGAGCGCGCCGTACGGGAGAGCTGGGGGGTGGCCGAGATGCACATGACCGTGATATCGGTGCGCGAGGAGCTGATCGCCTGGTACGAGCGGCGTGGCTACCGCCGTACGGGAAAGCTCAGCCCGTTCCCGTACGGCGATGCGCGCTGCGGCATCCCGCAGCGCGACGATCTCGCATTCGAGCTGCTCGTCAAGGCCCTGGTCTGACCGGGCAGACGACCGACCGGACCGGGTCGGTGATCGATCCGGCAGAGCCGGGGACCGGTCCGGCCGGTCCGGTGATCAAGCGGTGAAGCGGCCGGCGCGGCGGATGTCCGGGTAGTCGGTGGTCGCGCCGTCCAGCCGCAGGGCGCGTACCAGCCGCAGATGGTCCTGGGTGTTCACCACCCAGCCGATGACCTTCAGTCCTTCGGCGTGCGCCTGCTCGACCACCTCCAGGGTGAGGCGGCGGATGTTCAGTGCCAGCGTCGCCGCACCCACTGCCTTCGCCCGCTCCACCACATCGCTCCGCCAGCGGCTCGCGATGAGTACGGTCCGTACCCCCGGCACCAGTTGGGCGATCTCGGCGACCGCCTCGTCGTGGAACGACGACACCTCCACCCGGTCGACGAGACCGCGCCACAGCATCACCTCGGCCAGGGCGCGGGCCGCGGCCACATCCTTGATCTCCGCCTGCACGGGGGACCGTACGGCGTCGAGTACCTCCTCGAAGACCGGCACCCGCTCACCCTGCCCGGCGTCGAGTTCGCGCAGCTCGGACAAGGTCTTCTCGGCGATCGGACCGCTGCCGTCCGTCGTACGGTCGACATCGGCGTCGTGCATGACGGCCAGCGCGCCGTCCTTGCTCAGATGAAGGTCCAGCTCGATGGCGTCCATCCCGGCCCGTTCCGCATGGAGGAAGGACCGCAGGGTGTTCTCCGGCTCGACACCCATCACTCCGCGATGACCGATGGTGAGAAAAGACAAGGCAACTCGCTTCCGTCGACGGTGTCCTGCCCGCGTGCGGCTCCTACCCACCAGGCGGCACGGCACTACGGCAGCCTAGTGGCCCACCTCCCGCCGACAGCCACCGAACCACGCCCCGTCGACGGAAGTGGTCGCAGAAAAGATGCAGCACGGGAAGAATCGCGGTGACCAAGGGGGTCGGCAGGATAATTTCCGGAGGCCCACTTGTCCGAAGGAACCGCACATGGATACGGTTGCCTGACGCGAGGTTCTCCCGTGGAGGAAGAGTTATGACGGAAATTCTTGTGCACGACGTCGCCGCAGGTGACATAGATACGGACCGGCGGGTGACCGAGCACCCGGCCTGGCCCGCGCTCAAGAATGCCGTGGAGGAGATCCGGCCCTGGCAGTCGAAGGACGGTTCCATCGACTTCGACGCCGAGGGCGCGCCGTCCGGGGAGGCCGCCCGGGCCACGCTGGACCGTGTGATCGCAGCGATCGGGGAGCTCTCCCCGCTGCTCCCGCACGATGTGGCCTACCACCGTGCTCTGCTCGTGGACCTGCGTCGCTGGGCCGCGGACGGTTTCGGTGTGCCGGACTTCCTCGACTCGCTGCTCGCCTTCCAGCCGGCCAAGGGCCGCACCGACGGGCGGCAGCACCTGGTCGTCTTCGCGATGTACACCCAGAACGGCAACCCGGACCGCAACCTCGAAGCGGTCGTGCTGCGGATGGTCTGGCCGGACTGGCTGGCCGAGCTCGAAGCCACCCGCTACGACAACCCGCTGTTCTGCGGCATCACCTTCGAGGACTTCACCTCGGGCTACGACACCAACTCCGCGGTGCTCTTCCCGGAGACCGTCGCCATGCGCGAGGCCCCCGAGCGCTTCAGCTGGGGTGGAATCTTCTGCGATCGCGAGGCCGCCCGGTTCCGCCGGGTCACCGAGGCGGCGGTCGAGCTGCTCGGCGTCGAGCTGCCCGACGACATTCGCGAAATGGTCGGCGACCAGCAGCGCTGCGAGCAGGCCTTCGTGCTCTGGGACATGGTCCACGACCGGACGCACAGCCACGGCGACCTGCCGTTCGACCCCTTCATGATCAAGCAGCGCCAGCCGTTCTGGATGTACGGGCTGGAAGAGCTGCGCTGCGACCTCACCGCCTTCAAGGAGGCCGTGAAACTGCAGGCCGACGGCTTCCCGCAGGGCCGCGATGTGCAGTACGCCGTGCTGTTCGACCGGATGTTCCGCTTCCCCGTCACCGGCGAGCGCGTCCGCAACTACGACGGCCTCGGCGGCCAGCTTCTCTTCGCGTACCTCCACAAGCACGACGTGATCCGCTGGACGGACAACACGCTGAGGATCGACTGGGACCGTGCCCCGCAGATCACCAATCAGCTGTGCGCCGAGATCGAGAAGCTCTACCGGGACGGCATCGACCGCCCCAAGCTCGTCCACTGGTTCGCCGCGTACGACCTGGTCGCCACCTATCTGGCACCGCACCCGGGCTCCCGCTGGGCCAAGGGCCCGGACGCGCTGGACCTGTCCCAGCCGCCGCGTAAGCTCGTCGACGATGTGCTTCCGGACGAGTTTCCCCTGAGCATGTTCTATGAGGCGCTCTCCAAGAAACTGAAGAACGTGATCGCCTCGACCAAGGGGATCACCGCCGCGGATGCCGATCGGGCAGCCGCGTGAGCGCCGAGCTTGAGGAGGCGGTGGCCATGAACGGAAACGGCAAGGGCAACGGGGGCGGTGCTCTCGAAGGTGCCGTGATCGCGGTCGCCGGAGCGGCAGGCCCGGCCGGGCGGGCCACGCTGCTGAGGCTCGCCGAGGCCGGTGCGACCGTCGTCGCCTCCGACGCGGACGCCACCCGCCTGGCCGAGGCGGTCGACGCGGCGCGATACGCCCACGGCGGAGCGACCGTCACCGGCGACACCGTCGATCTGCTGGACCTCGCCGCCACCCGCGAATGGGCGGACAAGACCGAGAAGGAATTCGGCCGGATCGACGGCTTGGTCCACCTCGTCGGTGGCTGGCGCGGCAGTGCAGGCTTCGCCGAGACCGACCTCGCCGACTGGAACCTGCTGGAGAAGCTGCTGATCCGTACGGTCCAGCACACCTCGCTGGCCTTCCAGGAGGGGCTGCAGCGCAGCGACCGGGGTCGCTATGTGCTGATCAGCGCGGCCGGGGCGAGCAAGCCCACCGCGGGAAACGCGGCCTACGCGGCGTCGAAGGCCGCCGCCGAGGCCTGGACCCTCGCCCTCGCGGACGCCTTCCGCAAGGCGGGGGGCGACGAAGGTCCGAGGACCGCGGCTGCGATCCTGGTCATCAAGGCACTGGTGCACGACGCGATGCGCGCCGAGCGCCCGAATGCGAAATTCGCGGGCTTCACCGACGTCAAGGATCTGGCCGATGCCATTGCCGGCGTCTGGGACCGGCCCGCCCCGGAAGTGAACGGAAAGCGCCTGTGGCTGACCCCACAACCGTAAGGACCGACGCGCGACGCCACCACGACCCGCAGGTACGCGGCTTCGCCAGTGACAACTACGCGGGCACGCACCCGGAGATTCTCGCGGCCATCGCCCTGGCCAACGGCGGTCACCAGATCGCCTACGGCGAGGACGACTACACCGAGCACCTCCAGCGGGTCATGCACAGTCACTTCGGCCCCACCGCCGAAGCCTTTCCGGTCTTCAACGGAACCGGCGCCAACGTCGTCTCCCTCCAGGCGATGACCGACCGTTGGGGCGCGGTGATCTGCGCCGAGTCCGCCCACATCAACGTCGACGAAGGCGGTGCCCCGGAGCGGGTGGGCGGCCTCAAGCTGCTCACCGTGCCGACCCCGGACGGCAAGCTCACTCCGGAGCTCATCGACCGGCAGGCGTACGGCTGGGACGACGAGCACCGGGCCATGCCGCAGGTCGTCTCGATCACCCAGAACACCGAGCTGGGCACCGTCTACACACCCGACGAGATCCGCGCCATCTGCGACCACGCCCACGGTCACGGCATGAAGGTCCACCTGGACGGGGCCCGGATAGCCAACGCCGCGGCGTCACTGGACGTACCGATGCGTACGTTCACCAACACCGTCGGCGTCGACGTCCTCTCCTTCGGCGGCACGAAGAACGGGGCGATCTTCGGCGAGGCCGTGATCGTCCTCAACCCGGACGCCGTCCGGGCCATGAAGCACCTGCGCAAGCTGTCGATGCAGCTCGCCTCCAAGATGCGCTTCGTCTCCGTGCAGTTGGAGGCGCTGCTCGCCGGAGACCTCTGGCTGCGCAACGCCCGGCACGCCAACACCATGGCCCAGCGGCTCGCGGAGGGTGTGCGCGCGGTGGACGGTGTGGAGATCCTCCATCCGGTCCAGGCCAACGCCGTCTTCGCCCGGCTGCCGCACGACGTGAGCGAACGGCTGCAGAAGCGCTTCCGCTTCTACTTCTGGGACGAGGCAGCCGGTGATGTGCGCTGGATGTGCTCCTTCGACACGATGGAGCACGATGTCGACGCATTCGTCCTGGCTCTGAAGGAAGAAATGGCGAAGTAGCCTGCCTGAACAGAATTGAATAGATTTGCGGTTGATTGGAAAATCATTGACATCCGGTCGGCCGCATATCTATGCTCGGCGGTCATGGAGCTGATCCAGTAGATCCCGCAACTTTCCGCCTATCTTGCCGCAGACGAGACCATCGACCACGAGCATGCGCTGGTACGGGAGACGGTCGCCAGTCTCCACGGCGACACCAGCGATGCATACTCATACGCAGCTGCCGCCTACGCCTTCGTGCGGGACACCATTCCGCACTCCGCCGATTCGGGCGACATGCGGGTCGCCTGGCGCGCCTCCGACGTCCTCGCGACACGCAACGGAATCTGCCACTCCAAATCCCACGCCCTGGCCGCCCTTCTCCGCGCGGCGGGTATCCCGACCGCCCTCTGCTATCAGGCGCTCGGCGAGGACAACGGGGACCCGGGCCCCGTGCACGGACTGATCGCGGTACGGCTGCCCGGCCGTGATAGCTGGGACCGCCAGGACCCCCGGGGCAACAAGCCGGGCGTCGTCGACGCCCAATTCTCGCTCGACGAGGAGCGGCTGGCGTGGCCCGTCCGGCCGGAGTTCGGTGAAGTGGACTATCCAGTACTCTATGCGGCACCGCATCCGGCGGTGCTGCGTGGCCTCGAGTCCGCCGAGGACCGCCCGCAGTTGTGGCGCACTCTGCCTACAGAGCTCTGAGATCCCGTCCCGAGGCAAGGCAGCCGATGACCCTGACGTTCACCGTCTCCGACGACGTACGCACCCTCGCCCCCGGCTTCACCCACCTCGCCGTCGAAGCGCGCGGCCTGGTCAACGGGCCCAGCAATGAAGAGAGTTCGGCCCTCCTGGACGAAGCGGCCCGCCGTCTGTCCGAGCGGCTCGACGGCCGGGCCCCGCACGAGGACCCCCGTCTCGCCGCCTGGCGCGACGCTTACACCGCCTTCGGCGCCAAGCCCTCCCGCACCCGCAACTCCGCCGAAGCCCTGGCCCGGCGCGCGCTCACCGACGCCGGGCTGCCGCGCATCAATCTCCTGGTCGACCTCTACAACGCCATCAGCGTCGCCCACCTGATCCCGGTCGGTGGCGAGGACACCGACCGGATCAAGGGCGCCATGCGGCTCGTACGTTCCACCGGACAGGAGCCCTTCTCCACCGTCGCGGGCGGCGAGGAGACCGTGGAGCACCCCGAGCCCGGCGAAGTCGTCTGGTGCGACGACGAGGGCGTCACCTGCCGGCGCTGGAACTGGCGACAGGGGGTGCGCACCCGGCTCACCGAGGAGTCCGTGAACGCCGTATTCCTGCTGGAGCGCCTCGCGCCCATGACGATCGGCGAACTCGAAGCCGCGGGCGCCGAACTCGCCGAGCGGCTGGAGAAGCTCAGCCCCGGAGCGCGGATCACCGTCGGTACCCCGGAGTGACGTTTCGCCGGAGTGACGTTTCGGCCGGGGCCGTGGGCCGGCCGCGTCAGCTCCTCTCGCGTACCTCGGCCGGCGTCGGAGCCGTACCGCCGAGGTGCGCGGGCACCCACCAGGTGTCGCTCGCGTCCTTCGGGCGCACGGGATAGGCGCGCTGGGCCGCTTCCAGGAGCTCCTGGACCCGCTCCCGCAGCCGCCGGGTGATCGCGCCCGCGTACTGGTCGGTGGGAGCCTCCACCGGCTCGCCCACCCGGATCGTCACCGGAATGTGGCTGCGCTTGAAATTGCGCGGCCGGCCCTTGGTCCACAGCCGCTGGGTCCCCCACAGCGCCATGGGGATCAGCGGCACTCCGGCTTCCTGGGCCAGCCGGGCGGCGCCGGACTTGAAGCTCTTCAGCGTGAACGACTCCGAGATGGTGGCCTCGGGGAAGACGCCCACGATCTCGCCGGAGCGCAACGAGTCGAGCGCGTGCGCATACGCGTCCTCGCCCTGCTTGCGGTCGACGGGAATGTGCTTCATGCCGCGCATCAGCGGCCCGGACACCTTGTGCCGGAAGACCGATTCCTTCGCCATGAACCGGACGAGCCGCTTCTGCGGCAGCGCCGCGAGTCCGGTGAAGATGAAGTCCAGATAGCTGATGTGGTTGCTCACCAGTACCGCGCCGCCGGTCTTCGGGATGTGCTCGGAACCCTGGGTGTCGATCTTCAGGTCAAGCGCCTTGAAAAATGTACGAGCGGCGCCGACGACCGGTCGATAGACGAGTTCTGCCATCTCGGGAAGACCCTTCTTCAGCGCCTGGGGAGGATTCTCCCGGCGGAAGTTACGCAGCCGTAGGTTTGCGGCATTGGGCCGATCGTGCCCCATGCGCGACGCGGTGGCCAGTCTCGGAGGGCGCGGGGCGCGAGATTCTCGTCACGTGGAACCGCCGGGAATGTCTCGTCGCCCTGTGGTGCTGACCCCTTGCGAAGAGCTCTGACAGGAGGCCGAAGGTGGACGGACGGACACATCGGGGAATGCTGGGCGCGGCCCAACTCGGCGCGGAATTGGGGGAGCGGGCAACCCTGGTGCAGTTCTCCAGCGCGTTCTGCCAGCCCTGCCGGGCCACCCGGCGCACCCTCGTCGAGGTGGCGCGCATGGTGGACGGCGTCGCGCATGTGGAGATCGACGCCGAGGCGCATCTCACTCTCGTGCGCGAGCTGGAGATCAGCCGGACGCCGACCGTACTCGTCCTCGACGCCACCGGCCGGATCGTCCGCCGGGCCGTGGGGCAGCCGCGCACCGTCGACGTGGTTGCCGCGCTGGGACAGGCGATGTGACGGACCGTGATGCATCTCCCACATTACGGAACGCTCTTGACTGCACCGGCCGCGCATCGTCAGTGTGACGCTATGCCGCCAGAACTCCTTCTCCACGGCCGGGTCCACGTGGATCTCGCCCGCTACGCGAGTGCGCGCTGTCCAGGTGTCTGAGCACCCACGGCCCTGTACGCCATCCCCCGTAGAAGGACCTCTCCATGACGGCATCGCCCGAGCTCGGTACCTCCCGCACGGCATCCCCCGAACTTCTCCGCTCGGTCTTCCGGCAGCACGCCGCCGGTGTGGCAGTGATCACCGCCGCAGGTGACCGGCCGGTCGGCTTCACCGCCACCTCTCTCAACTCCGTGGCCGCCGAGCCGCCACTGATCTCGTTCGGCGTGGGGACCTCGTCCTCCAGCTGGCCGGTCGTGGCCGAGGCCGAGCACATAGGTGTCCATGTACTCGGCGAGCACCAGCGGGATCTTGCCGCCACTTTTGCCCGCAGCGGCGCCGACCGGTTCGGGCCGTCCACCTATTGGCGCAGCGGGCCCGAAGGTGTGCCGGTCCTCGACGGTGTGCTGGCGTGGCTGGTCTGCCGCGTGGTGGCGCGGGTCCCGGCAGGCGACCACCGGATCGTGATCGCGGAGGCCGTGGTCGGCGACCCGGCCGGAGGCGGTCGCCCGCTGCTCTATCACCAGGGCCGCTTCACCGGCCTGCGGGACTGAGAACTCCCAAGCGGGACTTGGACGCCGCACGTTGGCCAGATCACAGTTCCAAGCGCTTGCTCATGGGTAAAGCACTGGGTGTACTGACTAGTAATATTTCCGGTCGGAGCGTCGGTCGCCCCGACCGGAAACCGCCCCATCAGGCGCCTATGCTGCGTGCAACAAGGCAGCCCAGAAATGACGATGCAGTAGGAGAGCCGGCGTGAGCTTGAGGATCGTTGTCTGTGTGAAGTACGTGCCCGACGCCACCGGGGACCGGCATTTCGCCGATGACCTGACGCTGGACCGTGAGGATGTCGACGGTCTGCTGTCGGAGCTCGACGAGTACGCGGTGGAGCAGGCGCTGCAGATCGCGGACGAGGCGGACGATGCGGAGATCACTGTGCTGACGGTGGGTCCGGAGGATGCCAAGGACGCGTTGCGCAAGGCGTTGTCGATGGGTGCGGACAAGGCCGTTCATGTCGAGGACGACGGTCTGCACGGGTCGGACGTGATGGGTACGTCGCTGGTGCTGGCGAAGGCGATCGAGAAGGCCGGTTTCGACCTGGTGATCGCCGGTATGGCGTCGACGGACGGGGTGATGGGTGTGGTTCCGGCGCTGCTGGCGGAGCGTCTGGGTGTTCCGCAGGTCACGTTGCTGTCCGAGGTTTCCGTGGCGGGCGGGGTCGTCAGGGGCCGCCGTGACGGTGACACGGCGTCCGAGCAGCTGGAGGCTTCTCTGCCGGCGGTGGTGTCGGTGACGGACCAGTCGGGTGAGGCGCGGTACCCGTCGTTCAAGGGGATCATGGCGGCGAAGAAGAAGCCGGTGGAGTCCTGGGATCTGGAGGACCTGGAGATCGAGGCGGACGAGGTCGGTCTGGCGGGTGCCTGGACCGTGGTCGATTCGGCGGCGGCGCGTCCGGCCCGTACGGCGGGCACGATCGTCAAGGACGAGGGCGAGGGCGGCAAGCAGCTGGCCGAGTTCCTGGCGGGCCAGAAGTTCATCTGACCCCGGCCCCGGTCCCGGCCCCGGTCCCGGCCCCGGTCCCGGCCCCGGTCCCGGTCCCGTTCCGGGTCCCGTTTCCGTTTCCGTTCTCGTTTTTCTTCGCAACTCGCAGGAGATTGAAGTCCCATGGCTGAAGTTCTCGTCTTTGTCGATCACGTGGACGGTGCCGTCCGCAAGCCCACGCTGGAGCTGCTGACGCTGGCGCGGCGTGTCGGTGAGCCGGTCGCGCTCGCGCTGGGTGCGGGTGCCGCGGGCACGGCCGGTGTGCTGGCCGAGCATGGTGCGGTGAGGGTCCTGACGGCTGATGCGCCGGAGCTCGCCGAGTACCTGGTGGTGCCGAAGGTCGATGCGCTGCAGGCGGCGTACGAGGCGGTGTCGCCGGTCGCGGTGCTGGTCCCGTCGTCCGCGGAGGGCAAGGAGATCGCGGCCCGTCTCGCGGTCCGTATCGGTTCGGGGATCATCACGGACGCGGTGGATCTGGAGGCCGGTGAGCAGGGCCCGGTCGCCACGCAGTCCGCGTTCGCCGCGTCGTTCACCACCAGGTCCCGGGTCTCCAAGGGCACCCCGGTGATCACGGTCAAGCCGAACTCGGCGCCGGTGGAGGCCGCTCCGGCCGCGGGTGCGGTCGAGGCGCTGGCGGTGTCGTTCTCCGAGAAGGCCACCGGCACCAAGGTCGTCTCCCGCACCCCGCGTGAGTCGACGGGGCGCCCGGAGCTGACCGAGGCCGCGATCGTCGTCTCGGGTGGCCGGGGTGTCAACGGCGCCGAGAACTTCGCGGTCATCGAGGCGCTGGCGGACTCGCTCGGTGCAGCGGTCGGTGCGTCGCGGGCGGCCGTGGACGCGGGCTGGTACCCGCACTCCAGCCAGGTCGGCCAGACCGGCAAATCCGTCTCGCCACAGCTGTACATCGCGTCCGGTATCTCCGGGGCGATCCAGCACCGCGCGGGCATGCAGACGTCCAAGACGATCGTCGCGATCAACAAGGACGCCGAGGCCCCGATCTTCGACCTCGTCGACTACGGCGTCGTCGGCGACCTCTTCCAGGTCGTGCCCCAGCTCACCGAAGAGGTCAGGACCCGCAAGGGCTGACCCACCCCCCTCGAAACAGCGTCCCGACGGTCCGGGGCCGCGTGGTGTGCACTCACTCACCGCACGGCCCCGGACCGTTTTGGATCAGCATTGACGCAGGTCCGACGGCCTTATAACTTCACTATACGGATTGTTGCTTCCGGGAAGCGGAAACAACGTGACTGTGGAGGGTGTGGAAATGGGACAGCAGGAGAAGGTGGCAACGAGTCTCGCCGGTGCGGTCAGCGAGGAGATCAGCGCTTCCCTCACCGCGGTCGACGCCGAACTCGCCCGCCGCTACCCGGGAGACCCGGGCACGCGCCAGCCGGTCCACACGGTCTACGTCCCCGGCGACACGTTCACCTCCGGCACCATCCGGTCCTGGGGCGACCAGGCGCTGAAGGCCCTCGACGAACACGCCCCCGACGCGGCCTCGTTCGCCACCGCACTCGGCATCCCGGACGAGCTCGCCGTCCCCGTCCATGAGCGAGTACGCGCCAAGCTGGAGCGCGAGCCGGTCGAAGACCTGCGCATCGACTTCGAGGACGGCTACGGGCCCCGCCCCGACGCCGAGGAGGACGAGGCCGCGGCCCGCGCTGCCCGGCTCGTCTCCGAGGCGTACGAGAACGGCACGGCCGCTCCGTACATGGGCATCCGGATGAAGTGCATGGAGGCCGCCGTACGCGACCGCGGCATCCGCACCACGGACGTCTTCCTCACCGGCCTGATGCGGGCGGGCGGCCTCCCCGACGGACTGGTCCTCACCCTCCCCAAGGTGACGTACCCCGAGCAGGTCACCGCCTTCGTCCGGCTCCTCGAAGCCTTCGAGCAGGCGCACGGCCTGCCGGCCGGCCGGCTCGGCTTCGAGATCCAGATCGAGACCAGCCAGTCCATCCTCGCCGCCGACGGCACCGCGGCGGTCGCCCGCATGATCGACGCCGCGCAGAGCCGCGCCACCGGTCTGCACTACGGCACCTTCGACTACAGCGCCTGCGTCGGCGTCAGCCCCGCCTACCAGGCCGGCGACCACCCGGCCGCCGACCACGCCAAGGCCGTCATGCAGGTCGCCGCCGCGGGTACCGGCGTACGGGTCTCCGACGGCTCCACCAACGTCCTCCCGGTCGGCCCCACCCACCAGGTCCACGACGCCTGGCGGCTCCACTACGGCCTCACGCGCCGCGCGCTGTCCCGCGCCTACTACCAGGGCTGGGACATGCACCCGGGCCACCTGCCGACCCGTTACGCGGCGGTGTACACCTTCTACCGCGAGGGCCTGGAGCAGGCCGCCGGGCGGCTCGCCGCGTACGTCGCGAAGGCGGGCGGCGACGTCATGGACGAACCCGCCACCGCCAAGGCGCTCAGCGGATATCTCCTGCGCGGCATCGACTGCGGCGCCCTGGACGCCGCCGAGGTCGCCCGCCTGACCGGGCTGACGCGCGCGGACCTGGACGCCTTCGCGTCGCCGCGACGCGGGGGACTGACGGTGACGGGGCCGTAGCGCGCGTGGTTCCGGCCCGTGCCGTAACCCGCCCTCAGGAAGGCATGGGCTCCGGCCCGTACCGTCAGCCCCGCAGGAAGGTCTCGACGGTCCCGCTGAAGCGGAAGGGATCGTCGAGCCATGGGAAGTGGCCGGCGCCCGGCTGGACGGCGAGTTCGGCCTCGGGGAACAACCCCGCGACGGTGGCCGCGACGCGAGGAAGCGGACCACTGTCCAGCTCGCCCGCAAGGATCAGCACCCGGGCGTCCAGAGCGGCGATGGCGTCGCGGGCCGCGGCAGGGGCGAAGGCGCCGTCGGACGCGTAGATGTCCGCGGCCTCGTAGTTGCTCTGCTCGACGTCGGCTGCTGCGTGGGCCTGGGCGACCGTGTCCCAACGCCCGTAGAAGAACGGGGCGACGGCATCCCGGTCGGCGTCGGTGGCGGAGCCTGCCCGGACCGCCTCGTACGCGTTCCGCGCGGTCTTGAACCACGGCTCGGCCGTGCGCAGGGCGGCGGCTTCGCGACGATGCTCCTCGGTGAAGTCGACACCGAGGGCACGCGCACGGGTGGTGATCAGCGTAAGGGTCCGGATACGCCGGGGATGCCGGGCCGCGTGGAGGATCGCGAGATCGCCGCCCGCGGAGTGCGCCAGCACGTCCACGCGGTCCAGACCGAGGTGTTCGCGGAAGGCCTCCACATCGGCCACCTGTCGGTCGACTCGGTAGGTGGCCGGGTCGGCGGGGATGCCTGAGTCGCCGGTGCCCCGCAGGTCGAGCATGACCAGTTGGCGTCGGCTCGACAGCCCACCCAGATCGCCGAGGTAGGCGGAGGCGCGCATGGGGCCACCGGGCAGGACGAGCAGCGGCTCGCCTTCACCCACGAGGTGATAGGCGAGTTCGGTTCCGTCAGGAGCGGTGAAAGCGGACATGACGTAATCCTTATGGCCGTACGACAGAGACGACAAGCGGTTTATGCAGAGCTCCCCGGCCAGGCCGGTCGCCCTTGTGGGGACTGGGTGGCACGGGAGACGAAAGCGGTGAGGCCGTGTTCTCCGCGACCATCCGGTCCTTCTCCGCCGAGGCGCGGGCCCGTGTGCACGAGGAGGCGCCCCGGGTCGTACGCGGCATCGGGGAGGCGCACGGGATGACCGTGGAAGCAGTCGTCGACGAGGGCTACCCGGTCACCGTCAACGATCCCCGCCGAGGCGGCGTACGCAGCCCAGACGGCGGGTCAACTGTTCGGAGCCGACCGCTATTTTGAGCTGCCGAACCCGATCGCCGGGGCCGAGGGCTTTGCCCTCATCGGTCAGCACATCCCTTCCGCCCATCTGATGCTCGGCGCCTGCCCTGCCGATCTCGACCCCACCACAGCCCCCTACAACCACTCCCCGGAAGCGCTCTTCGACGACTCCGTGCAGGGTGACGCGGCGGCGCTCCTCGCGCAGCTGGCGCTCGGACGCCTCAGCAGGGGCTGAGGGACCGGGCACGCGGACCTGGTCACCGTCCACCGGGCCGGACGCTCGGCCCTCTACGCACGTACGTCCGTCGCGGACGCGCCGCCGACGGCCGCCGGAAGCTTCATCGTGCCCTGCCCGTCGCCCCCCGGCTCAGGCCGGCGGCAGTTCGCCGGAGCCGCGGGCGATGAGTGACGTCGGCAGTTCCACCCGCGCCGGCGCGTCGTCCGCGCCGTCCAGCCGGCGGAAGAGGTGCTCAGCCGCCGTCCGGCCCACGGCCGCGGCGTCCTGGGAGATGACCGTGATGCCCAGCAGGTCGGCGAGCTCGATGTCGTCGAAGCCGACCAGGGCGACCGGACGCTCCCGGTCCGCCAGCACACGTACCGTCGTGACCGTCACACGGTTGTTGCCGGCGAACAGGGCGGTGACGGGTTCGGGGCCGGAGAGCATCGCCTCGGCCGCCTTCCGGACCCGCGCGGGGTCGGTGGAGCCGAGGGAGACCCAGGAGTCCTGGACCGTGATCCCGGCGTCCACCATCGCCGCGTGATAGCCGCGCAGCCGCTCGGTGGCGGTGTGGATACGGGGCTGGTCGCCGATGAATCCGATCCGGCGGTGGCCGTGCGCGATCAGATGCGCGACGCCCTCGCGGGCGCCGCCGAAGCTGTCGGAGAGGACGATGTCGGCGTCGATCCGGCCGGCCGGGCGGTCCACGAAGACGGTCGCGATGCCCGCCTTTATCTCCGGTTCCAGATAGCGGTGGTCGTCACCGGCCGGGATTACGATCAGTCCGTCCACCCGGCGGGCGCACAGCGCGAGCACGAGCTCCTGCTCGCGCTCCGGGTCCTCCGCGCTCGACCCGTTGATGAGCAGGGCTCCGTGCGCGCGGGCCACTTCTTCCACGGCGCGGCTCAGCGGCCCGTAGAAGGGGTCGGCGAGATCCTCGAGGACCAGGCCGATGGAGGCGGTGCGGCCCTTGCGGAGCACCCGCGCGCTGTCGTTGCGGCGGAAGCCGAGCGCCTCGATGGCCTCCTGGACCCGGCGTTCGGTGTCCGGCGTGACCCCCGGCTCGCTGTTGACCACACGGGAGACCGTCTTGAGGCCCACTCCGGCGCGAGCGGCCACATCCTTCATGGTCGGCCGGTTGCCGTAACGGGTCTCGGAGTGACGGGCGGTCTCGGCCACGGTGCGCTGTCCTGTCGTCGGCTGCGGGTGGTCCGGCGGGCCCGCGAACGGTGCTGCGGAGAGGCCGGAGGCTGTGCCGTCGAGCATAGGCCCTGGACAACGTTGTCAGCTGAATGGAGACTGGGCAGACTGATTACTGAAGCCGCAGGTCCCGCACCCGACTCGTCACGGAGCCACACCGATGCATACCGACCTCGTTGCCGCGCTGGACGTCGGCGGAACCAAGATCGCCGCCGCGCTGGTGGACGGCAGCGGCGCGCTTCTCGTACGGGCGCAGCGGCCGACGCCCGCCCGGGAGAGCGCCGAGACGGTGATGGGGGCCGTGACGGAGGTCCTGGCCGAGCTGTCCGGCTCACCGCTGTGGGGACGGGCGACGGCCGTCGGCATCGGCAGCGCGGGCCCGGTGGACGCCTCGGCCGGCACGGTGAGTCCCGTCAACGTCCCCGCCTGGCGCGACTTCCCGCTGGTGGAGCGCGTCGGCAAGGCGGTCGGCGGACTGCCCGTCGAACTGGTCGGCGACGGGGTCGCGATGACCGCGGCCGAACACTGGCTGGGCGCGGCCCGCGGCTACGACAACGCGCTGTGCATGGTCGTGTCGACCGGTGTGGGCGGCGGACTCGTCCTCGGCGGAAAGCTGCACCCCGGCCCCACGGGCAACGCCGGGCACATCGGCCACGTCAGCGTGGATCTGGACGGCGACCCGTGCCCGTGCGGTTCGCGCGGCTGCGTCGAGCGCATCGCCAGCGGACCGAACATCGCCCGCCGGGCGCTGGAGACCGGCTGGCGGCCCGGGCCGGACGGCGACGCCTCGGCTGCCGCCGTGGCCGCCGCCGCGCGGGCCGGGGACCGCATCGCCATCGCCTCGTTCGAGCGTGCCGCGCAGGCGCTGGCCGCCGGGATCGCCGCCACCGCCACGCTCGTCGAGATCGACATCGCGGTGATCGGCGGGGGAGTCGCCGGTGCGGGCGACATCCTCTTCGCTCCGCTGCGCCGTGCCCTGCGCCGGTACGCCACGCTCTCCTTCGTCCAGCAGCTCACGGTGGCCCCGGCGGTGATGGGCACCGACGCGGGACTGGTGGGCGTGGCGGCCGCGGCGGCGCGGGTGGGTCCGGGCGGGGCCGTGGCCGTTCAGGCCTGACTGCCGACGGCGCGGTGAGAAGCGCCGGACGGGCCCCGGGACCGATGTCCCGGGGCCCGTCCGGCGTCCGAAGGGGCGATGCGGCCGCGACCGCGATTCCGCGTCGGCTGTCCGGCCCGACGCTTTCCTCAGCAGGTGATCCGCAGGTCCGCCCAGTCCGCGTGGTCGGAGTCGGTGCCGTCCCCGCCGTCGGTGACCACCAGACGTACCACCTGCGCGCCGCTCACATCCGCGGAGAGCGGCTGCGCGGGCATCGCATTGGTCAGTACGTTGGTCGACGCCGCCTTCGTGCCGTCGGCCCAGACCTCGAAGGCGACCGTGCCCTTGGTTCCCTTCTCGTCGTCGACCCCGACCTGGGCCGTCACGGCGCTGCACGCTCCGCCGGTGTAGAACTCGACGGCGCTGTGGGCATGCACACCGAGTCCCTTGGCGAAGACCGTGCCGCCGATGGTGATCGGATTGCCGTCTCCCGCCTTGCTCTCACCGTTGCTGGTGTCCTGTTCGACCGGGCCCCAGCCGTTGGTGGCGGAGAGCCGGGGCAGATCGCTCAGGTAGCTGCTGCCCGCCGGTGGCGCGACCACCACATGCGTCCGGAACGGGACCGTGGACCTCGCCCGTGTCCCGGCCGGTGAGCGGTACTGGGCGGTGAGCGTCAGGTCGTACGTGCCGGTGGTCGTGCCCGCGGGGGCCGTCACCTGCCAGCGGGTGGTCAGGGCCCGGCCGGTCGGCAGGGCCGGTGATCCGGTCGGCGACGCCGCCTTCACCTGCCAGCCCGAGGGGCCGGAGAGAGCCGCGGACACCGCTGTGGCGGCGGTGCGGCCGAGATCGGTCACCGTCGTCGTCAGCGTCGCGGTGCGACCCGCCTCGACCAACGGGCTTCCGCTCAGCCCGAGTTCCACGGCGGGCGGATGCGCGGCCCACTTGGCGTCGGCGGCGATGCGCAGCAGTACGGTCCCGTGTGCCGGGACGGTCGCCGAGACGCTGCCCGCCGTGTTGTACGTCGTGTGCTCCCACAGGTCACGCATCGTGTACGCGGTGGCCTTCGACAGCCCCGCCGCCTCGGCCGTCGTCGAGATGCGCTGTGCGCTGCCCGTCTCGTTGAAGAGGGCCACGACGCGGCTGCCGTCCTGCATCTCCTTCGTCACGACCCAGCGGCCGTCGGCGGAGGAGAGCACGGTGCCCTGCTTGCCCAGCGGATCCTGATCGACCGCGATGACCTCGTGGTTGGAGAGGATCTCGAAGGTTTCCGGGCTCGCCTTGCGCAGATCGGAACCTATGAGCAGCGGCGCCGCCATCACGGACCACATGGAGAAGTGGGTGCGGTACTCCGTGTCCGTCATGCCGCCGTTGCCGACCTCCAGCATGTCCGGGTCGTTCCAGTGCCCGGGGCCCGCGGCGGCCGCGAGGGGAAGATTCTGCTTCATGATCGACAGCATGCTTCCCCAGCTGTCGTTGATGTCGCCCGTCGTGCGCCAGAGGTTGCCGAGCTCGCCGGCCCATTCCCAGGGCTTGTTCTGGCCCCATTCGCAGATGCTGTAGACGATGGGGCGGCCGGTCGCCGCGAGCGCGTCCCGCATCGTCGTATAGCGCTGTCTCGCGTCGACGCCCTGGTTGTTGCAGTTGTCGTACTTGAGGTAGTCGATTCCCCAGTCCGCGAACTGCCGCGCATCGCTGTACTCATGGCCGAGCGCCCCGGGAAGGCCCACGCTGTCGCAGGTCTTGGTGCCGGCGCTGGTGTAGATGCCGATTTTCAGGCCCTTGGAGTGGACGTAGTCCGCGACGGCCTTGATGCCGTTCGGGAAGCGCTGTGGATCGGCCTCCAGCTCTCCGTCCGCATTGCGCTGCGGCTTTGCCCAGCAGTCGTCGAGATTGACGTACTCGTAGCCGGCGTCCTTGAGGCCCTTCTCGACGAAGATGTCGGCGATTCCCTTGACCATCGACTCGTTGAACTCGGCGCGGCAGTGGGTCGAGTTCCAATTGTTGAACCCCATCGGAGGGGTGAGCGCAAGGCCGTTACCGGCCCGCGGCGCCGGAGTCGGGGCCGGAGCGGGAGAGTCCGCGACGGCGGGAACGGTGGCCCCCGCGGCGCAGAGCAGTCCGGCCAGCAGCGCTCCGATGAGTCTGCGGCGGCCGGTTCGGGTTGTACGGGTTGGAAGATGACGCATCGTTACGTTCCTCCATACTCGTCCATGATCGGATGACAGCATGTGCACGCCAAGGCGTGCGATTACGTTAGACCGTGTTGAAGTCTGTTGGAAGAGGTGGGGCTACGGCTTCGCCGATATCTCGTCAAAACCCTTGACTGCACCATCACTTGGGGGTGAGATCCAATCGCACGTTCGGTTGTGTTGGGTTGCATCTCCGGAGGAGTTGGGCATGACGCAGTCTGATTACGGCAGGTCAGGTGTGCCGGGCAGCGTCGCAGGACATCGGATGTCCCGGCGAAGTCTCTTGCGTGGTGCGGCAGTTGGCGCGGGAGCCGTGACCCTGCCGTCGTTGCTCACCGCCTGCGGGGGCGGCCCCGGTGGCGACGGAAAGACGATCACCATGGGCTCGAATTCGTCCGACCCCATTCCGAAGAAGGCATTCGCGGAAGCCTTCGCGGCGTACGAGGCGCAGTCGGGCGGGCGGAAGGTGAAGGTCAACACCGTCGACCACAACACCTTTCAGGAGAACATCAACCGGTATCTGCAGGGCAAGCCGGACGACGTATTCATGTGGTTCGCGGGCAACCGCATGCAGTTCTTCGCCAACAAGGGACTGCTGCACGACATCAGCGACAACTGGCAGGATTACAAGGGCTTCTCGGCTGCCCTGAAAGCCCAGTCCACCGGAGCGGACGGCAAGCAGTACCTCACGCCGTACTACTACTATCCATGGGCCGTATTCCACCGGAAGAGCCTGTTCGCCGACCGTGGCTATCAGGCTCCGAAAACCCTCGACGAGTACGTTGCTCTCGCCAAGCAGATGAAGAAGGACAAGCTCGACCCCATCGCCTTCTGCGACAAGGACGGCTGGCCCGCCATGGGCACCTTCGACTACATCGACATGCGGACCAACGGCTACGAGTTCCACAAGAGCCTGATGGCGGGGGAAGTCGCCTGGACCGACAAGCGGGTCAGGGAGGTCTTCGACACCTGGCGCCGGCTGCTCCCGTACTGCCAGCAGGGCGCCAACGGCCGTACCTGGCAGGAAGCCGCCAACAGTCTCCAGAAGAGGGAGGCCGGCATGGCCGTGTTCGGCCTGCCGCACCCCGGAGCCCAGTTCCCCAAGGGCGAACAGAGCGACATCGACTTCTTCCCCTTCCCCGTCATCAACCCGGAGCACGGGCAGGACGCGGTCGAGGCACCCATCGACGGATTCCTGCTGGCGAAGAAGTCGAAGAACCTCAAGAACGAGAAGACCCTGGAGAGCGCCAAGGACCTGCTCAAGTGGCTGGCCACCGGGAAGGCCGAGGACATCTACCTGAAGAGCGACCCGAACAACATCGCGGTCAGCGACCAGGCGGACATCTCCGCGTACTCACCGCTCCAGAAGAAGGCCGTGGACCTGGTCTCCGGGGCGAAGCAGATCTCCCAGTTCCTGGACCGCGACACCCGGCCGGACTTCTCCTCCACGGTCATGATCCCGGCGATCCAGAAGTTCATCAGCAACCCGAACGACGTGGACGGACTGGTCAACGACATCGAACGGCAGAAGAAGACCATCTTCGCCGCCGACTGACCCCGGGCGCCCCCGATGCAATCCGACTGAACCTGGAGTACCGACCGTGTCGTTCATCTCGGCGCGGCGCACCGGACGGCGGGTCTCGCGGCGGTTCACCCGCCGCGACCTCGCCGTACTGGGTGTGCTGCTCGGCATACCCGTCCTGCTCGACGTCGCCATCGTATGGGGACCGACCCTCGCCTCCGTCGTGCTCTCCTTCACCAGTTGGGACGGCATCGGTGACATCAAATGGGTCGGTACGCAGAACTACGCGAACCTCTTCACCAATTACCCGCAGTTCTGGCCCGCCGCCCGGCACAACCTGCTCTGGCTCGCCTTCCTCGGCCTGGTCGCCGCACCGTTCGGGCTGTTGCTCGCCGTACTCATCGACAGGGGCGTGCGTTTCAGCCGCTTCTACCAGTCGACGCTCTACATGCCCGTCGTGCTGTCGCTCGCCGTGGTCGGCTTCATCGCCCAACTGGTCTTCTCCCGCGACCAGGGAGCCCTCAACGCGGTCATCGGGGACACGAGCTCGCCGACCGACTGGCTCGGCGACCCGGACCTCAACATCTGGATGGTCCTGCTGGCCGCGGCCTGGCGGCACACCGGCTATGTGATGATCCTCTACCTCGCCGGGCTCAAGGCCGTCGACCCCTCGCTCAAGGAGGCCGCGGCGATCGACGGGGCGGGCGAGGCGCAGACCTTCTTCCGCATCGTCTTCCCCACGCTGCGGCCGGTCAACGTCATCGTCGGCGTCATCACCGTCATCGAGTCCCTGCGCGCCTTCGACATCGTGTACGCCGTCAACCACGGCCGCAACGGACTCGAACTGCTCTCGGTGCTCGTCACCGACAACATCATCGGTGAGGCCAGCCGCATCGGCTTCGGCTCCGCCATCGCCGTCGTCCTGCTGGCCGTCTCCCTGGGATTCGTCGTGACGTACCTCGTCCAGGAGCTCCGAGGGGAGAAGAACCGTTGACCGTCCATGCCGCCCCCGCCTCCGCCCGCCCCACCGCACCACAGGCGCATCCGGCGCCGGCCGCCCGGCGCCGGGTGCGCCCCGGCAGGATCGGTGTCCACGCCTTCCTGATGGCGGTCTCCCTCGCCTTCCTCGCCCCGCTGCTGCTCGCGGTGTACGCCTCGCTGCGACCGTACGACGAGACCTCCGCACACGGCTACTTCTCGCTGCCGCGCCACCTCTCCCTGGACTACTACCGCCAGGCGTTCTCCGACTCCGGCATGACGAAGTACTTCGTCAACACCATGATCATCGCGGTCCCGGGGGTGATCATCACCCTCTTCCTCGCCTCGTTCGTGGCCTTCGCGCTGGCCCGGCTGAAGATACGCGGCGGGCTCGTCCTGCTGATGCTCTTCACCGCCGGGAACCTGCTGCCGCAGCAGGTGATCGTCACGCCCCTGTACGTCGTGTTCAACCGCATCCCGCTGCCCTACTGGATGTCCGACTCGATGACGATGTTCGACTCGTACTGGGCCGTCATCGTCGTCCAGATCGGCTTCCAGCTCGGTTTCTGCGTCTTCGTCCTGGCCAATTTCATGCGCACCCTGCCGCAGGAGATCCTGGAAGCCGCCGTCGTCGACGGCGCGGGCGTCTGGACCCAGTACCGGCGGATCACCCTGCCGCTCTGCCGCCCCGCCCTGGCCGCACTCGGCACGCTCCAGTTCACCTGGATGTACAACGACTTCCTCTGGGCACTGGTCTTCATCTCCGACGGCGACAAGCTCCCCATCACCTCGGCGCTGAACAACCTCAGGGGGCAGTTCTTCACGGACTACAACCTGCTCGCCGCAGGCTCCGTGATCGTCGCCCTGCCGACGCTCGTGGTCTTCCTGCTGCTCCAGCGCCACTTCATCGCGGGCCTCACCCTGGGCTCCAGCAAGGGGTAGCCGGTGACCAGCGAATAACCGGGCGTGGGCGAGTGGTGCAACCAGCTAAATGCCCTCGGGGTGCGCTTCTCGCCAAGTGATGTCTAGGCTTGACTGACTCAGTGGTTCATGAGGCATGTCGGAGCGGTGTATGCGGCAACCCGGCGGTCGGACACACTCTTCGTCCTATGAGGGTCGCCAGAGACACCTCACGGACCTCCTCCCAGAGTGAAGAGGAATCGGCATGAGTTCACATCGCATCCGCACGAGCGCCGCAGCGATCACGGCTGTGGTGGCCCTCCCGCTCTCGCTCGGCGCGTTCGCCCCACAGGCGTTCGCTGGTGGCGCAGCGTCCAGCCCCTCCAGCACACCGAGCCCGTTCGGCCCGGGATGCTCCTCGTTGCCGCACAACGGCAAGGGCAGTGCCGCCGGCATGGCCAAGGAACGCGTGGCCACCGCGGCGGCCAACAACCCCAAACTGACCAAGCTGGCACTCGCGTTGAAGGACGCCGGGCTCACCACCAAGCTCAATGAAGCGAAGCACGTCACGCTCTTCGCCCCCACGAACGCGGCCTTCGACAAGATTTCCAAGATGCAGCTTGCCGGCCTGCTCAAGGACAAGGCGCAGCTGAAGAAGGTCCTGACCTACCACGTCGTGGACAAGACCATCACCCCCAGCGAGCTTCCCAACGGAAGCTTCAAGACGCTGGAGGGCTCGATGCTCAAGACCACCGGGTCGGGCACGTCGTTCAAGGTCAACGACACCGCGAAGATCGTCTGTGGGGACATCAAGACGGCCAACGCCACCGTCTACCTCGTCGATAAGGTCCTCATGCCTCCGTCCTAGGGTCCCCACCGGGACGACGACCGGTCATTGCCGTGAAGAGGGCATCGGCAGGTGTCTATTCACAGCCGATCCCGTCGCCGTCCCGGTCGAGGTGCCGCCCGTAGCCGGGCTCTCCCGTGTCGATGGGGGCGGCGCCGGCGGTGCGGCTGGCGGTGCGGCTGGCGTAGTACGCCGAGCCGCACTTCTCGAGGGACCAGCCTTCGCTGCCGCCGCACCCCACGATGAATGACCAGTCGCCGCTTTGGCCGATGCGGCCGACGCAGTAGGTCTGCGTGAACACCGCGCACAAGAGTGAAGGCGTCGACAGGCATCGTGCTCGGCCGACGTGATCGTCCCCCGCCGGATTCCTTGCGAACTCCGGCCGCTCCGTCAGGTCCGCATGGACGGCGGACTGGTGCAGGGGGACGTCGCACGCCGGCATCCGGCGGCTCCTTTCGGGTAACAGCATCGCCACAGGCGGGTTTTCGCGGCAGGGTGTTGCGGGCAAGCCACAGGGGGCTACGGAAGAGGGGGAACCGTGATCGTCTGGATCAACGGTGCGTTCGGCGCGGGGAAGACGAGCGCCGCGCGCGAGCTGGTCGATCTGATCCCGAACAGCACGTTCTACGACCCCGAGCTGATCGGCGCGGGGCTGCGGTATCTGCTGCCCCAGAAGAGACTTGCCGAGGTGACGGACTTCCAGGACCTGCCGATCTGGCGGCGCCTGGTGGTGGACACCGCCGCGGCTCTGCTCGCCGAGGTGTCCGGGGTGCTGGTGGTGCCGATGACGCTGCTGCGACAGGAGTATCGCGACGAGATCTTCGGAGGGCTCGCCTCCCGGCGCATTCCGGTGCGTCATGTCCTGCTCTCACCTGAGGAAACGATCCTGCGCAAACGGATCGCCGACCGGGTGGAGTTCGCCGACGACCCGGAGCACAGCGAACGGATCCGGCAGTGGGCCTACGAGCACATCGAGCCCTACCGGGCGGCACTCGGCTGGCTGACCAGGGACGCCCACACCATCGACACCAGCGCGCTCACCCCGCACGAGACGGCCGAGCGCATGGCCGACGCGGTCCGCACCGGAGCGGCCACCGCGTGCGAGATCGTGCAGACACCCGAGCCGACCGCGGAGACCGTCGCGGCCGGTGTACTGCTCTTCGACGAACACGGCCGGGTGCTGCTCGTCGACCCGACGTACAAACCGGGCTGGGAATTCCCCGGCGGAGTGGTCGAGGCCGGCGAGGCACCGGCCCGGGCCGGAATCCGTGAAGTGGCCGAGGAGATAGGCATCCACCTCGACCGGGTGCCGAAACTCCTCGTCATCGACTGGGAGGCGCCCGAACCACCCGGCTACGGAGGGCTGCGGATGCTCTTCGACGGCGGTCTGCTGCCCCGCGCGGACGCCGAACGGCTGCTGCTGCCCGGCTCGGAACTGCGCGGCTGGCGGTTCGTCACCGAGGAGGAGGCGGCCACGATGCTGCCGCCCACCCGGTACGAACGGCTGCGCTGGGCCCTGCGCGCCCGGGAGCGGTCAACCGTGCTCAACCTGGAGGCCGGAGTCCCGGTCGGCTGAGAGCCTGTCGGGTGGCCGGTTGATTACGCTGCGATGTAGTCCTCGACGGTGTTGGCTCGTGCGGTCTTGCGGTGGGATTCATGGCTCCACC
>NZ_JBHVSY010000048.1:0-29362 GCF_042884935.1 Streptomyces sp. NPDC058092
GATGTGGTGGTGGGAGGAAGGCGACCGCCACAAACTTGCCTTGACCTTCCCTCAGTGGATCCAGGCATGGCTCGACGGGCACCTCACCCACAAGTTCATGGCGGCACGGCAACTGCGGGACGAATCCTGGGTCGGACCGTGGGCCAACGAGCAGCCGTACGGGCGCCGCGCTCTTGAATGGGAAGGGCCAGGCGGGCACGGCGAGCGCTGAGGAGGTAGAGCGCGCCCCATGCGCGAGGCCCACTATCCGCGCCAAGAAGCCTCCACGGCGCCTCGCGTGTCGCGCGGCCTGTCGAGTTGTGGCCGGGCGTGTTTCAGCCTGACAGGCCAGGGGGCGGTCCGGAGGCGAGCGATCCGCCCGGGTCGGGCGCGAGCGGAACCCCCGACCATGCTGTCTCTGGCGGCGTCCATGGCTGGTCAGCCGGTCACCGGGTCAAGCTCGCCCTCCTCTTGGTGCTCCGAGTCGAGTTGTGGACGCAGGTCCAGCAGCGCAGCCGCACGCCCGGCTCGCCGGGCTCCCGGGTCGTACGGTCCGCCGGCGGGATCCCCCACCGCGCGGCGAGCAACTCCTGGACCGCGAACGCGGTCTCATCATCGGCGGCCGCGATCTCCACCACGGCCAGGCCCGGCTCTGCGACATGCGCGTCGATGATCGGCTTCATGCACGGCATGATGTGCCAGCGCTTTGAGTTGGTTCTGCAAGGTTCACTCAACCGAGTCGCCGGTGGGGCCCGCGCTGACCCGCTCACCCAGCGCGGGCGACGCCCGCAGGATTGTGCGACATCCCGCGAGTTCCCCTGAGCCCTGCTGAGTCCTTGTCCCCGTGGCCAGGGTGTTCTGTCTCCCTGGGGTGTTCTTCGATCCGCTGACGTAGCTTCAGAATTCTTGAAGCGTTCTCACTTCGTCCGATCGATCTGCGATCGGGGTGAAGGCGAGGAGGCTCGGGTTGGCGCTGGCAGCCGTACGCGACCTGCGCGAGTTCCGCGATCCGGTCTCGGCGGAGGAACTGGAGCAGTTCGAGACCGATGTGCTCGCCGGGTTCGTTCTCGCGCGGGCTTCTGCGGGGCTGGCGGACGGCACCATCCGCGGGGACGTCGGGCACCTGGACCAGATGCGGGCCTGGTTCGGCCGGCCGCTGTGGGATATGGAGCCGGCCGATGCCGACAGGTACTTCGGGAAGGTGCTGCGGGGTTCGCCGAGCGGCACCCGGCTGGCCCGCGCGCAGGCGCTGACCACGTACTTCCTGTTCCTGGACCTGCGGCACAAGGTCGAGATCCACCGGATGACCGGGCGGGTCGTCGAGTGCCCGATCGACGAGATGAACCGCCCGCGGGGATCCAAGGACGCCGCCCTGCGGATCCCGCCGACCGAGCCGGAGATCAAGAAACTGTTCACCGGCTGGGGCGGCGAGCTGGCGACCTGCCGCAAGTTCGCCCCAACCGCGCGGAACTACACCGCATCGAAACTGATGTCGCAGGTCGGACTCAGGGTGAGCGAGGCATGCAAGCTCGATCTGGCGGACATCAAGTGGGACCTGGGCCGCTTCGGCAAGCTCCACGTGCGTCATGGCAAGGGCGCCCGCGGCTCAGGCCCGCGCGAGCGGATGGTACCGCTGATCAACGGCGCCGACCGCACGCTGCGGTGGTTCATCGAGGACGTCTGGGGCCAGTTCGACGACGACCACACCCGACCCGGAGCCCCGCTGTTCCCCTCCGAGCGCAAGAACACCGACGGCTCCTCGCGCCGCGTCGGCGACGACGCCTTGCGCAACGGCCTGGCCGCCGCAGCGAAGACCCATCTGCCCGGCTGGGCCGACACGCTGACGCCGCACGTCCTGCGGCACTTCTGCGCGTCCGAGCTCTACCTCGGAGGGCTTGATCTGCTCGGGATCCAAGCGGTCCTCGGACACTCCTGGATCGCTACCACGATGCGGTACATCCACGTTCAGCAGACCCGGGTCGAGGACGCCTGGGTGTCCGGGCAGCAGCGGGCCGCGAAGCGGCTGGAAGGACTGATGGGATGAAGTGGAACCTGCGGCTGACCGCCGCGAACAAGGGGATCTGGAAGGCGTCCGAACTCCAGCGGAGCCTGACCGAGCACGGCTTGGTGATCTCGGCCGGGAAGATGTCCGGCCTGTGGTCAGGCCAGCCGGTCTCCCTCAAGCTGGAGGACCTGGACGTGATCTGCGTCGTGCTCGGCTGCGAGATCGGCGACCTGCTGATTCCCGAGCCCGAGAAGGTCAGCTGCCCAGGTCAGCAGGCTGGCGTTCAGGAGGCCACGACCGGCTCAGTGGTGGCCCCGGCCGTCGTGCCCAAGCGCCGCGACGGCCGTTCCCTGCCGCCGATGTGACCTGGTCACCACCACCATGGGGAAGATCAGCGAGAACAAACCGGCAGCCTCCTGCATGGGCTGTTTCGCCTGGGGCCAGCTGCCCGGCCGGTTCTGCCGCGGCTGCTACACCTACGGCCAGCAACACGCCGTCGGCGAATGCGTCGGCTGCCGGCGACAGGTCCCGGTCGATAACAAGCACGGCTACTGCCGGCTATGCCGGGCTCAGGCGACCTGGGCGATCAAGGCCAGCGGCAAGGCTTCGGTGATCGAGCCGTACCTGCGACAGGTGGCCTGTCAGCAGCTGTTCTTCGCCAACCTTCAGCGGCCCAAGAACGGCGGACCCCAGGTCGGCAAGGCCGGGCGGCGCGTCCTGAAGCCGCCACCGCTTCCCGAACCACACCGCTTGACGACGGCAACGCAACTGACGCTGTTCACTGCCACTCGGGACTTCCGCCGGTTCGACCGGGAACTCCACGCCGACCTGGCCAACCCCTGGCTGGTCCGGGCCCGGCAGGCCGCTCGGGCTCTGACCCCAGCCGCAAAGTAGCGGTCAGGGCTTCGTGAGCGTGGTCTTCTTGGGCTGGCGGGGCAGGGTCTTGGTCTTGTCGAGGTGGCCGTACAGCGTCGACCGGGGACCGCGAGCGTGTCAGGTCGGCGCGGTCAAGCCAGGTGGGCAGCAGTACGTCGGTGCCCGGGGTGAGGCCGTCGAGCGCGGCGACGCACTGGACGTCGAAGACGAACCAGGCGTCGGGCGCTCCCTCGTCGGGCTGGCGGGGCGCCGACGCCGGGTCTTTCAGCGCCCCCGATCGGATGCAGCGTGTAGGCGGTCACCTCGCGCTACCCGTCCGCGACGGCGAGCTCGTAGCCCGCCTCTTCGACCGCGGCGCGTACGTCCGCGGTGTCGAGCTCCTTGTCGCTGGTGACCGAGACCCTGCCGGTCTCGACGTCCACCGTCACGGCGGTGACGCCGGCGACGCCCTCGATCTCCTCGGTCACGAAGGCCGCGCAGTGTCCGCAGGCCATGCCGGTGACGGTGTAGCTGCTCTGGGTCATTCCAACGCTTCCTTCCCGTCGATGGCGGGGACGGTGCGGGTGAGCATGTGAGCTTCGCGCATCCGTCCGTCGGCGGCGAACCGCCCGAAGAAGCAGACCTCGATCGCGAGGTACCTGCCGCGCCGCTGGACGTGCAAGGTATAACGGGCGGCGATCCGGTCACCGTTTGCAATGGCCTCGTGCACCTCTGTCCGGTTGCCGGGCCGGGTCTTACGCACCGGGCGGGTGTGCGCGATGAGCTTGTCGCGGTCCATCCGGTGTCCGTCGGCGACCTGGACGATGTCCGGGGTGTGGTACCGGTCGAAGATCAGCGCCGGATCCTCGTCGCTCAGCACCAACTCCTCATGGAAAGACATGAAGAAGTCGGCGATGAACTGCTTCGGATCGGTGTCGGCAAGTGGGCGCATGGGACTCCCGCCAGTTGGCACGGACGATCTCTTACACGCTGTAAGATATGCATATGTCGTCAACTTTGACAAGGTGTAAGAGATGCCCTTGCCCTCGGTTCGTAACCGTCGTGCCGATGCCCGCCGCAGCAAGGCCGCCATCCTGGATGCCGCTGTCCGGATCCTCGACGTCCAGCCCGACGCCGGCATGGAAGCAATCGCCACTGCCGCGGGTGTGACCCGCCAGACCGTCTACGCCCACTTCCGCTCGAGAGAGCAGTTGCTGCTGGCGGTCGTCGACCGGATCACCGAGGAGATCGTTGCCGCGATGGATGCCGCCGACCTCCATGCCGGACCGGCCGCTGACGCTCTGCTACGTCTGCTCGATGCTGGCAAACAAGCGGCCCACCGCTATCCCGTACTGCTGCAGAAGATCAGCACACTGCCGGTCAGTCCGCAGATCGACCATGACCGGCACACATCTGTCGCCGACCGGATCAGGCTGGTGATTCAGCGTGGCCAGCAAACCGGAGAGTTTGATGATCGACTCCCCCCTGACTGGCTGGTCACCGTCATCGTCAAGCTCGCCCACAGTGCGAGTGAGGAACAGGAGGCCGGCCGGATGTCCAGCCAGGAGGCGGAGCACGCGCTTCGTACCAGCGTGCTCCGCATGCTCGGTGCGGCCGCAGGAGAAGACAGCCCATCTTGGCCTCGCGGATCTGCTTGCGGTGGTACTCGGCAGTACGGCCGGTGAACGCGTACTTCGCGAACTCCGCGGCCAGCACCTTCACCAAGTCCGCGACGTAATCGACCGCGGTCTGCGGGATCTCCGCCCTTTGCTCACCGCTGCCGGTCTCATGGCGTCCTCCCACCGGCACGCCTCCCACTCTGGAGGTTCGCCGCGGTCCCAGTCTCGGGCAGTGCGGCCTCGCGCCGATGGTCGGCGGCTCCTTACTCTCCCCCGTCGGCGGAATGGAGCTGGAAGTCGACGACGACGCAACCAACCTGTCCGTCATCGGTGCGGCCGATCCAGACGGGGTAGGCCCCGTCGCCCTGGCCGGCACGGAAGGCGATGAGGTTCGGCTCGGGCTCCGTGCTGGGCAGTTCGACGCTGAAATGGCTGTCGAGGGGTATGAACAGGTCCTCGTCCAGCTGGTCTTCGATCACCGTCCGAGTCGCATCCATGAAAGCCGCTGTGCCGGTATCCACGCCAACCCCGTAGAACTGGCCCTCGCCGAGCAGCCCGAGGTCCTCGTCGGGCCGGAGGGCCATTTCCCACTCGCGGGGCGGGATGTCCAGGAACGTCACCCTGGCCGCGGCGACACCGGCCCCGCGTGTCGTGCGCAAAAGCGACAGCGTGACCGGGAACTCGCCCGGTGGCACAGCGACGGTCCGCGGGGTCTCTCTGATCCAGCCGGGGTCCGAGACCGCCAGCTGCCCTGACGTGATCCGCAGCAGGCCGGCGTCAACGGGCTCGACGACGGCCGGCCCATCCGGAGTGTCGCACGCGCCCGGACTGAACAGTTGCTCGATTCCGGTGGCGCGCAGCGGTCCCGATCCTTCGTCCACCGACACGTCGCTCAGGACGACGGTCGTGGCGGGCTCGTGGCCCTGCTGGGCGAGGAACGGTGCGAACACCTGCCAGTCGCCGAATTCCGGTACGGGGCAGAGGAAGCTTTCGACGGGCGCCGGGAACCGCCGCACGGGGACGCTCGACGGGCCGGATGTTCGAGCGTGCAGTGGCTCCGTCGACGCTCCCCTCGGCCCGGCGAACTCGGACCTCACCTCGACCTGCCCGTCGGCCGAGACGGTCGTGGTCTCCTGAACATCCCACTTCGAGGACGAGTACTCCTGCTCGTTGGAGAACTGCCATCGGGTGTTCTGGTGAGCCAACAACATCCCCGTGCTGTGCGGCTTGAGGTCGATCATCTGCATGCGCCAGGACCTGTCGTCGAACAGATACACACGCCACATCCGCCGCGGCCAGTATTCGACCAGTGCCAGCGGTCGCTCCCGCGCGGACAGCAGAACCGCGTAATCCATCCCGGCAGCATGTCTGCGTGCCGCGAGCGCGCGCGACATCGGGTCCGGATGGGTCATTCCCCGATAGGAACCCCACATGTCGCCGTACGACACATCAAGACTGTCGAAGATCACAGCCGCGCATCTCCCCCCGTGGCACCAGCCGCCCCCGAGCAGTGGCGCTCGACGGGTGACCCTGCCGCATCGCCCTGCCCTTCCGGAGCTTCGTTGTGCCGCAGTCTGCCACTGAGGTGTGACACATAGGATTGTGGGAGGCCCGCAACCTGGGGTTACCGACGAAATGGGCCGCCCCAGGTGACGAAACACAGTCGGTTCGGCGTGCCTCATCGGTGATGCGTGCGTTCGCGTCAGCGCCGACGCTCAGGGGCGGGAACGTGGGCACTCCTGCGCGGGAATCCAACCCGGCGGAAGCCACGTTACGGCTGGTCAACGAATTCCGTCGGTTGCCCTCATGGGCTTCAGCAAGGGTGGCAGCACACGAGCGCCGACCGTGTCGTCCACCGTGCCGTGCTCATCAACCGGCTCCGCCGCACGACATTCGACATCCCCATGCTCCTCGCCGACGTCGACCCTGACGACGAGGAAGCTGCCGAACCCCTCGGCATCGCCGCCGCCGCGGCGAGCACCGTGGCCGCCGCAGAATTCATCGACGCACAAGAACACGTCGAGCAGGACCGGTTGGAGCACGCTCTTGTCGCTCTGGATGGCGCCGAAGGCTCCCTCGCGCAGGCCCTGCTCACCCTGCACCTTCTCCGCCTCCAGATCCGCGCGATCCGGATGCAGGAGTGACAGTTCACCGACGCCGTGCACGACAGCTGTTGCACCCGCTATGATCTTCTGGACCGCCTCTGAGCTGCGATGATTCTCCTCGCACACTCGTGAAGCCCCGGAGAAACATCGGTGACTTCGACTGCTCGGGCGAGGACGTCGAACGCGACTGGGTGACACACACCGGCTGCTGGAGCCGCACTCAGCGCGTGCTGCTCACCTACGACCAGGTCGTCCACGAGTACGGGCTGCCCGCGACCGAGGGGAAGCGCGGCGACCCGCGTTGGCCGGCCTTCGCGCGCCGCTACGACTTCGACATCGCCCACCCCGTGCAGTGGGAAGTCGAAGCCCTCGAGCCGGCAGAACTCCGGCGCCTGGTCCTGGCCGCCGTCGACCCGTACGTCGACCGCGCCGTGCTTGCCCGGCAGATCGCCCAGGAGGAACAGCAGCGCCGCGCCCTGGACGAGTTCATCGGTGGCTGGGGCGCGGCGGGGCAGTGATTGGGTCAGCAGGCGTCGGCGCCATCTCGACTGGGCCATGGCCCCGGATATCCGGCCGATCTTCGTCCCGTTTGGCGCGCCGGGCAGGACTGCTGTCCGGCCGGAGTTGTGCAACGGGTTGCGCAACGAGGCGCCCAACAGGTTGCCGGTGCCCGAAGCGGGCGGTGGTGTTCGGGCAGGTCACACCCCCTGGGTCAGCACCGTCCCGGCGGCGACACCTCTAATTCGATAGCAATTAGAGGTTCTGGAAATCTGACAGGCCCGGCGGACGGTGTCTGCCAGGGCAGGACGTGTGTGGTCCGGTCGGTGCCGTGGTGACCCCTACGACACCTCCGACCGATCAGGTCTGTGGAAAGACCGGCGGCGCTGTGGTGCCGGCCGGTCCTCGCACGTTCTGCCCTCATGGGTCCGTCGGGTTCGGGATCCTCGGTGGATGAGCTGCCGCACGGTGACGCGTTTTTCCTCACGAGCTTCGAGCTCTGGACACGGCGTGCGCCCGTGCGGTCCGGCGGTGCCGCGCACGGCTGATGAGGTGGCGGGCCTTGGAGCCCTGGAATTAGTGCGCCGTGCGGCCCCGCGTGCTCGCGTTCGAGAGAACAGGACCGGAGAAGGGGCGGGATCCATGGACGTGTACTGCAGGATCGACTGGGCGGAGGGACACCACGACGTTGCGATCATCGATAACACCGGCAAGCTGCTGGCCAAGTGCCGAATCGACGACGATCTGGACGGCTACCAGCTGCTGCTGGACCTGATGGCCGATCACGGCGACAGCGCCGAGACTCCGATCCCGGTGGCGATCGAGACCAGCCGCGGCCTGCTGGTCGCCACGTTGCGGACCGGGGCCCGGCAGGTGTTCGCGATTAACCCGATGGCGGCCTCCCGCTACCGCGACCGGCACGGAGTGAGCCGCAAGAAGTCCGACCCGGGCGACGCCTTGGTCTTGGCGAACATCATCCGCACCGACATGCCGATGCACCGGCCTCTGCCCGACGACAGCGATCTGGCCCAGGCCGTCGCCGTCCTCGCCCGCGCCCACCAGGACGCGGTCTGGAATCGGCAGCAGATCGCCAACCAGCTCCGCTCGCTGCTGCGCGAGTACTATCCGGCGGCTCTGGAGGCGTGGCGGCACAAGGCTGGCGGGCTGACCCGGCCGGACGCGCGGAAGATCCTCGCTGCGGCGCCGACCCCGGCCGCCGAGCTGCCGCTCTGGAAACTCAAGGTGATGATGCACAGCGCCGGACGCAAGCGCGGCATAGACGAGGACGCCGAGAGGATCCAGACGCTGTTCCGGCAGCCGGCCGCCCGGCAGTTGCCAGCGGTGGAGGAGGCCATGGGCATCCAGGCCAAGGCTCTGCTGGTCCAGCTGAATGCCGTCTGCAAGGCCGTCGACGAGCTCGCCAAGGCGGTCGAGCGGACCTTCCGAACCCACCCCGACGCCCCGGTCATGCTCAGCTTCCCTGGAATCGGCCCCGGAGTTGGTGCCCGGATCCTGGCCGAGATCGGTGACGACCGCACCCGCTTCGCCACTGCGGGCGGGCTCAAGGCATACGCGGGAGCGGCCCCGATCACCCGGGCCTCGGGCAAACGCAAGTACGTCGGGCGCCGGTTTGTGAAGAACAACCGGCTCAACCACGCCGGATACCTATGGGCCTTCGCCACCCTCACCCACTCGAAGGGCGCCAACGCCCACTACCGGAAGCGACGGGAGAACGGAGACTGGCATGCGCAAGCCCTGCGGCACCTGTTCAATCGGATGCTCGGCCAGCTCCACCACTGCCTCCAGAACCGTGTTCCCTTCGACGAATCCGTCGCATTCCCCACAGTCTGTGCTGGACAGGCGGACTGAGCAGGGGAAGCGCAGTCCTGACCCACGCTGTTGATGGGATACAACGGCTCGTATGACGGTCTTCTACTGCGCGAAGTGCAGCGCCGAACTTACCCCGGACCTGCAGGAGCTTCCGGGTGTCCCGGATGTCTCCGTGCAGGACAGGGACCGGCACAGCAAGACTCGGCTCGCGCCGTCGACAGTCCCGCGGGGCAGCTATGCCATCGATCCCGAACCCTGGGGTGCCCCCTTCGCGGCTGCTGGCACCCGGCACATGGCCGTTTATGGGAATCGGGCTCTTCTCATGCCATTTGGCATGACCGGCATGGTGCCGGCTGGGCCCAGGAACTCCGTGATTGTGCACCCGGAAGACGTGCCTAGCCTGCAGCTGATCGGCTCCCTGGGCATCCACCATGGGTGCTGCGGACCGCTTGGAACCGGGGGCCGCAACATGACGTGCATGTGCGGGTCGCTCGTGGCCACCCTTGCCGCGGACTGTATGGGCCCGCACGAACTGCACCTGGATCCGCTTCGGGCATACGCCTTCACGCCTGACACATCCACGTGATCACGGATCGCCCGGCGCCCACCGATCGGAGTCCTTGGCGGACATCCTTGACTCCTTAGCCGCATGAGGTGTCTTCCCTCAAAGGGGAAGAGTGCCTTTCCCTTCCCCCGGCCGGGCGCCGGCTCACGGTGCCCGCTCCCGGGGTCGTCTCCGCCCGGGGTCGTCTCCGGCACCAGGATCCCAACTTCAGCGAACTCTGGGGTGGACAGGAGGACACCCATTCCGGACCATGCGGGCGCGCTCTGCTCCTGTCCACGCGCCACAACGGACCCGTTGGGCAGATAGTCGACGCCGGTCAGCGCCGACGAGGGAGCCATCGGGCGGCCCGGTTCAGGAGGCGAGGTGGCAGGATGACGTGGTGTCAGACTCTCTCCGTGAACTGTGGCTGCGCGGCATCGCCTTCAACGCGGCGGCGCCCGCCGACGTGCTGATATGTCTCCTGGACGAAGCGGCCGGTGAGGCCGGCTTGCTGATGTGCGAGGGCCGCGACCTGCCCGACGCGGTCATCGACGCGGCCCTCCGCCACCCGGTCGAGCGGATCCGCCGCGCCCTCGCCCGCAACCTGCACGTCGACCCCGCACGACTCGCTCCCTTGGCATCGGACCCCTCGGGACTTGTCCGTGCGTATCTCGCCCGTGGCACCCGGCTCCAGCCCAGGTGGGTCCGGCCCCTGCCGGCCGACATCCTCGTCACCTTCCTGACCGCCCAGGACGGAGGCGAGGACGGCAGGGTCACCGAGAAGGACATCGTCGGGGAGCTCTGGTCCTCCCGGCAGGTCCCTCCGTCCTTCCCGCGGGACATGGCCGGTCACGACCACCCCGCACTCCGTCTGTACGCCGCCTTCCAGTGGCAGTCGCTCACCGCTGCGCAGCGCAAGGCCCTGCTCGACGACCCCGACCCCGCTGTACAGGACGCAGCCAGGAAGAGCAGCCGGCAGCTGGACCCGGAGGCGGTGGAGGCCGAGCTGCCGCCCATCGGATCACGCCACGCGGTGTCCGTGCTCAGCACCTGTGCCCTGTCACCCGCGGTCGTCGAGCAGTGCTTCGCGGACGACGAGGTGCACCCGCTGGCCCGGAACCGCCATACCCCGGCCGACGCCCTCGCCCGGCTCGCCCGCCACCCCGATGCAGAGATCCGCAGGCTGGTCGCCACCCGGCCCGACCTGGGACCGGCGGCGGCAGAGCTGAGGCAGGATCCGGACGAGGACGTGCGGATGCGTGCCCGCCTCCAGCCCTTCATCCGTACCTGGGCCGAATTCCAGGAGGTCCACAAGGTCGTCGATCACGGTCCCGACTGCACCTGCCCGATCACGCAGCCGGCCACCGAGCCGTCGCCCGACTGGTACGCCACCTGCGCGGCGTCCGAGGAACCAGTGCTCCGCCGGGTTGCGGCGAGCTGGCCCGGCCTGCCCGCAGAGCTCGTCGGGACACTGGCGCTGGACGATGACGAGGAGGTACGGATCCAGCTGGCCTGCCACCACCCACTGGCTCCGCCGCACCTCCTCCTGGACGTCTTCGTGACCCGCCCCGCCCACCGTCCGCACCTGCTGACCCTGCCCGCGTTCCCCCGCACCGGCCGGACCCACCTCATCGGCCACCCGGACCCCGAGGTACGCGCCCTGGCCGCGGCCGACCCCACCCTGACCGAACCTCCGCTGGAAGACCCCGACGATGCAGTACGACGGGCAGCCGCCGCCAACCCGACCCTGACACCGGAGACCCTGGAAACCCTCCTCACCGACCCCCGCACCGCAGAGGGCGCCGCGGCCAACCCGTCCCTCCCCCGTCCCCCGCATGCACGCACTCCTCGACCACTGCCTGAACGGCGCCGCCACCCCGCCGACGGCGGCCCGACGCTGAGAGACGACATCCACGTAGCGATCACAGGCATGGCAATCGCCGTCGGCCATCGACTGACACCAGCACGCCGGGCAAGTGTTTCCAAAACTCCGACAGCACCGGGGTACTTGCAAGGGCAGCATCGGGATGTTCCTGGTGAAAGGGCCTGATCCTGCCGCAGATGTCGAAGGTCGAGCTGTACGCGGCGATCCGGCGCGATCAGCCCTACGACGAATCGAAGGCATCCCCACGCCAGCCCCCGACGGAAGAACTCGCTGCTGCCGCTTGACGCCTTAGCAAGGTGGGATGTCTACCGCCTCGCCAGCACCCGAGCGCGAGCCGGAGCCCCCGCCAAGGCCAGCTGAGAGGCTGTGAAGGAATGCCTGTTGCCCTCACGGATAGCGGGTCGGCGCGGCGTTGCCTGTCACCCGTGCGGGGCATCACGGCCGAATAGGCTGCCCTGGCACACCGAGCAGCTGAAGGCGGACCGCAGGGAGAGCACGTGGAACTGACAGAGCGCGAGCTGACCAATCCGTGGGAAGGCGTTCTGATTACTCCCGTCGCTGGCGCCGACGTCGGCGTTCTGGTCCTGGCGGGCTCCAGCGGACGCATCGAGCGTGAGAGAGCGCGCATCCTCGCCAAGCAGGGCGTTGCGGCCTTGGCGATCCGCTGGTTCGGCGGGCCCGGACAGTCTCAGGGAATCTGCGAAGTCCCCTTGGAAACCTTCATCGACGCCGTCGATCTCCTCCGCTCCGGCGGCGCGCGCCGCATCGGCATCCTCGGCGTCTCTAAGGGGGCTGAAGCAGCTCTGCTCACCGCAGTGCACGACCCGCGCGTGGACGTGGTGATGGCGCTGTCACCGACCTCGCGGGTCTGGTGCAACGTCGGACCAGGCCACGACGGCGAACGGCTGCCTTATCGATCGTCCTGGACGTGGCGGGAACAGCCGCTTCCTTTCGTTCCGATGGACGATTCCTGGACGGCCACACAACCGTCAAGCGGTCCGATCGCCATCCGCGGATGGTACGAACTCAGCGAGGAAATCTTCGGCCATCTGGTTCCCCCACCGGAGATACCCGTGGAGAAGGCCCGGGCTGATCTGCTGCTTGTCGCGGGTGGCGACGACGCGATGTGGCCGTCCCTGCCCTTCGCCGAACAACTGGCACAACGCCGGCGCTCAGCCGGGGCCCAGGTCCGACTGGTCGCCCGCCACGACGCTGGCCACCGACCACGCCTCCCGGGTGAGAGCCCAGCATCGCCCTCCCCGCACTTCCAGTACGGAGGCACGCCCGAAGCAGACGCACTCCTGGGCGCGGCTGCATGGCCACACATCCTTGACGCACTTGGCAGCGGAGCCTGACAGGTGGGCCTCTTTGCCGGTTCTGACACCGGACGGGCCGTCCCATGCCCTGACGTCATTTCATTTCTCGTGAACATTCCCGAGCCCGTCGAACTCCATCCGCTGCCCAAAGTGCCGGACAAACGCTGCTGCTGAATGTGAACGAAGCCACCGACCGGACGGCACTTGCCGGGATCACCGCCAAGACGTCACCCAGCTCCTGCCGCTGCTCGACGCGGTTCCGCCGATCCGGGGGCTGCGAGGGCGACCTCGCCGTAAGCCGCGGCACGTGTATGCCGACCGGGGCTACGACTTCGACAAGTACCGCCGGCTGCTGTGGAAGCGCGGCATCAGACCGTTGATCGCCCGACGTGGCGTGGCCCACGGCTCGAGGCTCGGCAAGGTCCGTTGGGTGGTAGAGCGGGCCTTTGCTTGGCTGCACCAGTTCAAACGGCTCCGGATCCGCTACGAACGACGCGCAGGCCTCCATCAGGGCCTACTCGAACTGGCCTGCAGCCTCATCTGCCTCCGTCGCCTGCGCGGCGTACGGTGAAACGAGTGGTCAGACAAGGATCACCGGATTGGTGAGTGCGGCGACGTCCCCGTTGGGATGGCGGACCTCGATGCGGACGAACATTGACTCCTCCGCCGTCGTGTCCCACGGCACCACACCTGCCCCGTCGTCGGGGAGAGACGCCCGGTGAACCTTTCCTCGATCGGTGTGGAAGCTGACAGTCCCCACCGGCACGCCTCGCACTGCTGCCTGCACTTCGACCTGCCCACCATAAGTTGTGAGCTGTTCTCCCACCTCGGCAACGTGACCATCGGCATTGGCAGTGAACGTCACGTCCACGTCCGCCGACTCGGCGATCCAACTGCGGCCGGCACGGATTCCGGCCAGGATCGCCTCGGTGTTCAGCTCCTCGGCGAAGACCACGGTGTGAGGGATGCCGATCTGCCCTTCCAAGTGGGTGTCGCTGTTGCCCATCGCCGGCCGCCACGATCCCGTGTGAATGTCCGCTGCGAGGCTCCGCCCCCACTCCGCCAAGGCGGCCTCGTTGTCAGCGTTCCAAGGTCGGTCCGAAGTCCACAGTCCGTTCCAGACCTCCACCACGTCGAAGCCCCGGAAGGGGAACATGAAGTCGCCCGACGGATAGGGCGCATGCGGGTGTGCGGCCACGCACAGCCCTCCGACTTGATGGACCTGGTCTAGGCACTGATCGATCAACCCGTCCCTGACCTGGTGGTTCCAGTCGATGGCCTTGCCGGGTTTGATGCCGAGCGCGAGCCAATGCCCGGTCTTCGTGGTCACTTCCTCACCGAGAATGATCAAGAAGTCATCGGCAGCCAGGTGCCCCCACGCACCGGATTCCGCAGCTGAGTTGTGTTCCGTCGTCGCCATGAAGTCGAGCCCGGCAGCGCGCCCCCGAACGGCCAACTCTTCAGGAGTGAGTTCCCCGTCCGAGTGAACCGAGTGGACATGGCAGTCCCCGCGGTACCAGGCCGCCCCGCGTCCAACCGCCCGCGTCGGCGGGAAGCTCAAGTTCGACAAGGTTCTCCCCCCAAAGTCCTGTCGAGCCAACGCGCAACCAGAGCTACCAGTTCCGTCGCACCACTGAGCGTCGTCTCAGCCGAGAGGTCAGATCGCATTCTGAAACGATCAGTAACTGGCCGTCCCGGCGCGGCCGTCACACTGTCGCCCAGTCGAGTCCGAGGGCGGCGAGCTGCTGGAGTTTGTCGGTGGTGAGCTTGGCGCGCCTGGATTTCGTGTTCGAGAGGAAGACCCCGAGCTTCACGGCGTGTTCCTGGCTGTCGATCACGATCGTCTCTACGTGGCCCCTGGGGACCGTCACAGAGCCGGTGCGGGCCTTGTACTGCGCCAGGGCTGCGACGCCTCGCTCGAAGGCCCCGGAGGCCGTCTTGGGCTTCGTGGGTGTCTCAGGGGGCGTTGGCTCCATGCCGAGCTGTTCCAGGCGCTCGCGCTGCCCAGGCATCAGCCCATGCCAGACCGCGTACTCACGCTGCTTGTGGTACCAACGGCCGATGTCCATGCCGTGCACGGTGACCCCGGGCTCCACGTAGGTGAGGGCGCTCTCCTCTACGAACATTTCCCGCAGCGCGGCGTAGTGCCTCTGCCACTCCGGCGACCACTGCGGGTTCCAGTCCTCGTCGACTTCGCGCAGCGCCGTCTCCCACTCGGGGTGTTCGGTCAGCGCACCAGGCCGACGAAGGTTGGACAGCCACTGGCCGACCGGCCGGTCCAGGGCGGTCGCTGGACGCGGGGCGCACAGCGTCCAGTGCTGGTCATAGTACGCCTTCGCGGCTTCCAGGTTCTCCTGGAACCGCTCATCCGCAAGGGACCAGATCATGCCGAGCTTCTCCAGCCGATTGGCGCGCAGGCCGGTCATCTGCCCGGCCCCATAGGCCCGTCGCTGTTCTGCGACCCATTGCCCAAGGGGGTACGCGCCCTCCTTGTGTCCGTACGGAACTCGGGCGTGAAGCTCACGCTCGGTGAACCGCTTGAGCGACGCCCAGCTGCGATCTCTCGGTTTGGTGTCGGTGGTAGTGAGAGTCAGTAGTGCTGGTGTGGGCCTGTGGTCTTTCAGCGCTGGTCAGTGGGATGTCGGTGGTGGGGTTGTCACTGTCATAGGGCGAGAGATCTGGGTGGGGGATCGCTGTCGTGGGGCTTTATCTCATGGAAGGTGATGCTGTCTCAGGTTCGAGAGTTCTGATGCGATCGGTGGTGGTGTGCCGGGTTTGATCGGGGGATGAAGCGGGACACAGGAACCGGACTGAGGCGCCCGGCCGGGCTGCCCAGAGCGTTGGTGGTGCGGCGTCTTCTGGAGCGACATCAGGCCGGGGAATTGACGTCCCAGCACGTGCGGGCGGTCGCTGACGTGTCGGGTGTTTCGGTGCGTACGGTGTGGCGCTGGCTGGAGCGGGCCAAGGCGACGGGCCAGGCGGAGGCCGGTGTCCGCCAGGGCTACGCAGTGTCGGATATGGCGTGGGCGCTGCTGGGCCGGGTGGGCGGGAATGTCGCCGAGCTGCGGCGCCGGCTGGCCGACGGAGGTGATGGGGGTGAGGTCCCGTCGTTGTCGACGTTGCACCGCGTGGTCCGCCGGGACCGCAGGGCGGGTCGGACGCTGGTGATCGAGCGGGAGATCGAGGTCGCTGGGGAGCGCAGGCCGGATCCGTTGAGCGAGCTGGGCCTGAACGCCGTGGCCGGACGGGGTGCTGGCAGGCAGGTGTTCTTGCGGGAGCAGAAGCATCTGGCACAGGTCTCGGTCCTGGTGCCCGGTGCTCAAGTGGTCCACACGCCGACGGTCCAGTCGGTACTGCGAACGGTCGGGCATGCTGCAGCAGTTGGTGCGGTGGTGTGCTTGTACGGGGATGCCGGTCACGGGAAGACGGTCGCGCTGCAGTACGCACTGTCTCAGCTGCCGCACCCGGCGCGGGTCCGCAGGGTGCACGTAGGGGTGAACCCGACGGTGCCGGAGCTGCGGCGGGGGCTGGCCGACGCACTCGACATGGACAAACGCCTCCCGCACGGCACGGGGGAGGCGGACCTGCTTCTGGTGGAAGCGCTGCGGCAGCCGCGGGTGCTGGTGCTGGACGAGGCACAGCGCCTGCCGGTGCTGGCGCTGGAGTATCTCCGCGGGTTGTGGGACCACCCGGACACGGACACAGCACTCGTGCTGGCCGGGGCGGGCAGCGAGCGGGCGCTGCGCAGGGTGCCGGCGTTGGCCTCTCGGGTGCTGGCATGGGAGCTGGTACCGCGCCTGGGCCCGGCCGAGGTGATCACCGTGATGGCGGCCTTCCATCCTCTGTGGGGCGAGGTTGCCGAGGGGGATATGGAGTGGGTGGACAAGCATACGGGGCACGGGAATTTTCGGACCTGGGCTAAGCTCACCGCGCACTTGACCGCCGAGACCTACGGCCAAGGCCCTGCCGTGGTCGACCGCCAGATGCTGGAGCGGGTGTGCGCGCGACTCATGGGGCCCTTGTGACCCACACCGCCGAGCCATCAGGGAGTGTCCCTCCCCACCCCGACGATGATGAGGCCCGTCCAGTTGTACCGGCGGGCTTGCCCGCTGCCTCTCTCGCGTCGCTGCGCGGCCCCGCGGTACGCCGGCTGCTGGTGTTGCGTCAGGAGCAGGCGCTGACGACCCAGCACGTCCGGCTGATGGCGCAGTCCCTTCAGGTGACTGAGCGCACGGTATGGCGGTGGCTGGCCACTGCCGAGCGCGATGAAGCCGCAGCCGCCGAGCCCGGATCGCGGGCCCAGACCCGCGACCGGTTCACCGTGACCCCCGAGGTGCGCCACCTGCTGGCGTTGTGGAAGGGGAACGTGGCCGCAGTCCACCGCGAACTGACCGCCCGCGCCGCCCGGCAGTCCCCGCCCGCGGCGCCGCCGTCGCTGCCCACCCTGCACCGGGCGGTCCACCGGGATCTGACACCGGGGGAGCGTGCGGGCCTGGCTGCGGGGGAGCGGGCGGCACGCAAGCACGATGTGTTCCTGGCCCGGCCGCGGGGCTGGCGTAACCAGGTGTGGGAGACCGATCACATGCAGGCCCCGGTGCTGGTCGAGGTCGACGGCACGGCCCGCAGGCCGTGGATCACGTGGTTCACCGACTGCGCGACGAACGCGATCATGGGTCGCGGTCACGCCGGGGCATCCCTCGCGGGAGTCGGTGCTGGCCGCGCTGCGCTCCGCGGTCCTGCGCGAGGACCCCTACGGTCCGTTCGGCGGCCTGCCCGAGAAGGTACGTGTCGACCGCGGCAAGGACTTCTTGTCCAGGACGGTGACCGCCGCGTTCGACGCTCTGGTCGTGACGGTGGAGGACCTGCCCGCCTACACCCCCCACCTCAAGGGCACCGTGGAGGGCCTCAACCGGGCGGTGGAGGGCATGTTCCTGGCCGCGTTGCCCGGCTATGCCCGCCAGCCGCGCCCCGGTAAACGCTCCTCCCGCCCGAAGGACGAAGTGCTCCTCGGCTTCGAGGACTTCACCGCCCGGCTGCTGGCCTGGACGCTGTGGTGGAACACCGAGCACCGCCCGGCGCCGTTGCGGGGCAGGACTCCGCTTGAGGCGTGGCAAAACGATCCCACCCCGCTGCGGGACGTGCCCGCAGCCGATCTGTGGACGTTCACCCTGGAGGACGCCGGCACCCGCACGCTGACCACCCGCGGCATCCGCTTCAGGAAACGCGACTACGTGGGCCCGTGGATGACCGGCCAGACCGGAATCCAGGTCAGGGTCCGCTTCATGCCCCACCACGACCACCGCATCGAGGTCTACCACGCAACCACCGGCCGCTACCTCGGTCCAGCGGACCTGGCCGACCAGGCCACCGAGGAACAGATCAGCGCTGTACGAAGAACCCGGGCCGCCCGCGCCCGCCGTCTGAAGAAGGACCTGGAAGCCTCCCAGCGTGAGCGCTACGCCGCCGCCACCCAGGCCGAAGCCCCTCAGCGGCTCGGCGCCCTGACCACTGCCCAGGCCGGGGCCGAACTCGCCCGGGCCACCGACACCGACCTGTCGGACCTGGCGCTGCCGGACCTCATCCCGCCAGCCGCGCCTCCAGCCGGGTGGCGCACTCCTGCTTCCCTGACCGCGCTGACCACACCAGGCCAGCCCGTCCCGCTCCCGTCCGGCAGCGATGAGGAAACCGCCCCGGACCGCCGGGACGTGCGGGCCGCAGTCCCACCACTGATGAAGACGGAGACGCCTGATGACCGCGGCCACCTACGAGTACGTCGACCTGCCCGACGCCTCCGTGGTTACCACCCGCGCCCTGCTCACCGCCCGGGAGAACATCACCGACACCGTCGCCGCCCGCGCCATGATGTGTATCCACGGCGGCGCCGGCTTCGGCAAGACTCTCGCGGTCAACACCTGCCTGCGCGCACTCGAGCCGGACGAGGACGTCCGCCGGGTCACCTTCCGGGCTCGGCCCACCGCCCGTGCGGTGCGCTACGAAATGTTCACCGCCCTCGACCTCGCCGGTGAACTGCCGCGCCACCCCAGTGAATTCGACCGCCTGCTGAAAACAGCTCTGGCCGAACGCCCTCGTACCTTCCTCGTCGACGAGGCCCAGTGGCTTAACGGGGAGGCGTTCGAATACTTCCGCTACCTGTGGGACGAACCCTCAACCCAGCTCGCGATCATCTTCGTCGGCGGAGAGGGCTGCCACACCGTGCTGCGCCGCGAACCGATGCTCTCCTCCCGCATCTTCATCTGGCAGCACTTCACCCGCCTCACTCCCAGCGAGGTCCTCGACGTCATCCCCCTGTTCCACCCGATCTGGGCCGACGCCGACCCCGACGACATCGCCTTCGCCGACCAGCATGCCGCACACGGCAACTTCCGCGCTTGGGCCAAGCTGACCGCCCATGCCCGCACCGCCCTGGCCCGCACCAGCCGCCCCCGCGTCGACCAGGAACTGCTGCGCTGGGCCTTCAGCCGCCTCGCCTGACCACACCGCCATGGCCCTCGCCGCGCCTCCGCCCATCGCTGTGGTCCTCGACCCGGGCGACGACGCGATCCACACCCACACCGCCCTGGCCGCCCACCACCCGCCGTCCGGCCGGATCACCCTGCACCCCGGCCCTGGCAGCACCAGCGAAACCGGCCTCGCCCACGACCTACTCGCAGCCCTGGGCAAACCACCCCTGCTCCCGGGCCGTTTCCCTGCCGGGCGTCAGCCCGCCTGGGAAGCCGCTGCCGCCTGGATGACCGCCCTGCCCGTGACCCGGCTGACCGTCCTGCGCGCCCACCGCCTCACCGCCGGCCGCGCGATGCGCCTGCTGCAGCTACATGCCCTCACCGGTGTCCACCTGACCCTGGTCTGCCACCGCCCTCACCTTCCAGCCGCTCTGCACCAGGCCCTGCGGACGGCCGACTACTCCGTCACCGCCGACTTCGAGGCTGCCCGCCACCACTACTACGGCGGGACCGCCATTGAGCACCTACCTGCAGACGAGCTCGCCCGGCCAGTCGGCCGGTGGCTCACCCTGCCCGCACTGGATCGCCTCGTCTCCTACGACAGCCCCCGCCTTTGCGACACTCCGTGCACGCCGCCCCCGATCGTCTTCCGACACCGCCCACCGCCCGTGCCTCTCACCGCGCGCATTGCCCAGCAAGTCGCTCACCGGCTGCACGCGGCGACCGCGCATCCCCGCCTGGCCGCAGCTATCGCCGCCGCCCTGTTCACCGGTGCCTCCCTCCAGCAGCTCGCCACCGCCCGCCCCCGCGACTACGACGACACCGCGGCCACGCTTGTCCTGCACGACCGCACCCGCTACACCGACGGCTGCGCCGCCTACCCTGTACCGCCCTGGGCGGGCATCTTCCTGCGGGCCGCGGCCTGCTTCACCCGGCTCGTCTCCGGCGAGGACCAAGAGCTGCTCGCCGCGCCAGGCGACCGTGCGCACCTGCTGCGCGTGGCGGAGACGGCCAGATTGCGCCCGCCCCAGCCGCCCGTAGCCCGCCGCAAAGGCCCGGTCGGCCGTGTGGAGTGGGACTGGCGCGAGCGGCAGGAAGCTGAGAGGTACGAAGCGACGCCGGCCGGGCACGCCAGGCCCTCGCGACGCTGAACCCTCTGACAGAGTCGCTCGAGAGGGGCAGGCTCATCCGATCGAGAAGTCGGCGAACTCGATGTCGCTGAAGGAGATGTGTAGACCGTGGGCGCGGCGGCCCCATTCGCGAAAGTAGGTGTGCCCCAGGGCGCGGGCCAGGATTACCGTCTGCTGCTGCTCGCCCGCGCCGGCATCCCGAGCGGCGAACAGCTCCCGGGCGACCTCTCCTGGCAGGTCCTGGGTGATCCACCGCACCCGCGGATCGTCCGAGGACCCTGCTGGCGCGGCGAAGCCGAATCGCGCCCGGGTATGGAAGACGAAGCCTTCCGCCTCGGCCTGGGCACGCAGGCGTGCCCGCACTCGGGGCTGCCACCGAGCCAGGACCGCTTCCTCGATCGCCCGGACCTGCAGCGGACCCGGCGGGCGGCGGACTCCCGGCTTCTTCGTCGCCCACCGTTGCACGGTGCGCTGCGACACCCCCAGTACGGCGGCTACCCTCCGGGTGGAACCCTGATGCGCCATAAGCAGAAACCGCAGGCGGGCCCCAGTACTTGAGGGAACGGGACGGGTGCGCAACGCACGCTCCAGCCCCTGCTCGATCTGTCCCACGTCCACCTCTCCCACCGGCCAACCCGACAAGGCCTGCTCCCCGCAGCGACAGTTCTCCCACACCGCTTGGCGCTGCCCGCCAGTTCCAACATCTTCGGGACAGGATTGGCAGACGTCGGCTACGAGAGAGCTGGAACCGACGACTAGCAGCAGCCGCGCGTGTGCGTCGTTGCCGCGCCGGGCTCCCGCGTGGGTTCCGACCCGGCCTTTTTTGGTGCCGCAGCGCCGCTGACGGCCCCGGCCCCGGTGCTGAAACCGGGGTCGCCAGCGGCGGTGTACGACGGGATCAGTGAGTGCGCCGGCTCAGCGCTGCTGGATCCACCAGATGATCCACCCGGTCCCGCTCGCGCCCACGGCGCCGGCGGAGCCGCGGAGGACGCCGTAGCCCGCCGTACGGGCGAGGGTGCGCAGGCGCCGTGGGCGGCCGCCGTCCAGCAGTTGCCGCAGCCGGGTCCGGATCCCGGACCGGATGGGGCGCAGCTTGCCGTTGCCCTGGCGATGCCGGGTCGACGTCGGCGGGTCGGTGCCTTTAGCCTCGTTGAGCATGCTGATGGTGCCTCCTTGGGGAGTGACTGTCGGTTTCTTCACTGGGCGGCTCCCTGCTGGAACAGGGGGCCGTCGCCCGTTTCGGGGCGGCGGCCTGCGCCGCGCCCGCCCCAGGTGTGCCGGGCCGGGAGTCGTGGGGCCGAGGGCCGTAGCGCCCCGGCGGTGCTCATTGCGGAATCGTGGCCCCCGAGAGCGCGGGGATACGGGCGCCGATCCGCAGCGCGGTGCGGGCGACGCCCTCAGGAGTCCAGGCGGCCTCTGCCGCCTCGCGCTCCGTCTTGTTGACGTTCAGGTCGAACGGCGCGGCGAGAGCCCAGCGGACATGCGTGCTCTGCCCGAGGACGGAGAAGCCGTCCAACTGCTGCTCGGAGAGGAACTCGTACAGCAGGCGCCTCTTCTTCAGTTCCTCGATGCCGCGCCCGACCGTTGACGGGGAGACCCCGTACCAGAGCGCGTACTCCCTGGCCTTGTGCAGGACGAAGGACGGGCTGCGCTGGCTCATGAGGATGAGCAGCATCGCCTTCGCCGGCATCGAGAGCGACCGGTAGTAGCGCTGCTCCCAGTAAGCGAACGGCACCTTGAAGTAGGTGCTCTTGCGGGAGCCCTCCTTGTCGCCCGACGGCAGCGTGTACGGGTCGCCGGAGCCGTCCTCGAGCAACTTGGTGATCTTCGTCATCCGGCCGTACGGCTCGGTGTTGATCAGCTTCAGTTCCTTGAGCTTGTGCAGGTGCCGGGAGACCGCGGCGCTCGCCGTTCCATTGGTGGCGAAGGAGATCCCCGCGGCGCGGCCCCAGGTCTCGGACCGGTGAGCGACGCCCCAGTCGGCGCGCGCGGTGACGCAGTGGATCAGGAGGAAAAGGTCCAGCCGCTCGTCACTGCGCAGCATCTTGGCGAACGGGCCGGGCCGCGTGACCAGGCGGAGGCCGGGATCGGCATCCTGGACGAAGGCACGCCTGATGAGGACGGCACGGCCGGTGCGCTTGGACTGCTCCAGCAGCATCCGTATCGTGTCGTCCTGGCTCACGGCCATGTCCCGCTTCAGCACGGTCAGTTCGGTGTTCACGGAGTCCATGTTCACCGATCGGTCGTACGAAGCGGGTGCCGAATTCCGGTGCGGCCGCTTGGCCGCCTCCCGTTCAGACCGGGCTATCGGAAAACATGTGATACCAGATGACCCCAATAGGAAACCATTGGTGCCCGAAGTCGCAGGCAGGCGCTTACTTGGCACCTGGAACCTTTAACGCTTCAGATGGTGATCTTTGATGTTCTGGAGCCGAACTCTTGGATAGTTCACGCCGTGACTGCGCACATGGGAGAACACGGCGGCGAGTCCGGTTCGATCCGGATTTGCTCGGGCCTCCTTTCGCCGTACGCGTGGCCGCCGGGGTGGGAGACGGCGCCTCAAGCGGCTTGACGCCCAGCTGCTCCCGCTGCTCGGGGAGGATCTGCGCCCGTGTGCCCGGCCTCTGCTGCCACCGCCACTTGCCCACGTCGTCGCCCTCGAAGACGACGCCCGGCGCGATGTAGGGCAGAACGCCGTCGGCGTCGACCAGGTCGGCGAGCACCCGGTAGTGGCGCTCCCTGCCTCGAGGGACAGCCCAGGGCCGTCAGGACAGCAACCCTTTTCTGTTCAGTGTGTTGCTCAACTGTCTGTACAGGTCCAGGAACCTCTGCCTCGCCGTCGACAAGTCTTCAAGCGCCTTGTAGTAGCGGGCGGGGTCTGTGCCCTTCAATTCGGCTGGTACTTCCGTGTACTTGTAGCCGCTCACCTCGCCAGGCGGGAAGGTCCCGATGAACTCAGCGTGGAGATCACCCAGCGCTTCTACCAGGGCTTGGTGCTCTTCAGCCGCCTCGGCGTCGATGAAGTCCACGACGTCGCCGGTGAGCGTGTCGTACGCGTCGTAGGCGGCGTCCGCCAGCCAGGTGGGCACCCGATGCAGCGGGGCTCCTTCGGCCAGTACCTTGATCCATCGGGCATCGGGAGGAATCGCGTCGAAGACGCGGCCGCTCTTCGCACGGTCCGCAGTGCGCGAGGCTGCTGGTTTAGCAGGTGCACCGGTCACCGCCCACCCTGTGGCGAGCAGCGCCTGAATCTGGGCCCGGGGGAGCCATGTGGTGCGGTCTCCTCGCCGCATCGGTACGGCGACCGAATCGGGTGGTGCGCCCTTGGTCGGGCCCGGCACTACGAGAGGCTGGGAAGTGGGCGGCTGGGCTGGGATGTCGATGACCAGTACGCCCTTTTCTTCACCGCAGTCGATCCAGTTGACGCTCAGACCTCGCACCGTGGGTATCAGTTTTCCGTCGATCAGCTTGCGGTGCCGGTCGAGGTCGACGAGCTTCCGTGGCACGGGCTTGAGCTCGGAAACGATCTCGACATCGTGGGGCTGCTCGGTCTTGAAGCCGACTACCAGCAGTCCCCCGGTGGAAGTGTTGGCGAAGCCGGCCACGTCCTTGAGGAGTTCCTGTTCGTGCTCCGGATTGCCCAGGTGGTAGATCCCGCTCTTGACGTCCAGCCAGCTCGACTCCTCCAGCCCCAGCAGAACATCGAACCTGGACTCCTTCAGGGCCCGGCGTACCTCATCAATGTTTGTCACCGGCAAAGCATCCACCCGCGCCGGCGTCCCCAGGCCCTGTTCACGATCAAGGCCACTTGCTCAGATTTGGTCTTCAGGTAGGAAGCAGGGCGCGGTCTCCGCGGAGCGCCCCTCGATCCACCTGGCGATCATGTTCAAGTTCACCAGGCACTCCGGTGCCGCCTGCTCGGCTGTGGTGGTGCCCTCACCCGGGAGACCGTTCCCCCAGTGCCGGCGCGCGCGAACCGTCGGCTCTCCGCACTCAGAGCTCCACTGGTCGCACTGGAGCGTGCACGGGCCGGAGTGTCAGAGCCCACCCGTACCCTGTCGCCCAAGCACCGGCGACAGGAGGGCGACGTGCCCCGCAGCGGGATCAATAGACGTGAGCTGGATAAGTGGGCGAACAATGTTGCCAAGGAGACCAAGAAGAGCCTGGAACGCGCTCAACGACGGAACCCTTCTCGTGTGTCCGCACAGCTCGATGCCACCGTCAGCGCGGTTTCCGGCAGTGAGGTGACCGAAAGCAGCGGATATCTGGCCCGGCTGCTGCTCTTGCTGGACACCCGGACCGGGCGTGGCGCCAGCATGGAACAGATTGAGCAAGAATTCCAGGAGAACCTGGCCCCCCTCGCTCTTCAACTGGAACAACGAGGCATGGTGAGGGCCTTGCGGGCCGGGTCCGGCCTCTACGCCATCCATCTCAGCGATGAGGGCCTGGTCGAGGTGCACCGGCTGAAGGAGCTACAGAAGAACCGTGCTGCCCGCTTGCGGCACACCATGGATGTCTTCCTCCGGTGGCTGTTCGACACGGCAGGCGGCCACACGCCCATTGACCCGGAGCTGTTCCTTGCCACACCTTGGTCGTTCTTCGCCGGGGCCGTGATCACCGGATCCGAGCTGCATGAAGCGCTCGCCTACCTGTCTGAGCACCAGCTGATTAAGTACATCGACACCGAACCCGCCACCGTCGCGATCACACCTCAGGGCGTCAGCTGTGCCCTGTCAGGAGGAAGCGTGCAGGACCACACCAACCAGCAGCGCCCCGGCACCACCTACAACAACTTCCTGCCGAACGCGCAGGGCGTCATCATCGGCGAGCAGCAGAACGTCACCCAGAACAACACCGCTGGCATCGACCCGAGCGCGTTCGTCCAGCTGGCCGGTTACGTCGGCCAGATCAGCACTACCCTGAACATGCCCGAGACGGACCGCGTGGAACTGGAGCGCGTCGCCCGAGAGCTCCACGACGAAGCGTCGTCGGCGAACCCCGAGCCTGGCCGGATCCGGCAGTTCGCGACTCAGGTCAAGTCCATGCTGGTGGAAGCCGGAGCGACGGCCGCCGCTCAGGTCGGCATCCAGATGGCTGAGCAGGCCCTGAGCACGCTCGTGTAGTCATGTGCCACATGACGGGAGCCCTGGAAGATCAGCCATGATGCGCCGCCCTACCCGGACCGCGCGGCGGCTGGCAGCGCCTCGTGAAACACCGCCCTGAAACACGGGGGTGCAACAGAGTCCGCGTTTCACCCCTGACCTGCGAAGACTGGCCGCAACGGACCCCGGACCTCCAAGAGGCCCGGGGCCCGGTCACGGCGCAGGAAGGCGGTCAGGGGCTGTCCGGGGCGGTCTGGGGGATGATCACCGGCCTTGCCCATTCCATGCCCAGCTCCGTGAGCGCGGCGAGCTGGTCGGCGGTGAGTTTGTCGCGTCTCGACTTGGTGTTGGAGATCCATACGCCCAGCTTCACGACCACCGGCTCGGTCTCGCCGTCGACCGCGATTTCCTCGCTGTGTCCCCTCGGTACGGGCCGGTCCGCGCCTTCCCGCTCCACCCATTGTGTGAGGGCCGCCAGGCCCCGCTGGAACGCCGCCTGCGCCTTGCTCGGGCCCTTCGTCGTACGAGCAGCTGCCGGGGCGGGAGTCGGGGCCTCAGCGGGCTGTATGCCCAGCTTCGACAGCCGTTCCTGCTGCCCGGGCGATAGCTGCGCCCAAGTGCCTGGGTTCTTCTGCCGCTCCAGCCACCGTCCGATGTCGTCGCCCTCGAACAGCACCCCGGGTGCGATGTCGGGCAGGCTGCCGTCGGCGTCGACCAGGTCCGCGAGGACGCGGTAGTGCCGCTGCCAGTCCAGCGGCCACGGGCAGTTCCAGTCCTCGTCGACCGCGGCCAGCTGCTGCGCACGCACGGCGGCCCGCTCCGCGCCCTTCCCCAGGCCGCCCTTCCGGCGCAGGTTCGCCGTGTGCTGCCCGATGGGCACCATGGCCTCGCCTTCGCCCCACACCGCGTCCTGTCGCGGCGCGAGGTGCCCGGTCGCCCGCCGGTAGGACCGGAGTGCGGCGAGCTTGTTCTCCCACGCCTCCTCACCCGGTTCCCAGACCATCCCGGCCTCCGGCGCGTCCAGCAGGGTCTTGCGCCGCTCCTCCAGCTCCCCGGTCCGCAGCGCCTTCCGCTGCTGATGCACCCATCGGCCAAGCGGGAAGTCCCTGGTGACGCCGACCTCGACCTCGACGTCATACGGGACGGCGTACAGGCCGGTGATCTCGTTCTCCCTGCGCCACCGGAGCAGGGCCTGGTAGCCCTCCAGCCACATCAGGGACTCCGGCTGGTAGACCCGGGTGCGCAGGAAGGCCGCGATGGTCGCGGCGTCGCGCGGGCTGGAGAAGTGGAGCAGGGCCGCTTCGGCGGCGGCCTGCGCGTCGTCCTGCTCCTGGTCCTCGCCGTCGCCCTCCCCGCCGGCCCCGACGATCTGCCCGTCCTCGTCGCGCCGGACGTGGACCTTGCGCTTGCCGCTGGTGAGCGCGCGGGAGGCGAGCTGCTCGACCAGGCGCTCATCATGCGAGCGCAGGCCCTGCAATACGGCCACGAGCGGCTTGAAGCTCGCGGAGGCGACCATGTCGGTCGGGTCCTCGCCGGGCTCCAGGAACACCGGCACGATGATCCTGGCCACCTTGGTGGAGCAGTCCTTGTTGAGCCGGAGTGCCCGGCCGATGTTCTGGACGATCTCCACCTGGGAGCCGCGGGTGTCGGCGAAGCAGATCGAGTCGACTCCCCGTTCGCCGGTGATGTCCACGCCTTCCCCGAGGACGCGAACGCTGGCGAGGAAGGCGCGGTGCACCCGGCGTCCGGCCGCGTTGATGCCGTTGGCGAACTGGCGCAGGACCTCTCGCCGCTCGGACACGAGGTGGTCGCCGCACAGCCAGGCCGACCAGACGCGGTCCGGGGGTACGTGGCGGCCGGCCTCCAGCTCGTAGAACTCCGCGTCGATTGAGGACTTCGGCAGCTTGTCAGCGGCAGCCAGGTCGGCGTCGGAGGCGTCGTTGACGTACAGCTCCGCGGCCGTCTCGGGGAGCTTCTCCGCGAACGCGGCGGCCTCCTCCACCTTCTGGTGGAACGTCATGACCGTACGCAGGTTGTACGCCGCCGCGTGCTCCAGCAGGGCGGTCTGCAGGAGCGCCAGGCGCCGGCCCCGCCGCGCCTCCTCCGACTCCCCGAGAACGGGCGAGGGGTCGCGGATCTCCAGCACGTCGATCTCGAAACCGGCAAGGATGCCCCGCTCGATCGCCTCCGAGAGCCCGAGCTCAGCCCCAGGCAGCCAGGCACCGAACGTGCCGTCCGGGTCGTCGGCCATGGACGCGAGTTCCAGCTCCTGGCCATCCGCGCCTTTCTGCGGCCGGGGTGAGGCCAGGATGCGGGGTGTGGCAGTGAGGTAGAGCCGGAAGTTGGCGGGGATGCGAGCGTTGTCGTGGATCGCTGCCCATGGCCGTCCAAGATCACCGGCGGTTCCGTGGGCCTCATCCACGATCGCGAGGTCGAACGGGGCCATCTGCTGCCCGTAGAGCCGCTCTCCGCCCGCAAGAGCGGTTTCCAGCGGCCCTCGAACCTTCCGCTGGCCCATCGGTGCGCCGATGTCCTCGCGGTCCACGAGCGAGGCGTACGTGGCGAACACGACGACCGGCCCGGAACCGGCCCACAGGGCGAGCTGGATCGGGTTGGTGGTGGTGCGCACCTCGAGCGAGTTGAGCACTGGGTCGTTCTCCAGCGAGCACACCGCGACCATCGGGGCCCGGTGGCCCACCAGCCGCCACGCCTGGGCGGTCTGCGCGAGCAGGTCCAGGGTCGGCACGGTCACGAGGATCCGGCCGTCCGCGAACGACTCCAGCGCGCACGCGGCGGCCGTGATCGTCTTGCCCGAGCCGGTCGCTGACACGATCGTGCCCCGAGCCCCCTGCGAGGGCACAGATGATCTTGCAGGGAATCCCACCCACTTACGGAAACTCGCTTTTTGGGCTACCTGGTGTTCCCGAAGCTGAATACCCAGCATTCCAACGCTCCTTCTCTTCCTTCTTTTCCACTCGCTTCGGAAATCACTGGGACGGGGTGAAGGGCGGGACGGACACCGTGCCGTCCTCGGCCACGATGATCCGCTCGGCAAGCTGGGCCAGGACCTGAGAGGGGCGCAACCCCGTCCGGCCGGCCACCACCCGGATCAGCCGACTGGGCGCGACGGACAGCCAGACCTCCGCTCGCAGTTCATCCGCTTCCTCCTCCTGCCGTTCCCCGAAGGCGGCCTGCGCCGCAAGAGCACCAGCAAACCGTTCCTCACGCTCGCGAGCGCACACTGAGCCTTGCACGTCCTGGTCCGGCTCGTACACGCTCCAACCGGCCGCAGTCATCAAGTCCCTGACGCGCCGCCACTCAGCGTGTTTGGCCAGCCAGATGGCAGCCATCCGCTCCCGGTCCATCTCGAACTCGTAGAAGGACCCGTTTCCCCTCAACTGCTCCGCGGTTTTCCGCTCACGGACAGCGGCCGCCGCGACCTTTTCCGCAACGGCGGCGATATCCAGGCCATTCGCCTGACGTCGGACCTGATCCCGCGCCACGTCCTGAGCACTCCACATGCGTTTTACCTTTTCCGGAAGCACGGGCACCTGGGCCCGCATCAGGTGGCTAGAGGTGTCCTGCGTTTCCGCCAACAGTACATGCGTATCAAACCTGATGCACCCGCTACACTGAAACCCGAAACGAACGAACGACCCCCTCCCCTCGTAGCCAGCCAAGCCCGCGTAGCGGGCTTCAGGTCCTGGAGGCGCAGCCGGAAGGGCCCGGGGTGGGGGAGCGCAGCGGACACACCCTCAGACGGGTTGCGAAGCACCGTCAACTCCCTTACAGGAAGCGAAATTACCTGCACCTGACACCCCACCAGGCCGGGCCCCCGCGCAGCGGGGCCCACCGGCCCGCAACGCGGGCCGGCCCCTGAACTCCAGGAGCGAAGCGGAGGGAGTTGGCCCGGCCCGCCGGGCCTCAACCTCAGGGCGCAGCCCTGAGGTTCGCAACCCGCGGAGCGGGTTGCGTAACTGCCCCGCGCAGCGGGGCAGTTCGCTTGCACATCGCGCAGCGATGTGGTACCCGC
>NZ_JBHVSY010000049.1:0-28144 GCF_042884935.1 Streptomyces sp. NPDC058092
CCGGCAAAGACCGTCCCACCCCCATTCCAGCCCGCTACACTCTCCACGCCCAAGCCGTTGACCAGCGCTAATGGAGAAGTCCGGCTGGAGTACTAATACTCCAGCTGTAGATCGTGATCTTCATGTCTGGGATGCGGCTTGTCGCCGGTAGTGACTGGTGCGTGATCGTGCCTGGTGGCGGCGTCGCCAGTCGGACCAGGCAAGCCGGTGGGCCGCGCCGCGTACGGGCCGGACGTCGAGCGCGATGAATAGGCGGCAGATCTCGTTGCAGGACAGCGGGATCAGGTCGTCCGGCGAGGGCCGGTGTGCGTGTTCGTCGGCGCGGACGACGGCGAGGAAGGCGTGGGCCAGCATCGCGAGGGTGACCCACCGGGCCCACGAGGGATAGCGGCGGACCTGGTGCTCATCCAGCCCGGCCAGTCCCTTCTCGGTTTGGAAGGTCTCCTCCACCCGCCATCGGGAACCTGCGACCCTGGCCAGGGTGGCCAGGGATGCCGGCGTGCGGGAGTGGCATCGGTAGTAGGCGTGTTCACCGGTGCTGCGGTTACGGCGGATCAGCAGCTGGTGGCAGCCGGGGGCTGCCTCGGCGAGGTCGATGACGGCCCAGTCGTAGAACCGCTGCCCCTTCGCGCCGTCCCCGGCCGAGAGCTTCTGCCAGGCCCGCTTCGGCACCTTCCGCGCCAGGGCATCAGCGCGGAACTTGCCTGCGCCGGTGGGCACTTCGGCCGAGCAGGCCACCGCGAGGACATAGCCGATACCGCGTTCCTCCAGAGCCGTACGAAGACTTGGATTGCCTCCGTAGACCTCGTCCCCGGTGACCCAGCCGGCGTGGTGCCCGGCGTCCAGGAACCGTTCGATCATCGTGCGGGCAAGTTCCGGCTTGGTCGCGAAAACGGTGTCCGAGGCGAGTCCGGCCGCACGGCAGCGGTCCGGGTCGCACGTCCAGGAGCGCGGGATGTACAGCTCCCGGTCCACCGCCGCGTGACCGCGTTCACCGGCATAGACCAGGTAGACCGCAACCTGGGAGTTCTCGATCCGTCCCGCCGTGCCGGTGTACTGGCGCTGGACCCCGACCGTGTGGGTGCCCTTCTTCACGTCCCCGGTCTCGTCGACCACCAGGACCGCGGCATCGTCATGCAGGTGCTCGACGACGTATTCGCGCACGTCGTCACGGACGCCATCGGCATCCCAGACGGCTCGGCACAGCAGATGCTGCATGCCGTGCGGGCTGGTCTCCCCGGCCCACTCCGCGATCGTCCAGCAGTTCTTGCGCGGCAGGTCCGACAGCAGGCCCAGTACCAACCGCCGGGCCCGCAACCGGGGTTCGACCCGGGCGAACCGGCCCGCGATCCGGCCCATGGCCACCTCGAACGCCTCCCGCCAGCGGACGGGATCTATGCTGTGGCCAGCCGCCACCGTCTCATCGTCAGTGCACACAACTCACGATGATCAAGGATGCCACCGCTATGAGTTGCCTCGGGCAGCCCGGGCAAGTTGTCGGTGGCGGCGACTACCTTTGCCGGTGTGACAGATGAGCTTCGTGAAGCGTTGATTCCCTTTCGTACGAGGGCCGTTGAGGTGGGCAGTGTGCTCCACCGTGTGGACCCGATACCGGCGGAGGAGGTGGACCGGTGGATCGGCCACGCCCGGCCTTGCGCGATCCTCAGGTTGGACGGAGAGGGGCCGGTCGCGGGGAGGTTCGGCGGGCCACTGCTGCTGCCCGCCGACGTCCCGGACCCCAGGCACCCGTACGTCGGGTACATCGACTTCGCCGCGTTGCCGAAGGGCTCGACGGACCTTCCTCTGCCGCCGGACGGACGCCTGCTGCTCTTCTCCGAGATCTGGGAGCTGTGGGACGGCGACAACCGCGGACATGCCGTCTATGTCCCGGCCGGCACCCCGGTGACAGAGCGCGACAGATATACCTGGACGGCCTACGGGGACAACGGCGTCGGCGAGTTCCGGGAGAACTTCGACAACTTCCCGCAGGGCGAGTTGAGAGTCACGGCCGAACCGGACCTGCCGGACCAATCACCTGGCGGTTTCCCGCACCAGGACGGGCTCCAGGATGTCTGGGACGAGGTCGCGGGCAGGAACCGGCATCTGCAGCTCGGCGGCTACGCGGCGTACCCGGACCCGCTGGAGGAGATCGTGAGCTGCGCTGTGCAGCAGGCCGAGCAAGGGCGGTGGGGCGGCGGTGAGCCGGTGTCGGGCGACCCCGAGGACTGGGTTGCGCTGGTTCACTGGGACGCGGATGTCGCAGACCGGGAAGGCACGAAAATGCAGTGGTCTATCCAGCGCGCGGACCTGGAGGCCGGTCGCTTCGACCGCACCTACGTGACCGGCTACTACAACCCCTGACCCGGCCGGGCCAGCCGGTGACCGTGACGGGCGGTCACCGGCTCGCTGGGGCCGTCAAGCCCTGCCGCAGCCCACCAGCGGCGGTCGGACACGGCGCGCCACGAATTCGGTCCTGATGGTGCGGAACGAGAGGCCGGCTGCGAGCTGGCCACTCGCCGGACTCCCCAGCGCGGATCCCTGGGCGCAGCCCGCGCCCGGGTCTCCCCGTACCTGACCGAGGCCCTCGTTGTCCCGGGGGCGGTGTGGTTGATGTCGGTGGCAGCTGCTACGAATGCCGGCTTGACCGACGACGAGATCATCCACAGGATCCGAGAGCAGGATGCGGCTGGCCAGCTGCCGACACCTGCGCCGCCCGAGGCCGTGGCCGAGCTTGAGACCGCAGTGGGGCATCCGATGCCGCCACTCCTCAAGCGGATCTATCTCGAAGTCGCCGACGGTGGGTTCGGCCGCTGGGGGCGAGGCTTTGTCCCTTACTGACACCACCTACAGCTTCAGCGACAGCGGTCGGCTGCTGGAGGAATACTTGGGGGGCACTCAATCCCCAACCACCCGCCGTCTGTTGTACCGCTCCTGGCGTGGGGCTGTGCGATCTGGTCCCTCGTCGACTACAGCACCCCAGAAGGCCGCATGTGGGGATGGGATCCCAACCAACGATGCCCTGATCACGGGCACGCTCTGTTCCCCGAAGACCTCACACTGGCCGAACGGCTCTGCGGGTGGCTGGACGGACGGGAGGACTTCCCGGAGGCGCCCGCTGGCCCGTACTGCCCAGATCGCTGAAACCGCGGCACTGCAGTGCGGCTGCATCCCGGTGACCACTCCGCCAGGCGGCCTTGCGCACAGGTCAGCCGAAGCGACCAGCACAATGAGCAAGATCTCGATCTACAGCTGGAGTACTAACCGATGGACCACGCGCAGCGCTGCCGCACCGCGAACGCGTACGTCGAGGACGTATCACCCGGCAACGGCCGGGCACGGCCCCGTGCGTCGTTCCGCTCCGACGCACCGGTGATCGAACTGGACGGCTCGTGGAGCTTCCGGCCGGCCGCCGGGCTGAACGGTCTGACCCCGGGATTCGAGGACCCCGCGTTCGACGCGGATGCCTGGACCCGCATCACGGTGCCCTCGTGCTGGCAGCTGGACGGCCTGCCAGGGCCCACCCGGTTCGGCGCTCCCGCCTACACGAACATCACGTACCCGATCCCGGTCGACCCGCCCCGAGTGCCCGACGACAACCCGACGGGGGAGTACCGCCGGGAGTTCGAGGCCGGAGCGGGCTTCGCCGGCGGGGGAGCGGCGGTCCTCAGGTTCGAGGGTGTGGACTCGTGCTTCGCGGTCTGGCTGAACGGGGTACGGCTGGGAGACGGCAAGGGCAGCCGGCTGCCGACCGAGTTCGATGTCACGGACGTGCTGTGCCCCGGACGCAATGTGCTGGCGGTCCGGGTGCACCAGTGGTCCGCCGGAACCTACCTGGAAGACCAGGACATGTGGTGGCTGTCGGGGATCTTCCGCTCGGTTCGGCTGCTGGCCCGGCCCGCCGGGGGCATCGCCGACTTCTTCGTCCACGCCGACTACGACCACCGCACGGGCCTGGGCACGCTGCGGGTCGACGTCGAGGGCGAGGCCCGGCTCACCGTCCCGGAACTCGGGCTCGTCGACGCCGACCCGGCCGGACCGCACGCCGTGGCCGGTGTCACGCCCTGGAGCGACGAACAGCCACACCTCTACCGAGGCGAGTTGACGACGGCGACGGAACGGGTGCCGATCCGGATCGGCTTCCGGCGGATCGCGGTCGAGGACGGCGTACTGACCGCCAACGGCAAGCCCCTGCTGTTCCGCGGCGTCAACCGGCACGAATGGCATCCGGTCACCGGACGGACACTCACGCACGAGACGATGCTCACCGACGTGCTGCTGATGAAACGGCATCACATCAACGCCGTCAGAACGAGCCACTACCCGCCGGACGCGGCCTTCCTCGACCTGTGCGACGAGTACGGGCTCTGGGTGATCGACGAATGCGACCTGGAGACCCACGGCTTCTCGAAGAATGCCTGGCGGGGCAACCCAGGTGCCGACCCGGCCTGGCGGGCGGCGCTGCTCGACCGGGCCGAGCGGATGGTGGAACGGGACAAGAACCATCCCAGTGTCGTGATCTGGTCGCTGGGCAACGAGTCGGGCACCGGGGCGAACCTGGAGGCCATGGCCGCATGGATCCGTGACAGGGACCCGGACCGCCTCATCCACTACGAGGGCGACTGGGAGAACTGCGTCTGCACCGACCTCTATTCGGTGATGTACCCGGAGCACTCCACGGTGGCGGCGATCGCCTGCGGGCAGGAACCGCTGACCGGCGACCCCGCGAATGACGCACGGCGGCGCGCCATGCCGTTGCTGCTGTGCGAGTACGGGCACGCCATGGGCAACGGGCCCGGCGGACTGCGTGAGTACCAGGAGCTGTTCGAGGCGCATCCGCGACTGGCCGGAGGCTTCGTCTGGGAGTGGATCGACCACGGCATCGCACGGCGAGACGCCGACGGAACCCTGTATCACGCCTACGGCGGGGACTTCGGGGAGCCCGTCCACGACGGCAACTTCGTCATCGACGGGCTGCTGTTCCCGGACCGCACCCCCTCGCCCGGACTGCTGGAGTACGCGAAGGTCATCGAGCCGGTCAGGATCGAGGCCGCGCCGGGCCGGGGCATCGTGGTCCGCAACCTGCACCACACACGTGACACCGGGTATCTCAGGTGGACTTGGCGCCTGGAGACGGACGGCGTCCCCGTGGCTGGGAGCGAGTGGGAGGTACCGGTGATCGGGCCCGGCGCGCAGGACCGTGCCGACTGGCCCGACTCCTTGGCCAGGGCCGTCGACACGGCCGGGCAAGGAGAACACTGGCTGACCGTGAGCGCCGAACTCGCCGCGAACGAACCCTGGGCCGACGTGGGCCACACCGTCGCCTGGACCCAGATCGGTCCGGGCGCCGACAGCGCGTCGCAGGCCGTTTTGCCGGACGCCTCACCGGGGCGCGGAGACGGCGGCCGGGTCGCGGTACCGCGCCGCGACGGTGACACGATCACGCTGGGCGCCGCCCGGTTCGACGCGATCACCGGAACCCTGGTCCGCCTCGGTGAACTGCCCGTGCGCGGGCCCCGGGTCGATGTGTGGCGGGCGCCGATCGACAACGACCGGTTCTCACCGTTGGGGGCGGCATGGCAGCAGGCCGGACTGGACCGCCTCCGGCACAAGGTCCTGCAGGTCGAGACCGGCGACGACGGGATCACCGTACGGACCAGGATCTCCCCGGCGGGTTCGGACCTCGCCCTGCTCGCCGACTACCACTGGAGTGCCGAGGACGGGAACCGGCTTGTGCTGACCGTCGACACCGCACCGACGCGTCCGTGGCCCGTCCCGCTGCCCAGGCTCGGCGTCGCGATGACCCTGCCGGGCGAGTTCGACCAGGTCAGCTGGTTCGGCCTCGGACCCGGTGAGGCATACCGGGACAGTGACTCCGCGGTGCGGATCGGACGGTACGAGAGCACCGTCGAAGCCATGCAGACCCCGTACGTGCGCCCGCAGGAGAACGGCAATCGGAGACACCTCCGGTGGGCCCGCCTCACCCGCTTCCGTCCCGGCGGGTCCGGCACGGGCGGCACCCCTCCAGGTCCCGCCGGGTGCGGCAAGCGCGGCATCGAGATCAACGGCAGCCCGTGGTTCGACCTGACCGTGAAACCCTGGTCCACACAGGCGTTGCAGAGCGCGGCCCACACCGCCCGCCTGGAGCCCGACGGCCTCGTCCACCTCAACATCGACCTCGAACACCACGGCCTCGGCAGCGGCTCGTGCGGGCCTTCCGTCCAGCCACGGCATCATCTGGCCGCGGTTCCGGCCCGCTTCACACTCGGGATCAGGCCCATCGAAGCGGAGGACGGCGATGGCCCAGGCTGATCCGCGGGACCTCGGCGGCTGTGCGGTTGCCCAGCGAGACAACGTTGGCGCCCTCACAGCGCCATGTCGCCAGATCTCTCGGACGCTCCTTGTTGACCAGGCGTTCGCTGCCCTGGCCGCATCTTTGGGAGCTGTAGCCCATTACCGGCGGAGGCCTGAGCATGGCGACTGGCACAATCAGGCCCAGCGGCACCTGTCCAGTCGGCTCCCCGCTGTTTCAATGATCGCAGGGGTAGCAAAAGATCAGCAGGACAGAGGAGCAACACAGATGCTGCTACGTGATGTTGAGTACGGTGACGTCGACGCCTACGTTCGGATGCGATGTGATCCGGCCATGATGGTCGATCTCGGTGGCCCGTTGCCTCGCGAGGGCATGGACTCGAAGGTCCGACGTGATGTTCAACGGGCGGCTGTGGGCACGGACTGGACAAAGATGATCGTGCCCGATGAAGCAGAACCGGACGTGGTCGCGGGAACCGTGACCTTGTGGCCCCACGACACCGACACCGAGCGCATCTCCGAGATCGGCTGGATGGTACTGCCGGAGTTTCAGAGGCGGGGACTCGGCAAACAGGGCGTCCGCATGCTGCTCGAGCAGGCCCGCGACGACGGCCGGTGGGGGCTCATACACGCATTTCCGGCAACAACGAACGCCGCATCGAACGGTATCTGCCACTCCCTCGGATTCAGGTCCCTGGGCGAGCAGGACGTGACCTTCGCCGGACGAGTCCTACGAACCAAGCACTGGACCATCCACCCCCGCACGGATCTGACCTGAGACGAGGCCGATGCTCTGCGGACATCTGCTCCGGTGACGGCGAGTTCGGCGATGCGCTGCTCGGTCAGGCGTCCAGGCGGCGCTCGGCGAGCCAGGAGACGATCGCCGGGTCGCGGTGGTCGAAGAACAGCGATGCTCCGGTGTCCAGGGTGGCGATGGCGGCCATCCGGTCGTCGGTGAGTTCGAAGTCGAAGATGTCGATGTTCTCCGCCATGCGTTCGGCCCGGACCGACTTGGGGATCGCGACGATGCCGCGCTGGGTCAGCCACCGGAGGGCGACCTGTGCCACGGACTTGCCGTACTTGGCACCGATCTCGGCCAGCAGCGGATTCGTGAACAGACCGTTCCTGCCTTCGGCGAACCCGCCCCACGACTGGATCTGGACACGGTGCTCGCGCATGAGCTCCTGGTCGGCGATGCGCTGGAAGAAGGGGTGAGTCTCGATCTGGTTGACCGCCGGGGTGATGTCGTTGTTGACGATGAGATCGAGGAGCCGGTCGGGGTAGAAGTTGGCGACGCCGATCGCCTTGGCGAGCCCTACGCGGTTGAGGTCCTCCATGGCGCGCCACTGGCCGTACACGTCGCCGTAGGGCTGGTGCATCAGGTACAGGTCGAGGTGGTCCAGGCCGAGCTTGGCCAGCGACGTCTCGAAGGCGCGCTTGGTGTTCTCCTGCGCGGGCGCGTCCTGGACCCACAGCTTGGTGGTGACGAACAGCTCCTCGCGCGGAACGCCACTGCTCTTGAGCGCACGGCCTACGGCCTCCTCGTTTCCGTACGCGGCGGCGGTGTCGAGAAGCCGGTAAGCGGCGGCCAGGGCCTCGGAGACGGCCTGCTCGGTCTGCTCCGGTGGGATCTGGTAGACACCGAAGCCGAGGATGGGCATTTCGACGCCGTTGTTCAGGGTGACGGTCTGCATCAGGTTTTCCTTCTGTCTGTACGGGATGAACTGGTGCGCGCGGGCGGGGGAAGAGAGAGCAGGATGGTCAGCGTTCGAGCATCCGCAGGCCGGCCTCCGTGTGGGTGGCTCCGGCCGCCGCAGGGAGACGGGTCAGTGTGTCGAGCTGGTCGGCGGTCAGCCGGAGCCCGTCAGCGGCGGTGTTCTCCTCGACCCGGCGGACGCGCTTGGTGCCGGGGATGAGCACGATGTCGTCGCCCTGGGACAGCAGCCAGGCGAGGGCGACATGGGCGGGGGTGGCGTCGGCCTCCGCGGCGACGGACTGGACGGCGTCGGCGAGGCGCAGGTTGCGCTGGAAGTTCTCGCCGGTGAAGCGCGGGTTGCCGTACCGGAAGTCGCCCTCCGCGAAGGCGCCGGTGGAGCGGATCGTGCCGGTGAGGAAGCCGTGGCCCAGCGGCGCGAGCGGTACGAAGCCGATGTTCAGCTCGCGCAGCAGCGGCAGCACCCGCGCCTCGGGGTCGCGGGTCCACAGCGAGTACTCCGATTGCACGGCCGTGAGGGGGTGGACGGCGTGTGCGCGGCGGATGGTGTCGGGCCCGGCCTCGGACAGGCCGATCGCGCGGATCCTGCCCTCGGCGACCAGCTCGGCCAGCGCGCCGACGGTCTCCTCGATCGGGGTGTTCGGGTCGACCCGGTGCTGGTAGTAGAGGTCGATGTGGTCGGTGCCCAGGCGGTGAGGGAGCCTTCTACAGCGGTACGGATGTTGGCCGGTCTGCTGTCCACTGTCCAGGCGCCCGAGCCGGGTGCCGTTGCCGTTCCCGCCCTCCCACCCGTTCCCGTGTGGGACATGAGGCCGAACTTCGTCGCCAGTACGACCTGGTCGCGGCGCCCCTTGAGAGCCCGGCCGAGAAGTTCCTCGTTGGCATACGGACCGTAGATCTCGGCGGTGTCGATAAGAGTGACGCCCAGCTCCAGAGCGCGGTGGAGGGTGCGGACGGACTCCGCCTCGTCGGTCCCGGAGTCCGTGTAGCCGTGCGACATTCCCATCGCGCCGAGACCGATCCGGGAAACTTCCAGGTCACGCAGCTTGATGTGGCGCATCAGGTCCCTCATTTCGTCGGCTTCGCCTTCCGGCGTCGTGATTCCACCTTCGGGCCGTTTCGCCCCCGGTGGCAGGCCGGGCTCTTCGGGGTAATGACAGGGCCTCCCACTGCGCCGCCGGGCAGGTCAGTGCGGTGTGACACTGGATTCATGGCATCTGAGCAGAGCACCGGCACCACCACCGGCAGGAGCGACGGCGGTGCCGAGCTGGGCCGGCTCCTGCGTGCCCGCCGCACCCGGACCAGCCCCGAGCAGGTCGGACTCACGGTCGGCGTCGGCCTGCGCCGCACCCCGGGACTGCTCAGGGAGGAAGTGGCCACCCTGTCGGGCATCAGCATCGACTACTACGTGCGCATGGAGCGCGGCAGGAGACCCGCCCCAGCCCCGCCGTGCTCGATGCCCTCGCCCGTGCGCTGCACCTGGACGACCGGGAACACCAGCATTTGCGGGAGCTGGCCGCCCGGGCCGCCCGGTACGCCCCCGAGCTGCCGCCCGCGCCGAGCCGTACCGTACGTCCGCACCTGAAGCTGCTGCTGGAGACGATGCGCCCGAACCCGGCCTATATCGTCAGCCGCAGCATGGACTTCCTCGCCTGGAACCCCGGTGGGCTCGCGCTGTACGCCGGCTTGGGCGACTGGCCCGCCAAGCAGCGGAACCTGGCCCGCTACCTCTTCCTTCACCCCGTCGCCCGCGAGCTGTTCCCCGACTGGGACAACCAGGTCCGCGCCTGCGTCTCCCGCCTGCGCGCCCTCGCCGGAACCGCACTCGACGCCCCCGACCTGACCCACCTCGTCGGCGAACTCCTCCTCAAGAGCCCCGACTTAGCCAAGCTTTGGGAACGCTACGACGTGACGGGGCGCAAACCCGCGCACAAGACCTTCCACCACCCCCACGTCGGCACGATCACCCTCACCGCCCAGTCCATGGACCTGGAGGGCACCCCCGGCCAGCGTCTCGGCGTCTACATTGCCGAACCCGGCACCCCCGACCACGACGCCCTGCTCCTGCTCGACATGACCGCGCCACAGACGGTCGCACGGCCAACGGAGAAACATCTGGAGCAGCCACGCAAGCAGCCCTGAACCGGGCCGGAGACGACTCGGTTTCCCGTCGTCCGGCCCTGGCCCAGCCTTGGGAGAGGGCGCGGGACGCGCTCGGACCGCCGGTCGGCGAGTTCCGGGTGGGTGCCGGGCTCCTGGACCACTTCGCCGGCCTCGCCTGGAACGAGGTCGAAAGACTCCCCGACCGGGCTGAGCGCACCCTTGAGGTGCACAACCGGCCGGTGGGCGTGGTCGGCACGATCACGCCGTGGAACTTCCCCGTGTCCCTGCTGTGTGTGAAGCCACCGAAGGCGCGGGTCGGTGAGTGGGTGGGCGGTGGGGTGGTCGCCGCGGACGGTGTCGTCGTCGACCATGTCCTCGCGCAGCAGGATCGCTCCGTGCCGGACTTCCAGCGCGGCTGCGACCATGGTCAGGTCGGCGGAACGGAGTTGGGCGTCGACGTTGTGCGTGCGGCGTGGAGGAACGCCATGTCCGGCAGGCACTTGCTCGGCCTGGTCAGGAAGGCGCCGGCCGCGTCGTGCACGGCCGGTTCGCTGATCCGGGCAGTGGCCTGGTGCAGTTCGTGGTCGGCGAATGCGGCGAACGTGGTCTCCAGGTCCTGCTGCCGGCGGACGAGGGTGTCGTCGGTGGGCAGGCGCATGGCGCTCCTCCAACGGTGGGGTCAGGCGGTCGGGTCCGGCCAGGGGATGTCGGTGTCGACGGGTGCGGCGTAGTCGATGCCGGATACGGCGAATCCGTACAGGCGCTGGACCTCGGCGTGGAACCAGTCGAGATCGGCGAGGTCGCCAATGCTGTTCGTGGTGGCGCAGTTCCAGCGGTCGGCGACGGCCTCCTGTACTGGGGCTGTGAGTTCCCACGTGTCGAGGCGGACTCGGCCGTCGTCGTCGAGAGCGAGGGGGCGGGTGCCGGTGAGCTGGTCCCACAGCTCGGTGAGCTGGTCGATCGGCGGGACCATGCCCTCATCGAGGACGCCGCGCAGCAGGCCGACGTACAGGGCGATGCCGGGGATGGCGGTGGAGGACTGGGTGACGGCGGCCCCGTTGACGGAGGTGAGCGCGCGGCCGCCGACCAGCTTGTCCAGGCGTTCGTTCAGGGTGCGGGCGGTGGCTTCGAGGTGGGCCTTGGCCGCGCCGATGGTGCCCTGCCGGTAGATGCCCGCGGTCAGGGGTGAGCCGATGTAGGAGAGCGCGGCGGTGGTGAACCCGTCGGCGAGCAGGTCCCGTCCGGCCAAGTAGTCGATCCACCGCTCCCAGTCCGTGCCGCCCATCACCGCGGTGGTCTGCTCGATGTCGTCGCCCGCGGCCGGGGCGGTTTCCACCTCGGTGACTTCCGGGGCACCGGAGCCGTCAAACGTGAGGGTCTTGGTCCGGTAGGGCTCGCCGATCGGCTTGAGGACGGAGGAGTAGGTGACGCCGGTGTCCGGGTCGGTGCGTCGCGGGGCAGCCACCGAGTAGATCAGGTGGTCCAGCCGCCCGTACCGCTGCTTGAGAAGGTCGGCGACCTGATCCTTCATCGCATCGGAGAACGCGTCACCATTGAGGAAGACCATGTCCCGCCCGTACTCGCGGGCCAGTTCGGCGGTCGCGGCGGTGCGGTACCAGCCGGCCGTGCCGGTGCGCCGTCCGGGTGCCTTCTCGAAGCACACCCCGATGCCGCGGATCCCGGCGCGGGCGAGCCCGGCGATCGTGGCGGCGAGCCCGTACCCGGCGGACGAGCCGATGACGAGCGCTACCGGCCCGTGCCCGCCGGGCTGCTGTGCGGGGACGGCCCGCCACATGTCGGCCACCACCTTGCGGCAGCCGGCCGGGTGGGAGTCGAGGAAGAGGAAACCGCGGTTCAGGGGGGAGACGACGCGTTCGCTCACGATCAGGTCCTTGGGGTCGGCGCGGATGAGAGCGCGGCAGCCACCAGGTGGGCCACCGCATCCTGCAAGTCTGCGACCGTACGTATGGGGGCGGAGACCTCATCGGGCACAACGATCGCGAGACGGCCTTGGAGGGTTTCTACCAGTTCGAGCAGAGCGAGGCAGCCGCGCACGTGACCCGATGGCCATCCTTTGGCCGGCGGGCAGGCCCTGGGGCCCCGATCGTACGAAGGGACCGGAACGAACCCGCCGGCAAGGCGAGGAGCGGTTCAGTTGGACGACGGATGCGTGTGAGAGGCAATCGGGGAGGGTTACGGGCGCCGTCCCCACGCGGAGATCATGGGGGCGGTGGCAAGGTCGAGGCGTCCGGTGGCGACGTTCGCCAGGTGGCGGTCGATCTCCCTGTCGGTGGCAAGCCCTTCCGCTACCAGACGGTGGCGGATCTGCCGCACGGTCGCGGCCTCGAGGACGGCACAAGCCGGCGAGGTGATCGGGAAGTACGCGTCGGCCTGAACGTCCTCGAGACCGGCCTCACGCAGCAGCCGGGGCAGGGTTCGCCCGTATGCGAGGTCCGCGCCGCGTGCCGCCATCAAGGCGCGGAAGCCGGATCGCAGCCGGTTCGCGAGCCGCTGTTCGGGACCGGACTCGTCCGGACACAACAGTGGTTGCAACCCCGGGTCGGCATCCTCCAGGAGCAGCCGGCCGCCGGGCCGCAGCGCCTGGATCATCCGGCGCAGCGCCTCGGCGCGATCGGTGACGTGTACCAGGACCAGTCGGGCGTGGACGAGGTCGAAGCCGCCGGGCGGCGGCGGGTCGGCCACCACGTCGTGCCGCAGCACCTCGATCACGCCACCGTCGATGTCCCGGGTCCAGGACACGTCGATGTCGGTGGCGATCACTGCTCCCGTCGCGCCGACTCGCTCGGCCAGCCCGAGGGGTACGGACGGAGCGCCGGCACCGACCTCCCAGCACCGCATGCCGGCGGCGATCCCGAGCTGGTCGACATGCCGGAACGTCACCGGATCGAACAACTCGCTGAGGGCGCCGAAGCGGATCCCTGCCTCCGATTGCTGGTTGTCCAGCAGGTAGCCGTGGGCCGTGTCGTGTTCAGCCATGTGGTGATTCTTGCAGAAGGGGCAGTCGGGCCCCGGTCGCCGGGGCGGTCTTCGCCGGCGGGGATCCGTCACGCCTCTGCGCCGGCACTCCCCGCACTGAGGCAAGCCGGCCACCCCCGGCCCGCGCCGAGGGCGACCGCACGGCGGGATGCGCGCCTCGGTCTGCGGAGCCGACGGCCATGATCTTGCGTGCTTTCAGTTGGAGCGGGTGGTCGGGGTCGAAACCCGCGTGGACCAGGAAGAGCCGGGTGCCGCGCCCAGGCCGGGTATCTGCTCGACGAACGTGTTGCGCGAGCAGGAGGCGTTCTGGCAGGTGAAGCGGCGGACCCGCAGCCGGAGGACGACGCTTCGCCCGGCACTCGGTACATCAGCGGGAAACCGCAGGTAGGAGCCATGAACATGACGGGACTACTTCCCGCACCCCGGGCATAAGGTGCCCGTCGCGGTGCATCGCGCATCAACGCGCACCATCTGGATACTCACGTCCACCGACAGCATGACGACGTCCGCGATCGACGGAAACAACAACTCCTGCAGCTGGAGCACGCTCTCTTCCACGGCCCCGAACTGTCGGCCCAACCGCCTTGGCCACTAATCATTTTTGGGTAACTTCCCTTGGCGCCCAACGGCTGTCAGCCGTCACTCAGCGTGCATCCACCACACAAGCTGAGCCGGAGCCATGACTTGCGTAAACAAAGCCACTCGTCAGGGTGCCGCACGGTGGGCCTCCACCGGGGGCATGGTGTGCAGCAGCTCCAGTCGGCGCTGGACGGCTTCGACCGCCCCGGAGCGCCGGCCAGGAACGTGGCGGCGCAACGAGACCAGGGGCGGGCCGAGTTCCCGGGCCCGCTGCGGGTCGCGAAGCTCCTGCCACTGGTGGTGGGCGCGGTCCACGGCGCCTTCTACGGCGGGGTCGTCCGGGGGCTGTTGCCGGGCCAGGCGGGCGTCGGCGGCAGCCATCCACAACTCGCAGCTGCGCGCCGGATCGTCGGCCAGGCGAGCGAGGTCGGCCCGGACCTCCAGCCAGTGGGTGGCCTGTACGGAGCCTGCGCCGTAGGTACGCAGAGCCCACCCCTCCCACATGGCTGCGAGCGACGCAGCTTCGCCGTGCCGCCCGGCATGGGCGGCGGCAAAAATCGCAGGCAGCGGATCCTCTTCGGCCGCCTCGGTGTTTTCTGAAATCGGAGCAGGCGCCGTCGGAACAGGTGCAGGCTCCTGGTGTGGCCGGTTCGGCACCTGGACAGCCGACGCCGCAGGGGCGGGGACGGCTGTGTCGTCGATGGCCAGGAACAGCGCGTCGTCGGGGCCGGACTGGGCGGCGGCCTGTTCGTGGAGCTGGGCGAGCGGCGGGTTGATGCCGCTGCGCCAGGTGGTAGCGAGGGCCTTCAGGTAGGCCGGTTCTGCGATTCGGTGGCGGGGCGGTGGCGGGGTGATCCGGCCGTATACGCGGATCCCATAGCCGAGATCGAGACCCTCGGTACGGAGCTGCTGCCAGGCGTCTGGGGCGGCGACCACGTCGGTGACGACGGTGGTGGTGCCCGGTCGGCGCAGTTTGAGTTCGCCGGCCAGCCAGTGCCAGGGCAATCCGGTGTAGCGCAGGGTGGTCGGCGTGGTGCGGGCGAGTGCGAGGTGGATCAGGCGCTGCTTGTGGTCGAGGTGGAATTGTCCGGTGATGTAGAGGAAGAGTGGGCCGGGTGCGGCGGCCGCGGCGCGGATGCGGGTGAGGACGGTCTGCGGGTCGGTCGGGTCGGCGAGTTCAACGATGGTGGCTGCTGTCGTGCCGGTCAGGATGCTGGGCGGGACCGCCGCGAGCGTGGGCAGGACGCTGGTTGCGTCGATGAGACAACCCTTGCCGGCCGGGGCTGCCGCGATCAACAGCGCGGTCCCGGATGCCGTGTCCTCCCCGTTGATCATCACAACAGCACAGTAGCCGCTGCCCGGCTTGTGAACGTAGCCAGCGGCCAACTCCTCGGCCTCGCGGCGGTCACCGACTTCGGCCGGGCCCGCTTCGAGGCCGAACGCTGGGCGCAGAACAACGGCTACATCGCCACGACCGGGGAAGAGTTCACCAGCCCCCTGCTCGGTCACGCCCCTCAGCTGACGAGCAAGGCGACCAGCAACGGCGAGAAGACCGATTGAGCTGGACGCCTTCCGCCGACGGCACGAGCACGACACGTTCTGGTGCGGGCCATTGCTCGGTGGCTGCGGCGGCCAGCTGACGACCAAGCTCTACACCGACCTTCTCTGAACCAGCGATAGCCCGGGCGAACAGGCGGGAGGGAAGATCGTGAATCTCTCGACTCGCCTCCGCGCCAGGAACTACTGTTGCGAGCATGGTCGAACACGATGCCCTCAGTGCCACCCGCGAGGCCTACGACGCTGCTGCCCCCACCTACGCGCAGCTGTTCAGCGACGAGCTGCGTGACAGGCCTTTGGACCGCGCGATCTTGGGTGCCTTCGCCGAGGCCGTATGCGCGAGTGGGGACGGTCAGGTCGCGGATCTGGGGTGTGGGCCTGGCAATATCACCGGCCATCTGGCCAAGTTGGGGCTTTCCGTGTTTGGCGTTGATGCCTCTTCCGTAATGATCAAGTTGGCTCGACAGGCCTATCCGGGCCTGCGGTTCGACGTGGGCTCGATGGCCGCGTTGAACATCGCTGACGGCGTGCTGGGCGGCGTACTCTCACGTTGGTCCATCATCCACACTCCGCCGCAGGAACTTCCCGTCATCCTGGCGGAATTCCATCGTGTGCTGGCACCTGGCGGCCACCTTCTGGTCGGCTTTTCGGCAAGCGATGATCCGTCTCACCCGACGCAGGTCTTCGATCACACAGTCGCGCCGGCCTATCGGTGGTCGCCTGATCACCTCGCCGCGATGCTGCGCAAGTCCGGGTTGGCCGAGGTAGCCCGGATGGTTCGCGAGCCCCAGCCCACCGACCGACGGCAGTTCCAGGAGATTCAACTGCTCGCCCGCAAATCCTAGAAGAGGCTGCCTGACCGAACGCATGACCGCATCCAACCTGCCGGACGGGGAGCCGTCAGGCTCCAGGCGGCCGCTCGTGATCAGGGCTCACTGTCCGTTCGAGCTCCGTTTTGGTCGAACAAGGGGACTCCGAGGAAAACCTTCGATGACCTGCACTCCTGGCAGGCATCAAGCTGGGCGAGCTTCTCCTCTGCTCCGGCGAGGCTGACCTGGAGTCCCTCGACCTCGCCGAGCCAGCCTTCCCGCTCGGCCTCGGCGATGCGGGCGATCAGGTTGTCGCGGATTTCCTCCAATCGGGTTCTCTGGGCCGGATCCGGTCGCAGGAGTGAGCATCGGACACAAGCGTGCTCATGGATGCAAGGTGATCCGAATGCGAGTGCGCAGGTGCCGACGGACACCTTCCGCTTTTCGAAGTGCCCGAGGAACTGGTCCCACTCCTCAGCGGAGGGTGTCCGGTATTCCTCTGCAGGTCGCAGTGCACGGCGGCGTGCGATGAAGGTTCGGTGGGCCTCGATCGCATCGTGTGGATAGGCGGAGTTGTAGCCCATCGTGGTGTTGATGTCCTTGTGGCCGCAGATGATCTGGGCGATGTGCGACGGCATGCCGTTCGCGATGGCGTCCGTGACGAAGATCCGGCGGAAGCCGTGGGGCTGGAAGCGCAGTTCATGCCGCTGCTGGACGCTGTTCCCCCGCATTCGCGGTTTGCGCGGCCGGCCACGCCACCGGCCCCGGCGGCTTTTCGTCGATCGCGGCTACGACTTCGACACGTACTGCCGACTCGTGCGGGCTTGTGGGATCACACCCGAGATCGCCTGACGCGGCACCCCGCACGGCTCCGGGCTGGGCCGGACACGGTGGGTCGTCGAGCACCCCTTCGCCTGGCTCCACCACTTCAAACGACTCCGCACCCCCTACGAGATACGCGCCGAACGCCACCTCGCCCTGCTCCAACTCGCCCGCAGCATCATCTGCTTGAGACGAGTCCGAACCTCATTCTGAAACGATCAGTTAGCGATCCAGGCGTTGGCCCAGGCCACCAGCTCCGGGTCAGCCAGGGTGCTGACCCATAAATCGGCCCGGTCCGCACCCCGTCCGGCAGGGCGAGGGCCAGCACCCAGTGCGCGTAGGCCGGCGGCTCGCGCCGAGTCGATACCGGTGACGGAGTCCTCGACCGCCAGTGCGTCCTGCGGCCGCACGCCGCAGAGATCTGCCGCGGCGGTGTAGACGTCGGGATGGGGCTTGGGCCGCAATCCGGCGCCCGCGACGACGATGTGGCCGAAGTGGCCCAGCAGTCCGGCCCGATCCAGGCTGGACTCCACCATGTCCAGCGGGCAGTTGCTGGCAACCGCGAGGGGCAGGTGGCGGGCCGCCAGACGGACCAGCGCCGCCGCGCCCGGCATGGTGACAGGGTCTGCGGCGACCAACGCCGTGAAGTGTCGGAGAAGCGAATGGGTCATATCGCCGGTGAGGTCAGGCTTGCCGGTCTCCTTGGCCATGAGGCTCCCACACTCGGTGTAATGCACTCCCTTGGCTCGCTCGGCGAATCCGGCCGGGGGCTTGAGACCGAACTCTCTGAAGACTCTGTTGCGTGCGTCCTGCCAGTGGCGTTCGGTGTCCATCAGGGTTCCATCGCAATCGAAGACGATGGCGGCCGGGGACCAGCCAAAGAAGCCATGAGCTGTCATTTCTCTGCCGTTCTCGGAGAGAGCGCAAACCCCGGTGTGTCGCCGAGTTCAGTGAGATGTCGGACTGCGGGAGAGACGCGCTCGACTGCTGGGACTGGGATGCCGAACGGTCTTTCTTGACCGCGCGCGAAGGCGGTCGATTCGCCTCCGTTGGGCCCACCGCTACAGACGTCATCCGCCGCATGGGGCGAGCCCGAAAACATCGTGGTCACTACGTTAATTTTGTGAGAAGAGAGACGCAATCACTACTTCGAGTGTTTGACGGCAGGCCAGTTGTAGGCTAGGCGTGAGGGGGCGGAGCCGCCGGAGCATGGCTGTGGAGTGCCGTGAGTCTGGTCAACTGCCTTGCGAAGTAGGTTGGTTGAGGTAACCGTGTCGTAGTGGCCCCATGAGGCAGTCCCGTTTGCCGAGTCATCGGGATGTGGCCGCGATTTATCGATGTCACCCACATGCACGCACAGTCGAAGATAATAAAAGTTCCGCGGCCAACGGCGTAGTGCCGCCAATGCGCGGGCGCACTACCTCCCTGCAGCAAATCTATTGAATAAATGAACGAAGGTGGAACATACGTGCAAGACAGGGCGCGAGCGACCCGGAGATCCCTATTGGAAGCCGCAGCACATCTTTTTGTCGAACGGGGATACACGGGCACCAGCATCAACGACATAAGCGGCCGCTCGGGGAAGACCAGCGGAGCCATCTACTTTCACTACTCCAGCAAGGAAAAGCTCGCCCTCGCCGTCGTCCGCGAACAGTTCGCCGCATGGCCGCAATTGACCCGTTACTACACGGCCCCGGACGTCCCGCCGCTTGAGAAGCTCGTCGCCCTGAGCTTCGAAATCGCCAGAGTCCTGCGCGAGGACGTCGTAGCCCGCGCAGGCGCCCGCCTGTGGGCCGAGCGCCGCAGCATCGACGCGGCCGTGCCCGCACCGTTTGCCGCCTGGACCGCGGCCGTCACACGGCTTCTGGCCGAGGCCCGGTCCAAGGGCGAACTCGCCGAGGGGATCGAGCCATCGGGTGCCGCCACGACGCTCGTGTGCGCGCTTTACGGTCTATATAACCTCAGCGACGAGGTGGCGAGGGAGCAGGAACTCGGGTCCCGGTTGGACCAGTGGTGGCTCCTGATCCTGAACGTGCTGCAGGCGCGCCCCGACCCCGCCGCCCTAATCGCACGAGCGCGAGCACGGTTTCCCGTGAACGACCCGCCCCCCTGGGCCGGGTGACAGCCCGGCACCGCGTGGTCGGGCTGTTTGCTCGGCGCGGTCACGGCCCGTTCGAAGAGACTCCCGCTGCGAAGGCGGTGTACCTGTCGCGGCTGGGCATCTCCGCCCTGGGTTGGCCCGGCGACCGACAAGGCACCCGCCCGGCGCAGCCTCCAGCTCCGCAGCGTCAGCCGCCCTGACGGGATTTCCTACTACTTGATCATTTCAGAATGAGGCTCGGAGTCGTCGCAAGCAGAGGATGGCGCAGGCGAGTTGGAGCAGGCCGAGGTGGAGGTCGGCTCGACGGCGCTCAGCTCTGCGGATGGTCTCCACGGACAAAACCGGATCGGCAGGCGGCACCAGCTCTCCGGTGGAGACTTCTCCGAGGTGTGCCGGAGCATCGCCGTCTTCCACGGCGGTCACGTACTCGATGACCTGGGCGTGGGACAGCACTGGCACCCTCTGGCGCAGGGTGTGCATGGCATGAATCCTTCCGCGAGCGTCTGCCACCGCCCGGACTTCATCGTGCAGATCTTCCACCGCGGTCCGTATGGCCTGACCTCGAATACGGACTCGGTAGTCCGCCTCCCACGCTCCGGTTACCGTGTAGACGACACCGATCTGGTGCAGCCCTCCGTCGGCGCGGTCAACCAGGTACGGCCCGTTCCCGGCCAGCATGAATTCCGGATTCCGAGTGCGCAGGCACTCCTCGGATGTCCAAGAGACGATCCACACCAGCTCGTGCTGCTCTACATGCGCCACAGCCAGGCGCATCGGGTCCAGCCCTGCCAGCGCCTTCCTCCGATAGCTGCATTCCAGCTCTTCTCAACGATCCGCACTGCGGCATCTTCCACAATCACGCGTGCCGCATCCCCTGTCGAACCCGTACAGGAACACCCCGACCGGGTCGAACACGATCGCTGACGTCGCGCCACAGGCGCGGAAGGGGGCCTCCGTTACTCGGCGCGCGGGCGCCGGCCTCCCGGAGCAGGCAGTTGGCGTGAGCAGGTGGGCCACGGTGGCGTAGTCGAGTCGGCACCGCACGATCAGCTCAGGCGACAGCTGAGGGTCACTGTCGACGGCGGCGGCCCGCCCTGCAGCAGCAGCTCGACGGCGCCACAGCCGATTTCGGGCATCTGGCCGTGCTCGCGAGATGGCTACGCCGGAATTCGGTTGCCCACTGCGTCGGCGACGGCCGAGCCTCGTTCACCCTTCACAGAGCTCGCATCCTCCTCCAGCTGTAAGAGGACGAGAGCGCGGTCATAACCTCTGAGCTGGCGAGGAGCGCCAGCCATGAGAACGGCGTTCGTCGCAGGTTGTGGCATTGGCCACGCGTGGGTGTGACAAGACCGCCGTCTCGCACGAGACGGCGGTCTGTCTAGTCGTACGCGGGGCCTGGTCCGTCAGGGTGTCACGGCTTCCGGGCGAGGCCGCCGTGCTCGCCGATGGGTTCCGGGGTGAGGGAAGTGGGGTCCGGGCGCCAGAAGGGGACCGACACGACCCCGGGGTCCAAAAGTTCCAGACCGTCGAAGAACGCCGCGATTTCGTCGACGGGGCGCAGGAAGTACGGTACGGCGCCGGTTTCGTTGTACGCGTCCTGGGCCTGTTCGTAGTCGGCGTCGGTGCCCCGTGAACCGTCGTTGATGGAGAGGTAGCTGCCGGACGGCAGTCCGTCCATCAGGCGGGTGACGATGGCGTGTGCCTGTTCGTAGTCGGCGACGTGGCCCAGGATGTTGCTGAGAATCAGGGCGGTGGGGCGGGTGAGGTCCAGCGTCTCGGCGGCGGCCGCCAGGATGCGATCCGGATCGGACAGGTTGGCGTCGACGTAGGCGGTCGCCCCCTCGGGGGTGGAGGTGAGCAGGGCACGGGCGTGCGCGAGGACCATCGGGTCGTGGTCGACGTAGACGATCCTGGTCTCGGGGGCGAGCCGCTGGGCGACCTCATGGGTGTTGTTCACGGTCGGCAGGCCGGTCCCGACGTCCAGGAACTGCCGGATGCCCTCCTCGGTGACCAGGTACGTGAGGGTGCGGCGCAGGAAGGCACGGCTGCTGCGGGCGATGGTGACGATGCCGGGGAAGACGGCGCTGTAGGCGTCGCCGGCTTTCTCGTCAACGGGGTAGTTGTCTTTCCCACCCAGCCAGTAGTTCCAGATCCGGGCCGAGTGGGGCACCGACGTATCGATCTCCTGATGCACCGCCGGTCCGGGCGACGTCGCGTGGTCGGTCATGGGTATCGTCCGTCTTTCAACCGAGGCGTGAACTGTCAACGTACAACCTACGTCCCAACAACCTTTATGCGTACATCAGTTCACGCTTCCGGTGGGTTCGATCGGTGCGAATCCCCTCGAACTGCCGAGGCGAGCACTACGACTTGGAGCACTTCCAACTGCTTCCGGCAGACGGAGAATGGCGTGTCCAGCTCCGCCGGACCACCTACTGGGCAATCGGCCGGGACCGGCTGACCGGCCTGGCAGCCGACGTGGGGTTCATGGACCTCAAGTGGCGGATGCCGCAGGAGACACGCTTCTTCCAGCCCCTGCTCATGGCGCGCGCCGACGAGTAGATGATTCCGTCGCCTTGCGGACCGTCCGCCACGGCTCAGCGTACTTTTGCCCGATCTCCTACTCGTGCGCGCTGCGGAAGCGCCGACACCCTGATCGAGTGTGCGTCCCTGTCCTCGTATAGCCACGGTCAGGTGACGTGTAGCACTGTGCAAACGTCAGGCCGCGTTCCCCTTGCCCTGACGGTCACGTTGAGCTGAACCGTCTCGATCTGGATCTGACGACCGCGGCCGCGACGGTGCCCGGCCCGCGGTCCCCGCAGAGCGCGGTAGCCCGGGCGTGATCCGGATGCGCCGGCGCCCGCGGGCTGCATACGCTGCCGTACCGGCCCGGACGGCACGGCCCGCTCACCGGTGGCCGGGATGCTGCACGCGGCGGACGTGCCGTCTGCCACCCAACGTCAGTCGTTCTGCCACGAGAAGTCGGCTGTATTTGCGGGAGTAGTGAACGCTACGGGAGAAGACAGGGCCCGGACGACTGGTCCGGGCCCTTGTCGTATAGGGGAAATGCCACTCAGTCGCCGGTGTTGGTTGCCCAAACGGGCTGGTTGGCGTTGTTGTAGACGACAACGTTGCCGTCGTCCTGGACGGCGAGATAGCGACCCTTGTGCCAGGTTCCGGCGGCCCAGATGGCCTGGCCGGCCCTGTTGTAGATGACGAAGTTGCCGTCCTCCTGCATGACGAGGCGGTCGGCGTTGGGGTAGACGTTCGGGGCCTGCCAGGCAGGACGGTTGTCCTTGTAGACGACGACGTTGCCGTCGCTCTGAACACGCAGGATCGTACGGCCGTTGCCGGAGGTCCATGCCTGGTTCTTGCCGAGGGTGGCGGGCGCGTAGAAACGGGAGTCGCTTCGCAGGGCCTTTCGGGGCTGCGTGCTTTGGACGGTACGGCTGCTCTCCACGGCGTCAGCGGCAGGAACGGAGGCCAGGATGGGTAGGGCTGCGAGGGTGAGCGCGGGAAGGCCGCGCCACACGAGGTTCTTGATCACACCCCGGATTTACGCAGTTTGCACATGTCTGCGACAGCCCCGGAGCCACGAACTCACCCGTACAGTCCAGCGATTTCATTGCCGAAACGACACTGCTAACGCCGACCGCGTCACCGACGCCGTCGAACGCCCCTGGGACCACTCCGAGCTCGGTGGCCTGTACGCCCTGCGCCGGGCCGTCCCCGCCCACTTCACCGTCAGCCCCCGCTTGGACGTCCTCACCGACCGGCAGATGAACCGGCTCCACTTCGTCGACCACACCGATCAATTGCGCCGCCCCTGCCATGCAGGAGCGCCGTGCCTACGGTCTTCGTCTGGCCCAACCCCGGCACGTCGGGCCGCAGTAGCCACGGCCCGCAGGCAGTTCGGTGGCCACCGCACCCGGCCGGGGTTTCCTGCGAACGCACGAGCGCAACTGCTGGGCCGTACCGCGTGACGCCTTGGCACGCAGGTCGGGGGGCAAGAGCAAGACGGCCTGCCGGGCGTCGTGGGAGCTGCCGTAGATGACGCCGGGCGAGCCGGGCAAGGCTGGTGGTGATCTCCTCGAGCGCTCGCAACGGGGACCGAACACGTTGATGATCTGGAACGAGTCGCCTTTGTAGGCGGCTTCGAACCGCATCCGCCGCTGGAATGCGTCTTCCGCCTCGGACAGGGGAAGACGACGGTCTCTGCGGTGGGAACCGCGCCGGCGAGGGCGCGGCCGAGGCGTGACCAGTCGGCGACGCTGGCGGACCAGCGTTCGTGGGCGAACTGGCGGGTGGTGCCGATCGAACTCGGCAGCGAGGTTCAGGTCCGCTCCCGTCACCCATTGCGGCGGCACGCCCTCCAACGAGTGGATACACCAGTGAAGTGGCCCCGATCCGCTATCTCTTGACTCATGATCACGTCACGTGGGCGGTTGCCTGCCGCCACCGCTCTCCTGGGCCTGTCCGCCGTCGTGACACCCACAGTCCATCGTGACCAGGTGCCGAGTCGGCAGGAGCGCCGCTGCCGGACGCTCGGGGCCGAGGCGTTCGACGGGCACGTGTCCTGCCGGTCCGGGCGCCGAGGTCGGCTTCCACGAAGGCTATCCGTGACATCACCGACCGGGTTGGTGTCCTCCGAGAAGAAGCGGAATTGGCGGTCCTGATTGCCGCAGCCGCCGTCGCGCCGACCGTCGGTGCCGGGTGCCCGCACCGCGGGCCGCTGGTTCTTTCCTGTGTTCCGCAGTTCTGAAAGGTGTTCGTGATGAGTAAAGGCTTGATCGTCGTGGATGTGCAGAATGACTTCTGCGAAGGGGGGAGTGTTCCCGTCGCGGGAGGCGCGCGGATCGCCTCGGCGATCGCCGATCTGGTTGAGCAGAGCGCGGGGCGTGACTACCAGTACGTTGTGGCCACCCGGGATCATCACATCGATCCGGGCAGCCATTTCTCCGAGACCCCGGACTTCCAGGACAGCTTCCCCGTTCACTGCGTGGCAGGGAACGAAGGCAGCGAATTCCACCCCCACTTCGCACCTGTCGTCACGGACGGCAAGGTGCACGCCGTCTTCTTCAAGGGCGCCCGCTCTGCCTCCAAGAGCGGCTTCGAAGGCGCGGATGCGGAAGGAACCTCCCTGGCCGACTGGCTGCGCGCCCGTGGGGTCGAGGACGTCGACGTGGTGGGCATCGCGACGGATCACTGCGTGCGTGCGACCGCCCTGGATGCCGTCGCGGCGGGATTCCGTGCACGGGTACGTCTCGACTACTCGGTCGGGGTCGCCCCGCACACAACAGCTGCCGCCCTGAACGACTTCCGCCAGGCAGGCGTCGACGTCTCCGGCGAGGCGCCGGCACCGGAATAGTCTCCGGCACCGGCTCGAGGCGCACCTGGTAAGCAGATGCTCGCCCTCCGTATCCAGCTGGAGGCGGCCTGCACTGCCGTCGACGACCTCGCCGAGGCGGTCGACGAGGCCTTCCCCTGGAACCCGGACGCCGTGGTGCTGCTGGGCTTCCCGGGGCTCGGCATCCAGCTCGCCGCCCGAATTCTGGCCGAGATCGGTGACGACCGCACCTGTCCTTCCGCTTGTAGCGTGGAGTCCGTGATTGCAGGGGAAGTTGAGGCTCATGGGGTCCAAGAAACGGGCGTACGACGCCGAGTTCCGTGAGGGTGCTGTACGCATCGTGATCGAGACGGAGAAGCCGATCCCGCAGGTCGCCGACGAGCTCGGAGTCCACGCGGGCACGCTGCACAGCTGGGTCTCGCGCTGGCGCCGAAACGGGTCGGCATCCTCCGATCGGCCCGCGCCCGAGGCCGCCGGCGGGCGGATGCGGGAGAGCGAGCGGGGCGAACTGGAGCGGCTGCGGCGGGAGATGAGCGGGAAGAACAAGCGGATACGCGAGCTGGAGATGGAGCGTGATGTCCTCAAGCGATGCATGGTCCACAGGGTGAAGTGACCGAACAGGCACCGGCCGAGGGGGCCGCGTTCATCGGTATCTAGAGGACCGAACACCACGTCCCGCACCGTCTGGCCTGCCGCGTGCTGGGGATCTCGGAGTCCTGGTTCTACAAGTGGCGCCAGCCGCCCGCCACCGCCCGCCAGGTGCGAAAAGGGCAGCTGTCTGACGCGATCCGGCGGATCTTCGACGGCTCGGGAGGTACCTACGGCTCCCCGAAGATCTGGATCACGCTGGTGCGGGAGGGCTGGCGCGTGTCGGTGAACACCGTTGCGAAGCTGTTGGCCGAACTCGGCCTGGCCGGACGGACGCCCTGCGGGCGACGGTGCCTGACTCGGCCCGGCAAACGGGCCGCTGCCCCGGACTTCGTGCGCCGGGACTTTACCGCCACCACTCGTGACCAGGTGTGGGCGGGCGACATGACGGAGATCGTCACCGGGGAGGGCAAGCTGTATCTGGCCACGGTCATCGATCTGTTCTCCCGGCGGCTGCTGGGCTATGCGATGGGCGAGCGCCACGATACCGAGCTCGTGGTCGCATCCCTCAACACGGCCGCAGCCACCCGCGGCGGCGACGTGAAGGGCGTGATTTTTCACAGCGACCGCGGCAGCGAGTACGTCTCCCGGCGGTTCAAGCGCGCCTGTCGGCGTATGGGCGTAACGCAGTCCATGGGCCGGGTCGGGTCGTGTTTCGACAACGCCGTCAGCGAGGCGTTCAACAGCGTGCTCAAGGTCGAGTACGTCCACCGGCACACCTTCAACAGCCGCACCGAGGCCCGGCTGAGGATCGCGACCTGGATCACCGGGTTCTACAACACGCATCGACTACACAGCGTGTGCGGATACCGCAGCCCGATCGACTACGAACAAGACCACCCGGCCGACTCGGCTATGGAACCGGCCGCATAGAAGATCTCCACAGTTCGAGGGGATTGACAAGTTCGTCCAGGACGAGCACGGCCGGCCGAACGAGATGCAGCCCCGGTCACGCGCGACATGCTCAACGAGGGCACCGGCGCCAACAACTCGCTGAGACCACCGGGCTTCCTCCACGGCAACGACCACAACCAGGCCCGCGGACACCTGCTGGCTCGGATGCTGGGCGGTACCGGTGACAGCCTGGACAAGCTTTTCACCATCACCCAGAACCCGACCAAAAGTCCCCATATGCGCGACCTGGAACAGCAGATCTACGACGCCGTAGCAGGCGACCGTACCCGAGGCGTCGCTGGCCAGGCGTCCAGTACAGCGTCTACCTCGAGTACACCGACGACAGAGCAAACTCCGTACCATCGCGCATCTACATGCAAGCAGAAGGCTCAAACGGTTACCACCTCGACACCGATCTCGCCAATCCCGACCACGCGGCACAGCAGACCCGACGCTGCCCAGGAGTCCAATGACCGACCTCACCGTGCTCACCCAGCTCTGCCCACGCCCCGGCCAGGCCATGGGCATCCGCTGGGACACGATCGAAGCCAACCTCGGCGTGCCTCTGCCGCAGGACTACAAACAGCTCGCCGACCGTTACGGACCCGGGACATTCAACGGCTACCTGCACCTCTTCCACCCCCACGGTGTGACCGAGTTCGTCAACCTCACCGGTCCCGTGCCCGGCCGGATCCGCGCGCAGCTGCGCAAGGACTACGATCAGGGCACACACCCCGTCCCTTACGATCCCGAAAATCTCTTCGCCTGCGGCGCCACCGACAACGGTGAATACCTCTTCTGGATCACCGACCCCGCAGATGCCCCCGACCGCTGGCGCATCACGGTCAACGAAGCCCGCGGCCCCCGCTGGTTCACCTACGACGGAACCCTCACAGCCTTCCTCACTTCGGTCCTCAGCGGGCAGATCCAGGTCCCCCAGTTCCCGCCCAGCATCCTCGATACCCCTGCCCGCTTCACCCCCTCACATCCCACCCTCTGGAAGCCAGAACCCCCGTCCGACGTTCAACCCGTCGACACCGCAGCGATCCGCTCCTGGGCACGCGCCAACGGCTTCGACGTGCCATCCCGGGGACGGATCCCCTCCGAGATCCGCGAAGCCTGGGAACGCGCGTCTACAGAGGTTTTCACTTTGTCGTCGGGTGGTGACCGTTGGTGATGCCTGCGGTATGCCGATGGGATGCGGTATGCGGAGGGTGGGGGCCTGACTGCTGAGCGGCGGGCGTTTCGTGAACAGGTGCGGCTGGAGGCCAGCGGGCGGTTCGCGGCGCTCTCGGCCCCCGGTGCCCTGTCTCGCTGTACGCCACCGCACTCACGGAGCTTGACCGGATCGCGGAACGTGAGCAAAACCGGGCTGGGTGGCCGGAGGGCGGACAGCAGAGCAGTCTGGAAGTACCGATGGCCCGGGCGGCCGGGCTGGGAAGCGAGGCTCCCGATGAGCAGGCTCGAAGAACAGGTCAACGTCGATGTCCCGGCGCAGGAGGTCTGGGCGCAGCTGCACCGCATCGATGAGTACCCGATGTTCATGGAGGGTGTGAAGAGCGTCGCTGCGCACGGCAGTGGCCGAGCCCATCTCGACGTCCGGATCGGGGACGACGAGCGGGCATTCGAGACTCGTATCGCCGATCGCGGCAAGGCTCAGGTGATGGACTGGACGGTGGACAGCCCGGAGCTGAAAGCTGCCTTTGCCGTGAACCCGCTGGACGACCAGCACACCCAGCTGCAAGTCCGGCTGGAGTACGACCCGGACACCGTGCGGGCGACCTTCGGTGGCCCGAAGGGATTCGCCCAGGTCCACGCGATCGAGGACACAGTCCGGACCGACCTGGAGAAGTTCAAGGACCTGCTGGAGAGTCGCCACTAATCCCGACGTGCTGGTCGTGCTCGGGTAAGGGCCGGCGCACTCGGTCCGTGTAACTGAGCGAGCCGGTTGGCCAGACTGGCACCGGAGTTGGCTACCGCTGAGTACGTCGATTGGTACAACCACCGTCGACTCCACGGTGAGATCGGCCACGTCCCACCCGCCGAATACGAAACAACCCACTACCAGAACACGCAAAAACAGCAGGTCACAGCCACAATCTAGAGTCTCTACCGAACCCGGAACGGTTCATGGTCGGTATGTCATGGGTCGGGTTGTTTGCGTTCTGTGGTGGTGTGGGGTGGTGTGGGGTGTGTGTGAGGGGGGATGGGTGCTGGAGGCTGTGGGGTGATGTCGGTGGGGCGTTTGTGATGTCGGGTGGCGG
>NZ_JBHVSY010000050.1:0-19892 GCF_042884935.1 Streptomyces sp. NPDC058092
GTGCGCGACAGCTCGGCTGCCTGCGCATCAGTCGGATAGAAGCGGTACTTGAACGCCCGCTTCACACGGTTTGTGGTCACGCTCACAAACTAGTGATGCTGCGAGTTAAGATCAAATCTGCGGGTCACAGCACGGCCCTTCGCCCTGCGGGCGGAACTCCGCTCCTTGCCCTGCTCCACAGGAGTCCGTTTCCTCTCCGCCCTGAAGGGCGGAGTATCCACGGAGGAATCCGATGACCCGCACCCGCAGGAAGTCTTCGCCGACCACGGAAAGCGGCTCGGCACCGGGGACCTCAACCTGATCACCGCGAACTACACCGAGGACGCCGTCTTCGTCACCCCCGAGGGAACTCTGACGGGTCACCAGGGCGTACGGGAGGGAATCGGCCGTCTCCTGGCCGATCTCCCCGACGCCGACTGGCAGTTGACTCCGCGGTTCGCCGGAAACGTGCTGTTCCTGCAGTGGACCGCCACCCACGAGGTCACCGACGGCGTCGACACGTTCGTCTTCCGTGACGGTCTCATCGGCGCCCAGACCGTCCGCTACACCCTCTCCACCCGTACGACCCGTACCGTCTGAAAGGCCACACGCACCATGGCACCGTCCGTCATCCCCACCGTCACCCTCAACAACGGCGTCGAGATCCCTCAGCTCGGCTTCGGCGTCTTCCAGGTCCCCGACGACCAGACCACCGCCGCGGTGAGCTCCGCCCTGGAGGCCGGCTACCGCAGCATCGACACCGCCGCGATCTACGGCAACGAGACCGGCGTCGGCCGCGCCCTCGCCGCCTCCGGGATCGCCCGCGAGGAGCTGTTCGTCACCACCAAACTGTGGAACGCCGACCAGGGCTACGACGCCACCCTGCGGGCCTTCGACGCCAGCCTCGCCAAGCTGGGCCTGGACCACGTCGACCTGTACCTGATCCACTGGCCGACCCCGGCCCGCGACCTGTACCGCGAGTCCTGGAAGGCCATCGAGAAGCTCGTCGCCGAGGAGCGGGTCCGCGCCGCGGGCGTGTCCAACTTCCAGCCCGCGCACCTCGACCGGCTCATCGCCGGCTCCGAGCTGGTCCCGGCGGTCAACCAGATCGAGCTGCACCCCGGCCTCCAGCAGAGTGAGCTGCGCGCTGTCCACGCCCAGCACGGCATCGCCACCGAGGCGTGGAGCCCGCTGGCGCAGGGCGCCGTCCTCAAGGACGAGGCGATCACCACGATCGCCGCCCGCCACGGCAAGTCACCCGCCCAGGTCGTCCTGCGCTGGCACCTCCAGCTCGGCAACGTCGTCATCCCCAAGTCGGTGACGCCCGCCCGCATCCGCGAGAACCTCGACGTCTTCGACTTCACCCTCACCGACGACGAGATGGCCACCATCGCCACCCTCGACCGCGACCTGCGCACCGGCCCCCACCCGGACGAGCTCAACTGACCCTACCGACCGGGGGCGGCGTTCCGCGCCGTCCCGCCGGGTTGCCACGGCTCGCGCGGGCGTGGATGGCAGGTCCCGCCCGCGCAAGCCCGAACTCGAACTCCGTACCTCCGCGTCGCCCCGCGTCGTCGCTGCTCTTCCGAAAGTTGTGTCTGCCATGTCCGTCGCCCCCACCGCCCTGGACCGGCTCGTGAACGCCGCGAGCCTGCCGACTCTGGGCCTCGAGCTGCCCCTCGACAACGACTGGGGCGCGACCCGGCTGCGCGCCGACCGGGCCGCGGGCCGCCCCTTCGGTGTCCCGGACCTGACCCGCCATGCCGAACTCGCTCGCCTGGCGGATGAGCTGGGCTTCGCCGGGCTCTGGGTGCGGGACGTCCCCCTCTACGATCCCGAGCAGTTCGGCGACGCCGGTTCCGTCTTCGAGACGTTCACGCACCTCGGGCACCTCGCGGCCGTGACCGAGCGGGCCGTGCTCGGGACCGCGGCCGTCGTCCTGCCGCTGCGGCAGCCGCTGCTGGTCGCCAAGTCCGCTGCCACGGTCGACGTGCTCTCCGGCGGCCGGTTCGTCCTCGGCCTCGCGAGCGGGGACCGGCCCGTCGAGTACCCCCTGTTCGGGGAGGACTTCCAAGGCCGCGGTGCCACGTTCCGCAGGGGTGTGGAGATCCTGCGTGCCGCGTGGGCCCGGCACACCGACGGTGCGGGCATGGAGCTGCCCGAGCTCGGTCTCGACGCCGACCGTCATCTGGACGTCCTGCCCAAGCCGACGGGCCCGTCCGTGCCTCTCGCCATCGCCGGGCACGCCCAGCAGTCGGCCGCGTGGATCTCGCAGAACGCGGACGCGTCCCTCAATTACCCGCGTCCACTGGGGGCCCTGCGCCTCAAGACGCGGGAGTGGCAGGAGCTGACCGCCGGCACGTCCAAGCCGTACCTCACCCCCATGCAGCTGGACCTTACCGGGGACCCCTCCACTGCGGCGACCCCGATCCGGCTCGGGCTGCGCACCGGCCACCAGGCTCTGATCGACCATCTGCGGGCGATGGGCGAACTCGGCGTCGCCCACGTCTCCTTCAACCTCCGTCCCGGCAACCGCCCCGTGGAAGAGATCCTCCACGAGCTCGCCGAAACGGTCCTGCCGCACTTCCCCTCCCCCGGCACGGCAGCCGGAACCGGTGCGGCCGGCACCGTCGCTTCCTGAGGCGGGCAGCGCTCGTCGAAGTACGGGATGCCGAGCTCCCGCTGGACGCTGCCGGCCGCAGAGGCTCTGGAAAGACATCGTCGCGGTCGGCCCGCACCCCCTGTGTGGCCGACCCGGGGGGGGCGGACCGTCGGCAAGGTGCGCACTCCGTCGCCCTATCGAAGAATCGCTTCCGTCCAGTTCCTGATGGAGCCGCCCTGCACCCGCGAACGCGTCGCCGTGGTGGCAGAGCGCACAACGAAGGGATGCGTCATGACCGCTGCCACCACTCCGATGAACCTCACCCGGGCCGCACATGTCGGGATCTCGGTCTCGGACCTGGACGCCTCGATCGCGTTCTACAAGGCTCTCACCGGGCGGGAGCCCGTCGCGGAGGGGACCATGAGCAGTGTGCCGTTCGGCAAGTCGCAGGGGCTGCCCACCTCGAAGCTGCGGTACGCCACGATCAACCTGGACAACAGCCTGGGCATCGACCTCATCCAGTTCCAGGAGCCGGTCGGTGAGCGCACGAACGGCAAGGCGAACCGCCCCGGCTCCATGCACCTGTGCCTCGCTGTGTCCGGTTCGCCCACCTCGGCGCGTCCGGCAGCACGATCGGCAGCGCGCCCTGGGCGCAGGGCCGTTGCGGACGACAAGGCCGACGCGCTCGACCGCCATGGCGCCTTCCTCCTGGGCGAGGGGCGGTGTGGTTCCTTCTCCGGGATGCGCTCCGGCCGGGAGCCTCGGCGACGCGCGCGGCGTTCCCCCTGGGATGCGGTGCGCCATCGTCGGCGCGGGCGGGCGGTCGTCGTGCGGACGCCTTCGGCTTGCAAGCCCTCGTGTCGGGTGAGGGTGATGGCAGGGAAGGCCTGTGCCTCATGGGCCTGGCGCCCGAGCCCGGATCGACCGGCCCCGGTGTGGCAGCCACTTGCATTACCTAGCGTCTGCAATTATTGTTCTTACCAGTAAGGCGCTTCTGCATCTATCTGCGCCGTACGCCCGGCTCCGGCAGGACGCCACCGTGCATCCACTGCCACGGCTCCGCCGACAGAGCCGCCAACCGCAGAGGCATCCGTTCACTCATGCCTCACCCCCGCGCCGGGGATGCCGTCGCACCCCGGCACCCATGATCGAAAAGGCACCGTCATGTCCCTCAAGGAAATCCTTCCCGGCAAGCTCGGCTTCGGCACCGCCCCGCTCGGCAACATGTTCCGCGCGATCCCCGACGAGGAGGCCGCCGCCACGGTCGAGGCCGCCTGGGACCAGGGCATCCGCTACTACGACACCGCCCCGTTCTACGGCGCCGGCCTCTCGGAGTCCCGCCTGGGCGAGGTTCTGTCCACCAAGCCCCGCGACGCCTATGTCCTGTCGACCAAGGTCGGCCGGGTCATCCTCGACGAACTGGAGGAGGGTGCCCGCGACCTCGGCGAGAAGGGCGGCCTGTTCGAGCACGGCAATCCCAACAAGATGCTCCACGTGTGGACCGCCGAGGCCACCGAGCGTTCCATCGAGGACAGCCTCAAGCGGCTCGGCACCGACCGGCTCGACATCGTCTGGGTCCACGACATCGCCCAGGACTTCCACGGCGACCTGTGGCTGCAGAAGTTCGAGGAGGCCCGTACCGGCGCCTTCCGGGCGCTGTCCCGGCTGCGCGACGAGGGCGTCATCAAGGCCTGGGGCCTCGGCGTCAACCGCACCGAGCCCATCGAGCTGACCCTCGCCCTCGACGAGCCCCGGCCCGACGGATTCCTCCTCGCCGGCCGCTACACCCTCCTCGACCACGAGCACGCCCTGCAGCGGCTGCTGCCCATGGCCCAGGAACAGAACGTCGACATGGTCGTCGGCGGCCCCTACAGCTCCGGCGTCCTCGCCGGCGGCGCCCACTTCGAGTACCAGCAGGCCCCGCCGGAGATCGTCGAGAAGGTTTCCCGCCTGAAGGCCCTGGCCCAGAAGCACGGCGTCTCCATCAAGGCCGCCGCCCTCCAGTTCTCCCTCGCCCACCCGGTTGCCGCCGCCGCCGTTCCCGGCGCGACCCGGCCCAGCCGCATCGCCGAGGACAACGCCGCCCTGAACGAGACCGTCCCGGCCGCGTTCTGGCACGAGCTGCGCACCGCCGGCCTGGTCAGCCCGGCCGCCCCGCTGCCCAACGGCGCCTGACCACACACCCCGAAACCCCCACCACAGCACCAGGATCCAGGAGAATGATCATGGCTTCCACCTCCGTCAGCCGCATAGTGCCCGCCTCCCCCGACAAGGTCTGGAGCCTCATCGGCGGCTTCGACGCCCTGCCCGACTGGCTCCCCTACATCCCCGAGAGCACCCCGCTCGAAGGCGGCCGGGTCCGTCGGCTGAAGAACCCGAACGGCGAGGTCATCATCGAGCGCCTCGTGGACTTCAACGAGGCCGAGCGCCACTACAGCTACGCCATCCTCCAGGCCCCGTTCCCGGTCAACGGCTACGTCTCCACCATCCGGGTCCACACCGTTCCCGGCCGCGACGACATCGCCGAGGTCCAGTGGTCCGGCCGCTTCAACCCCGACAACGCCGCCGACGACGAAGTCGTCGACCTCTTCACCGGCATCTACCGCGACGGCCTCGACGCACTCCACAAGACCCTCACGGCCTGACACCGGGGCCATCCATCGCGGGGCCCCACCGCACAGCCCGGGTACGCACCCCGCATACCCGGGCTGCGGTGTGCCCGGGTCGCACAGTCACCCACCGCGACGGCCGGCACGTCCAGCACGTGGCGCCGGAGCGGATCGCTGCGCTGCCGGAGGACAGCCATGCGGTCACCACCCGGATCGACCGACCCCGGAGGCCGAGCGCCAGGCACCCTCGCTCGCGCCGTGTGCTCGCCCGTACCGACGGGCGCACGGGCGCACGGCAGCGCCATACGCGAGCACACTCGTGGCCCGAGCCCGCCCGAAGCCTTCACCGACTCCGCGCGACTCCACGACTCCTTCCGCGCACCGCTATACGGCTGGAATAAATAACCAGCGTGCGCAATTATCTAGTCATGCGCCGCGCAACGACGCGGGCCGATCACCCCTCCACAGGCCCGTCCCAGGCCACGCACCAGGAGTTCCCCGTGACCTCGCTCTTCGCCCCAGCACACTCAGGTCGCTGACCATCCCCAACCGCATCTGGATGGCAGCGATGTGCCAGTACAGCGCGGCACCGGAGGGTGACGCGGTCGGCGCCCCCACCGACTGGCACTTCGCGCACCTGGCCGCCCGAGCCGCCGGCGGCACCGGCCTGATCATCACCGAGGCCACGGCCATTCACCCCGAGGGCCGGATCAGCCCATACGATCTGGGCATCTGGAACGACACGCAGGTCGCCGCCTTCCAGCGGATCACCGCATTCCTCACGTCCCAGGGCACCGTCCCCGGCATCCAGCTCTCCCACGCCGGACGCAAGGCATCCACCGAGCGCACCTGGGTCGACCGCGGACGCCAGATCACGCCTGATGAGCCCTACGGCTGGACGCCGTCCGGCCCCAGCGCGATCCCCTTCGCCGAGTCCTCGACCACCCCCAGGGAACTTACCGTCCCCGACATCCGGGAGACCGTCCAGCAGTTCGCCGACGCCGCCGAACGCGCCCTGGCCGCCGGATTCGAGGTCGTCGAGCTCCACGGCGCCCACGGCTACCTGATCCACCAGTTCCTCTCCCCGCACAGCAACCACCGCACCGACGAGTACGGCGGCTCCTTCGAAGGCCGGACCCGCTTCCCCCTCGAGGTCGTCGAGGCGGTCCGCGCCGTGTGGCCCGAAAACCTGCCGGTCTTCTTCCGTATCTCCGCCACCGACTGGCTCACCGAGAACCCCGAGGACGACCGCGAGGGCTGGACCGCCGACGACACCGTCCGATTCGCCAAGGAACTCCAGGCCCGGGGCGTGGACCTCATGGACATCTCCACCGGCGGCAACGCGCCCGACGCGAAGATCGAGACCGGACCCCACTACCAGGTGCCCTTCGCCGAACGGGTCCGCAAGGAGACCGGCATGCCCGTGGCAGCCGTCGGCCTGATCACCGAGCCCGACCAGGCACAGGACGTCATCACCTCCGGCCAGGCCGACGCCGTCCTCCTCGGACGTGAACTCCTGCGCAACCCGTACTGGGCACGCGACGCCGCCGCAGAACTCGGCGGCGAGGTCCCCTCCCCCGTCCAGTACCACCGCTCTTGACGCTCTCCCTCCTGAAGGAGGGAGATTCTTACGGCTCGCGCCGTGAGACTTCCTGTTTCATCGCCGACTGCCCGCCCGGAGTTCTCCGTTGAGGTCTTGCACCAGCTCCACAGGCCGACACCGCCCGTCCGGCGGCCAGCAGGTTGCGTGCGGCGTTCACGTCCCGGTCGTGGGTCGTGCCGCAGGCGCACGTCCAGGTACGGACGTGCAGCGGCATCCTGTCCTGCAAGGTGCCGCAGACAAAGCACAGCTTGGACGAGGGGAAGAAGCGGTCGACCGCGATCACTTCCCGCCCGTGCCACTGGGCTTTGTACTCCAGCAGGCTGCGGAACTCGGCCCATGCCACGTCGCTGATGGCGCGGTCGTCCTCGCGCGGGCCTCGGCGGGCCTGGCAGACGGCACCATCCGCGGGGACGTCGGGCACCTGGACCAGATCCGCACCTGTTCGGCCGGCCGCTGTGGGACATGGAGCCCGCCGACGCCGACGCGTACTTCGGGAAGGTGCTGCGGCAGTCACCCAGCGGCACCCGGCTGGCCCGGTCGCAGGCTCTGACGACGTACTTCATGTTCCTGGAGCTGCGGCACAAGGTCGAGATGCTGTCCGCCTCCGGGGTCGCCTCAGCCAGCCGATGGTGATCGGGCCGTCCGACGCCGGTACCACCCCGCTTTTCCGAGAACTCCGTCAGTCGAGCAGAGTGGTGGCCGTGTTGATGAGTTCCGCGTCGGCTTCCTTTGTGCGGTGGGCGGCGATGCCGGACCGGAAGAGGGACGCTCCTTCGATCAGCACGGTGAAAACCCTTGCCCGTGCCCGGCAGACGGTGTCGGAGAGAGTTGGGTTGCGGGCGCGGAGAAACCCGGCGACATGGTCCTGGTAATCGCTGTAGAACGTGCGCATGACCGCCGCGACGGCTTCGTCACGGCCCGCCAGAGCCCACAGCTCGGCGTAGACCCGGACGAGTCGCGGATCATCGTGCTCGGCCAGAAGCTGACGAATCAGCCCCTCCGTGTCCGGCGGCGTGTGCGCGCCCGCGTCGGCGAACAACGGGGTCAGCCTGTCGAGAGAACGGTCCAGGGTGCGGCGCAGGACGGCGGCGATCAGCTCCGTGCGGGAGGGGAAGTAGTACTGCACGTGCCCCAGACGGGTCTGTGCCGTGGCCGCCACTGCCCGCATGGTCAACTCGCCGTATCCGGACTCGAAGAGGATCTTCTCAGCGGCGTCCAGGAGCGCGGCACGCCGCTGAGCGCCCTTGGTCGTGGCGGGCGTGCGCTTGTCCTGTTCCGGGGATCGTTCGCTCATGCCGCCCTGCCCTCCGTCCGTTCGTCGCGCACGGCCCTGCGCACAACCAGGTCGACGCCCTGCGCGGCGAGGTCCGACGGCACGCTCTGCGGACTCGGGAGCTGTTCGGGGAAGACCACGCCGCTCGGTGCGGGGGCACCGTCTTCGCCGCGTACCCGACGCAGCCCCATCAGCGCGCCCAGTGCGGTCAGATGCGCCTGCCCGGCCCGATCGGTCACGGTCGCGGAGAGAGTGTCGCCCTCGTGAGTGACGTCGATGCGGAGCTGGGCCGTGCCGCCTTCGCCCGGTGCGTACAGCAGCCCACGGCGCGCGCCGGTGAAGCACTCGCCGCGGCCCCAGCGGAAGAACCCGAGCCGCTTGGCGGCCAGCAGGGCTGTCGTGGACGCGGGCGAGCTGAAGCCGATCCGGGTTGTTGCGGTCTGGGCCGCGAGGGTGAGAGGAAGGGTGAACTGCTCGGGGGTGTCGATCCGGGCGACCCGGGTGAGCGACTCCCCGATACGGACGCGGCGGACGTCGCTCAGCGGCATGACCGTGCGCCGCTGCCCGTCCCGCACCACCTCGTAGTCCAGTCCGAGGCGGTCCATGAACTCCACCGAGTCCGCGCCCGCCCGGTCGCCGAGGTCCCAGCGAATGGCCACGTCGACCGTGTCCGCGCCGCCGAGCCGGTCGCCGAGACAGGCGGCGACGAGGCTGGTCACACCACCCATCCACGCGGAGGACAGCAGTACCGGCGCGGTCGGGCCCGCCAGTGCCGCGATGGTGGCCGCGCGCTGCATCCGTGTGGTCCAGCGGGTGACGTCCACGAACGGCACCCCGCCCCCGATCGCGGCGCGCAGGACGCGGTCGTCCGGATCGTTGACGACACTGACAACCGCGCTGACCCGCGCCCGGAACGGTGCCGGGTCCGTCAGGTCCCAGGTGCGCAGTTCCGCGCCGGTCTCGTCCGCCAGTTGCTGTCCGCGCCGCACGGTCCGTCCCGTGAGCACCAGCGGCCATGAGGGGGCCGCCATCCGTGCCAGTTCCGCGCCGACCGTGCCGTATCCGCCGACCAGGAGCACAGGTCCGTCAGCGTCGAAGGAGAGTTCGTCGTTCATGAGACCCAATATAGGTCAGGTGACCAAAAAATGCCGCGCAGAGGGGGTTCGTCGCTTGCCGCGGTCAATCCATTACTCTCGATGACGTGTACATCCTGAAAGGTGGCGGCAGGAACAGGCGGTGGGGACAGTGGCGGCCGCGAGGCAGAAGGTGCCGAGGTTTCTCGTGGGGCCGGGGCTCGGTGCGCGGCGCTCGTGCCTGGCGCGGTCGATTGCCGGGCGAGGCGGCGCCGGCCGGAGGCCGGGTCGAAACCGCCGCCGCCCTCCCGAAGGGCACCGCCGAATCCCTGCGGAACGCGGCCTTCGACGCCTTCGCCCGTGAGGCCCGGATCGCCTCGGTGGTCAGTGCCGTCCTGATGACGGGCGCGGCGGTCCTCATCGCCACCCTGCTCCGCACCGCACGCACACGACCCGGACCCGAGGCCCGCCGATCCGCAGCGGAGCACCATGACGGGGACCGGGCGGGGGACCTGCACTCCCGGGCAACCTCGCCCTGAGCGCGGAGGGTGAGCCGTACGCGGGTGGAGACAGGGCTGGTGATGGAGGTGCCGGCCAGGACGGGCCGCTCGGCCCGTTCTGGCATTCGGGATCAACACCACCGTGGCATGGGACTGGCTGCCACAGCTCGGTACTACTTCTTGTGTGGGCCCTACCGTCCGGCGCACCAGACGGCCACCATCGACGGCTTGCGACTCCTCGTCGCCCAGATCGGGATGCACCGCCCATTCATCGAGCCCGGCAGGCAGGCCGCGACCAGGTCTCCCGCTTCAGACTCTGGGCGGGACCGTTGCTGCCGCCTCGCCTCCGCGCTGCAGCCCCGCACCCAACCGGTACGTCTACGAAGGCGACCGGCCGCACTGCGGCTCCTGGCAGAAGGAGATGGCCCGAGTGGACAAAGCACTCGGGCCAAAACGCACGGCCCGCGGCCCGCACGGTTGCAAATCAGCTGTGCTCACAACGATTGACAGCGTGGACCGCAGGCGGCTCGATCTTGCGCAGTTGTGTAATTGGCACAGCTGAGGCAAGCGCGAGAGCGATAGCTCCCACAAGCAATAGGGCGAGCCAGGCGCCAGAACCGTCGATGACGATTCCAGCTGCCGCGGACGCCAGCGATGCGCCGAGGTTTACAGAGGTGTTGATCCATGTCGACGCTTCCGTCCGGCTGGACTCCGGAACGATGGTGTCGGCGATGAGGTACCCGGTGATGAGAGACGGAGCGAGGAACAGGCCGACACGTCCGTGGTGCGGGCCGGGGCGCGAGGCCAAGAAGAGTCCGTCGGAAGACTGCCAGCCGATGCCCAGGGTGATCAGGAGACGTTCGTGCGGCCAGTACGCGTACTGGCCGCGTTCCTCCTCGTCGAGATCGGCCTCGTCCTCGGCGAGGTCCGATCCGATGTCCCGCAGGAACTCGGTGCCTACCGGTCAACGACGCGGGCGCGGAGCCGGGCGAGGATGCCGTTGTCACGGGAGCTTCCTCGACGGCCTGGCGCTCACGTTCGGCTTCACGGCGGGTGTGCTCGCAGTCCGGACACAGGCCACCCGTGCGATCACCGTTGAGCGGTGGTGCTGGCCCCGTCCAGTGCTTCCCGAATGATGTCCGCGTGCCCGGCGTGCTGGGCCGTTTCCCTGATCAGATGCAACAGGATCCGGCGCGCCGGCCAGTAGACCGTCTCCGGCGGGGACCAAGGAGTCCTGGGAAGGGGCACGTTCCTGTCCAAGTCCGGCAGAGCGCTCACAGCCTCTTCGGTCGCCTGTGCCGCGCCCGCGTAGAGCTTCAGCAACCCCGGGAGTGTTTCGCCTTCGGACATGCGGTACTGCCCGGTGTCGAGCATGCCGTCCGGCAGCTCTCCGTCCCCCTTGACCAGGATCTGCGCCCACACCTGCTCGCCGCGGGCCATGTGCTTGACGATCCCACCCAGCGCAAGTTCACTCACGGTTGTGCGCTGCGCAGCCTGCGCGTCGGTGATGCCGCGGACCGTGATGAGCAGCAACTCCCGCTGCTCGGCCAGTGCGCGCAGCAGTTCACCGCGCTCGCCTGGAAGAAATGAGGCCGGGCTCTCCGAATAAGTGGTCATGGGCTGACCATAGGAGGCATATAGGTCGGCTCATGTCCTCAATCCCTCCGGGCCTCCTCGGCCGGGCGCCGCTCGATATCTTCGAGGTGCTGGTCGTTCAGTGCGGTGGCGTGTTCGCACGGTGCCTGTCCGCCGTCGCGGAGGGCGAGAACGGAGCGGATCTCGGCGAGGGTGAGCCCGGCGCCCTGGGCACCTTCGCGTGGGGAGCCCGCCACCGCCCACGCCGGTGAGTGCGACTTTGACCGCTGGTAGGCGGATTTGAGCGATAGTTGGCGAGCCCGGACCCGTGGGCCGCCGCAGGGCATGCTGGGGCGCTTTGGGAGGCGTTATGGACTTGCTTGCGATCCTCGATGAGGCGGTGGCCGCTCTCAAGGCTCCTCTGGGAGAGGACGACCGAAGCCAGGGCTGGACCGATGATCTCCGGCGAGAGGTTCAGGAAGAGATTTCGATCAGCCGTTCAGTACTGCGCCGCCACGGATCCGGCATGGTGCGGTACCTACGTCCGCGCCTTGACGAGTGGATGGAACGCGAGGAGATACGGCCGGGACGCCTTCAGCACCTGTCGGGTGTGCAGCGGCGACTCGTGGACGCTCGCAACACGGTGTGAGGCACACCGGCTGCGCTGTCGATCCGAAGCTGCCAGGCCGCCAGCTACCAGGCGAAGCATCCGCCAACTACGAATGGTGCCGGTCGGGCAGCACATGGCCAACCTCCGCCGCAAGGGACAGAAGAACGGCCTGGGCAAGGACCCGGAGCGGGCCTCGGAACGCGCGAAGCAGCTGACGGCAATCGACCCGGACTGGGACTGCCCGTGGCCGCTGGACCGGCAACGCCACCACCGCGTCCTCGCCGACCTCGCCGTCGATGAGCCCGGCGGACGTCTGCCCGCCATCCAGCCCGGCGTACTGTTCGACGGCGACGGCCTCGGACGGTGACTGAAGCAGCAGAAACAGCCAGGCACCTGGGCACAGCTCCTCCCCGAGCAGCAGGAACGGCTGTCGAAGCTGGGTCTGCAGCCCTCTGAGGCGCCGACTTCCGTCCCAGCCGCCAAGCGAGCGGCAAAGGGTCCGAGCAAGGCCAAGGTGGCGTTCCAGCGGGGCCTGGCGGCCCTCGCGCAATGGGTGGCAAAAGGGCACCGGCCGGTACCGCGCGGCCACAGCGAGACGATCGCGGTCGACGGCTCGGCGGAGCCCGTGGTCGTGAAGCCGGGTGTATGGGTGTCGAACACCAAGACCCGCCGGGACAAGCTCACTCAGGAGCAGTTGAACGCACTGCGGGAGCTCGGCATCGAATGGGCCCGACTCCGCGTCGGCGGTTCATTGAACCGGTTGGACACACCAGTGCACACAGAGGCCCCGAGAGTCATAGCGACTAATTGCCAAGACTTGTGAATCGGTTGGAATTACTCATTTCACTTCGGCCTGAAGTCGTTCCGGCGTCGTGCTGAACTCGCGTACTGCGCAGGTGAGGTGCCGATGCATGCGGTGAAGTCGCGGGTGAAGTGTGCTTGGTCGGCGTAGCCGAGTTCGGCGGCGAGAGCAGACCAGTCCTGCGGGTCCATGGCCGCGCGTGCGGCGGCTTCCTGAATGCGGGCTCGCCGGATCACCCACTTGGGTCCGATGCCGACGTACTCGGCGAACGTTCGCTGCAGCTGGCGCGCGCTCATGTCGGCGATTGCGGCGAGCTGGGACACCCGTAGAACGGAAGGGTCGGCGCTGATCGTTTCGACCAGCCTGGTGGCCTTGTCGATGGCAGGGTCAGGAGTGGGCCGGTGGCCTCGCACGAGCGCGGCTGCCAGTTCGAGCGCGGTGGGCACGCAGGGTTCGGCGATGATGGCGTCTGCTGCTGCCCGCGCCGCCGGGCCGAAGATCTCTTCGATGTCCAGGACTCGGTCGGTAAGGGTGGACACCGGGGCGGTGAGGAACGGGCGGAAGCCGCCGGGCCGGAATCGCAGGCCAAGTACCCGGCCGGTGCCAGAGATCTCTCGGGTGAACGTGTCGCTGACGATGCCTGTGATTTGGGCCTGACCGCCAGTGGTGAAGGTGAGGTGGACCACCGGGTGGGTGAGGACTTGCTGCCGGTGTGGTTCGGTCAGGTCCCAGTGGAGGATCCAGTAACCGTCCACGAATGGGGTCAGATCCGCCGGAGCCGTCTCGTGGTCGAGCCGGAAGCGCTCAGTCGCGGTGTGCGGGTCGAGGATGGCCCGCTGTCGCGCTTGTTCCATACCCGTCATCGTCGTCCTGTCTACTACGCCTGATCGCAAGTGGGGAAGGGATGGCGTGGAGACGTGATCTGTGATGGCCCGGGCCTCGGAAGCGGCGGTGGACATCGTGCGCGGGATCGGGCCGGACGAGTTCGGCGGAAGCACACCGTGCCCGGAGCTGAAGGTCGGGGCACTCCTGAATCACCTGATCTTCTGGACCAGCGTGCGGGGGCACGCCGCGGGACTGAAGCAGCCTCCACAGGCCCGGCTGGATGAGGTGGCGGAGCGACATGACTTCACCGCGGAGCCTGATTGGGCCGAGGTGTATGCCGCCCGGTCGGCGGCGAGCGCCGCCGTCTGGAGCGATCCGCAGGCGTGGGTCGGCGAGACCGCACTGACTGGGAGCGGGCGGATGCCGGCCCGCTTCATCGGTGGGATCGTGCTGGGCGAGTGGCTGCTGCACGGCTGGGACCTGGCGGTGGCGACCGGGCAGAAGCTGAACGTGGACGAGGAACTCGCGGCGGCGCTGTACGAGGACATCGCAGGCAAGGCCGAGATGGCCAGGCAGTACGGGGTGTTCGGCCCCGAAGTCAGCGTGCCTACAACTGCGCCATTGTTTGACCGCGCTCTGGGACTGGCGGGCCGAGCCCCGTCGTGGAAACGCTGAGCCTAACCGCATGTGAACGCACGTGTGGGCCATTGCCGTCCCAGGTGCCCAGTGATCAGCGCGTTGTACTGTTCAGCTGCCGTACATGGTGCGCGAGACGACCGAGGCGTTCGTCGGCGCAGTCACCGGCAGCCTGGCCGCTCCCCGAGGACTGCTGCTCGGCAGGCACGACGACGACAGGCGCTTCCAGTGCACCGGCCACACCACCACCCTGGCCTGTACGGCCGGCGCACTGCTCGCTCCGGCCCGGCGCGGCTTTCCTGGACGGGTTGGTCGTTCTCCGCCAGGTGCGGCAGCCGAGGGACGCTGAACGTCACGCTGGCGGAACCGGAGCTGGTGGTGGAAGCCGGCGTCGACGTCGCCCGCGACGCCTCCGGCCGTTGGCGCCACCCCGCCCGCTGGCACCATGCGGTGACCTGCACGAATACGAGGGCGGTTCTCCAGGTCGCGCAACAGTAGGCGCAACCCCTCAGTCGCAACAGATGGCGCAACCCCAGGTGCAACCCACGTCGCAACGTGGCGTTGCTGGTCGCCCGAGGGCGCCCGGTCCGTCATGCGGCCCGGACGGCTCCCCGAACGGGGCGCGGCAAGCGCGTCGTATGTGGCGTTCCAGGCGTGCTGGACCTGACACCACCCGCCAGGGTCGCCCGGTTCTTGGGTTCAGCGGCCTGGGGGCGGGGGCGATCCACTGAGGTGGTGCCGGTGGTGACCAATGGGATGGGGTGTGAGGTGCGGCCGGTGGGACGGGGTGCGTTCGATGACCAGGAGGGCGGCGTCGTCGGCGGGGGGGCCGCCGATGTGGGCGAGCAGATCGCGGTGGATGTGGCGCAGCAGAGCATCGGGGCTGCTGGTGGGGAAGGAGGCGACTCGTTCGGCGAGCGGGTAGAACGCTCGGGACGGCGAGCGGGCTTCGATGACACCGTCGGTGTAGAGGACGAGCATGTCACCGCCTTTGAAGGTGAACGGGTCGATGCGGTCGTCCTCGATCGGTCGTTCGCACACGCCCAGCGGAGGCAGAGGCTGTCGGGCGTGCAGGACCGTGACCCGCTGATCGCGCACCAGCAGAGGCGGGCAATGTCCGCAGTTGATCATCTCAGCGGCCGACAGGACGTCGGAGATCTCCAGGACGAGGCACGTGATGAAGTGCTCGCCGGCGTCATGCTCGGTGTCCGTCACGTCCTCCAGGTTCCGGGAGACGCTGTCTTCGAGGGCAGCTACCAGCCCGGGGAGGGTGGCATGCCGGTGAGCGCCCTCACGGAATGCCCCCAGCACCAGCGAGGCCTCACCGATGGCGGCCAGCCCGTGGCCCCGGACATCGCCGATGACCACCCGGGTCGCGGCATGCGCGGCGCGGGCGAACGCAAACAGATCACCCCCGATCTCGGCCTCGTCCTCCGCGGACATATACAGCCATGCCACCTGCAACGGCCCGATCCGGCGTGGTGGAGGCCGAAGCAGAACACGCTGAGCCGTCGCCGCCACAGAGCGTGCCCGGCTCAGCGCCCGGTCGCGCCGCTCCCGCACAAACCGCATGAAAAACACCAAGGCGGAAAGCACGGTCAGCGCGGTGATCTGCGCCATGCGGTTGGTCGTGGTCAGTTCGCCGAGGAAGACAGCGATGAACACCTGGGCCGCCACTGCCAGGACCCCGGCGAGAGCAGTGAGCCGTGGCCCGGCGAGGGAGGCGGTCAGAGCGGGCGCGATGACCAGCAGTGGGCCCAGCTGGACATCGCGCCCGGTGTAGATATCCAGCGCGGTGATCGTCACAATCAGCACGAACGGGACCGCCACCAGACCACGGCCTGACGGTGGCTCCAGGAGGTCATCCCACGAACGTCGCACACCCATATACCCCCTATGCTCCATCGATAGCGCACCCCCAGCCAGCCGACGAGCACGGTTCTTCTCTCAGCCTTCCTGCGGCGGCCTCATTCTGTCCGTCCGCTGGCCCCGCCGTGACTTCCGATTTCGGAAGTACGGCTCCAGCACGTGCCAGTCGAAGAGATGGGTACGCCCAGCCTTCGTCCTGGTCCAAGGGGAGGGGCCGGTCCGGGTCGATCTCGGCGAGCCGGCGGATCCGCTGGGCCGTCAGCCGCGTCAGCTTGGCTTCTTCCAGGCGGTAGGGCATCTGTGCGGCCGAGGTGGATCAAGCCCGCCCAGTCGATCGAGGTCCGTTTCGGGACGTCTCGGGCCCGGGGCCGTCGACGTCGCGCCCTACCGCGTCGCCGACGTCGACGCTCTGCCCACCACGCGCACCGAGGTCGACTGGAAGCAGCTGCGCAGCCTCGGCAAAGGCCGGCGCTCACTGCTCGCCTTCCTTCGTCCGGCACCGGAGGCGGCATCGGTCTGAACCGGCGATCACCGATCGGCGCAGCGGCACGATCACGCCTCTGCCCGAGAGGGGGGCGAATGAGGAAGGACCTCTCTCCTGCAGAGAGGAGGTGTCGCCGCCGGGGCGGTGCCGACCCAGGGGATATGACCTGCCCAAACACCGCCGCCCGCTCCAGGCCCCGGCAACCTGTCGGGCGCCTCGTTGCGCAACCCGTTGCACGACTCGTAAGCACTACCGTTGCACGACCCTGGCCGGACAGCAGCCCTGCCCGCGCGCCGGACAGGACGAAGATCGGGCCGGATGCCCGGGGCCATGGCCAGGCCGAGATGAGGCCGGCGCCTGCTGACCCAATCACTGACCCGCCGCCCGCCAGACACCCTCAACCTCTCCCACGGCTATCGCGTGGAAAGAAGTGCCGACGAACGCACATCACGCGCAGCACTTCGCTTCGCGGCTATTTGCGTCGCGATCGGCGAACCGTTGGCGAACCGCGTCCCGGTCGTCCAGGAAGGCGGTCAGGGCGCGGCGTTGCGCTTCTTCGCGGGTGACCTGGCGGGCGAGGACGTCGCGGTACGGGGCGACGGCAGCAAGGACCAGGCGCTCAGCGCCCCTCGGCGGCGGGCGTCGCCGGTCCCGCCGCTGTGCGCGCACCGTCCCGAGCGGGCTGTCCCGGGCGTTCCGATCGTGTGGGCGGCGCCCAGCAGGAGGCGGGTCGGTCCACGCGGATGGTCATCGTGCCCGGACAGGTCCTGGCGCTTGCCCGCTCGGGTCCTCGGGACGGTCGGCCCAGGCCGCGGCGGGTAGGCCGTGCCCGCCGGCATTGGTCACCGTCCGGCCTGGACGAACCCTGCTGTGCGCGGTCACGTTCGTCGGACAGTCACCGTTCACGTGGCCTCCTTGGAACCTACGACAGGCCACATGTCAAGCAGCGACTTGCCGATATTTCCCGGCGCCCCACCGCCACAGGGGGTGAGTAGACGTCAGAAGATCACCTGCAAGGGCTAATGGTCTTTCAATCTCCCTGTTTCAGTGCATTTTTGACGGTTAGTCAGCTTCTCTTCGGAGCGACGTAAAGGGGCTCCGCATACCCGATCAGCCCTACAAAGCCGGGGCTCCCGATTTGCTCGATATGACAGGAATATGGGGTGTTAGTACGTTCAATCACGCACCGGCTGTCACAGCGGGACTGTCTCTGAGTCCGAGAAGGAGAACAAGCGACATGATCATGACCCGTTCCCACGCGATCGCCACGGCCGTCGCGGCCGCCGCGGCACTGACCGCGACCGGCATCACCTACGCCTCCGCCGTCCCCGCCCCCCAGACCCAGGCCCAGGTGGCCCCGGCCGCCGTCCTCGCCCAGGCCCCCATGGGCGGGGAGGGTGGCAACACGGGCAAGGGCAACGAAGGCAACGAGCGCCGGGGCAACGAGCGCGAGGGCAATGAGCGCGAGGGCAAGCGCCATCACAAGGAGGGCAGGATCCACATCAACGAGCGCGAATTCTCCGGCCGCCCCGACGGCTGCATCACCGTCGTCAGCGGCCTGGGCGCCAAGAGCTTCAACATCCGCAACGACAGTCGCAACGAGGTCGAGGTCTTCCGCGGAGCCGTGTGCGACAACGGCGCCCCCATCGCCACCGTCGGCCCGCACAGCTCCGCCAACGGCGTCTGCCCGGGCAAGAGCGAGGGCAGGGACGAGGACGAGAACTGCGAGAAGGACGAGCACCACGAGAAGAAGCACCACGAGAAGAAGCACCACGAGGAGATGAATGGCGGCGTGAAGGTCAAGAACGGAGTCATCGCCAGCTTCCGCGTCATCAAGCGCCACCACAACGAGAGGGGCGAGGGCGGCGAGGGCGGCGACTTCGGCGACTTCGGCGATTACTAAAACCAGCAACCGCCTGATGCGCATGCTGGAGAACTCCGGCCCGCCGTAATCGGGCCGGGGCCCTGCGGCCAGGCGCACAACACAGAATCCCGGCCCGCCGTAATCGGGCCGGGACTCTCGTCCGGCCCCCGGCCCGAGGATATCCCTTCTCGGAACATCCAGCTCGGGACCGCGGAGGTGCGTGGAGGCGTCGACGAGGGCGGTGTACGGCCGTACGGGCATGGAACCGATCCACGCGCAGCACCTCAGCGAGCCCGGGCTTGTCGTCCTCGACGAGTGACGCTGGGGATGAGAACCGGGCTGTGGCGGAGGAGCCGGATCTGACAAGGGCCCGGGAGGTCGCTGAGCAGGGCCAGGATCTGGAGATTTCCGGCGCGTCACTGAGGTTGAACTCGTGATGTCGTGACCGGCCTGATGGTCAGGCCGGTCTGAGCAACGACACGACATCACGAGTGGGCGGCAACCGGGCCTGAGGGGCCCATGCCGCCCAGCATGGCGGTCAAGGTCTCGTCGTCACTTGGTGAAGACGAGACTGACGTTGTGTCCGCCGAACCCGAACGAGTTGGCCAGCCCAGCAGACCACTGACCGGTGCGCCGCTCACCGCGCACCACATCCAGTTCCACGCGCGGGTCGAGTTCGTCGAGGTTGCGCGTGGCCGGCACTGTGCCGTCCTTGAGCGCGAACAGAGCGGCCATAGCGCCAACCGTTCCGGACGCGCCCATCATGTGACCTGTCATCGACTTCGTCGCCGTCACCGCAGCGTGGCTGCCGATCACCCGGCCGATCGCCTCGGCCTCCGCCAGGTCACCGGACTCCGTCGAGGTGGCGTGGGCGTGCACGACCCCAATGTCAGCCGGGGCCAGGCCGGCGTCGCGCAGCGCCAGTTCCATGGCGAAGGCCTGGCCTTCCGCGTCGGAGGCCGTGATGTGGTTCGCGCTCGAACTCACGGCACTGCCGGCCAGCGTGCCGTAGGCACGTGCTCCACGGGCCCGGGCGAACTCGGCGCGTTCGAGCACCATCATCCCCGCGCCCTCGCCCATAACGAACCCGGACCGCTTGACGTCGAACGGGCGGGACACGGTCTCTGGGTCCACGGACTGCGTCGACAGGGCCTTCATCTGGACGAATACCGCGATGGTGAAGGGGTGCAGGCATGCCTCCACCCCACCTGCGACGACCACGTCCGCCCGCCCGCTGCGGATCAGACGGTCTCGAGCACGTAGCAGCTTCGGCCCTCAAGCTCGTCTGGTGTTGGAATGATCCCGCCCTATTCTCATCGGTCAGCGTTATCCACAAGCATTGAGAACCTCGGTCATCGGATTCCTCCGTGGATACTCCGCCCTTCAGGGCGGAGAGGAAACGGACTCCTGTGGAGCAGGGCAAGGAGCGGAGTTCCGCCCCCAGGGCGAAGGGCCGTGCTGTGACCCGCAGATTTGATCTTAACTCGCAGCACCACTAGTTTGTGAGCGTGACCACAAACCGTGTGAAGCGGGCGTTCAAGTACCGCTTCTATCCGACTGATGCGCAGGCAGCCGAGCTGTCGCGCAC
>NZ_JBHVSY010000051.1:0-17268 GCF_042884935.1 Streptomyces sp. NPDC058092
CCGACGAACGCGAAACCCTCGACCACGCCCTGCGCACCCTGCTCCAGGCGATCGAGTAGGGCCGAGCGCCCCCTGCGCCGACACTGTCGCCGAACACGCCTCGGAGAGGGGAGGAACTCCAGGGCCCCCTGCTGTTCCCGGGGCCCCGTCTCGCCGTCGACCGTGATCTGCTCACTGTGCTCGCGCGGCACCGGCCTGTCCGCACCTTCGCGCTCCACCCACTGGGCGAGAGCCGCCAGGCCCTGCCGGAGAGCGCCTGCTGTGCCTTCACGGGCCCCTTCACCGCACCCTTGGCCGACTCCCGGGGTGTGCAGCATCCATAGTCAATCCCCGAGGGGCCCCGCTGCTGTGCCGCGCCCGAAAGCTCCCTCAAGCGACTCCAGACGGCAGAAGGCCGGTTCCTCTCCGTGATCGGCACTCAGCACTGAGCTCGATGCGGTGCCAGATTCAGGTGTACCGACGCTCTGGCCGAATGAGTGCGGACGTTCGGTGCTGCCGCTACCGCCGGCGGTCACCACCGCCTCGTGGAGATCGACCACGCGGCCGCCCGCAACGCCGAGATGTCCGTGGGCTCTTCGGGGCTCACGCACCCGGGCGTACGCTCCGTTCGGCGATGCGGATCAGGGGGCGCTCCGGTGCCAGGCGGCTGACGACGCGTGAGACCAGGGCATTGCCGACGCCGTCGACGACGGTCGCCTTGCGGCCGCCGAGCGCCGCGAGTGCTGTGGCGACGACCTGCTGCGGTGTGCGCCGGTTGCCGACCGACGCGTTGTCACCGGCCACGTCGAAGAACGGGGTGTCGGTGGCGCCCGGGCAGATCCCGAGGACGGCCACACCGGTGCCGCGGGTCTCGCCCCAGAGGGAACGCGTGAAGGACAGGACGAATGCCTTCGTCGCGGAGTACACCGCCATGTGTGGCACCGCCTGGAATCCGGCTGTGCTGGCGACGTTGATGATGGTGCCGCGCCCGCGCTCGACCATGCCGGGCAGGAGCCGGGTGGTGTTGCCGACGAGCGTGCCGACGTTCAGCTGAACCTGGGAGGCCATGTAGTCGTGGTCGGCCTCAGCGAGGTCGCCGTGGGAGGCGAAGCCGGCGTTGTTGACGAGGATGTCCACGGCGACGTCCTGCTCGTCGAGCGTGCGCGCGAGAGTCTCGGAGGAGTCGGGCCGGGAGAGGTCGAGGGCGATCGGCGTGACGGTCACGCGGTGCCTGGTCCGCAGGGTCGAGGCGAGCTCCTCCAGCTTGTCTTTCGAACGGGCGACGAGGACCAGGTTCACACCGCGGGCGGCCAGTTGCTGAGCGAACTCGGCGCCGATCCCTGACGAAGCGCCGGTGACGACAGCCAGCTGGGAGGTGAGGGTGTCCGAGTAGTTCATATCTGTCTCCATACCGACTCAAAGGTTTTTTTCTTCGTGATGAGGAGGCCGAGGTGGCCGACGTGCGTGGCGTCCGGCCTGCCCGGCGTTCAGTGAGCTTCGATGGTCGCCTCAATGACTTCGGTGAGAACGGCCGCTGCACGGTGCAGCTCCTCGGGGGTGGCGCGTCCCGTGGCCTCGAGGACGCCCTTCAATCCGTCGAACGCGCCCACGAATACGGTCGCCAGCGTGTGGGCGTCGGCCGAAAGACGCAGGTCGCCAGCGTGGGCGCCTGCGAGGAGGAGTTCTTCGACCAGGCCGACCCACTCCGCGAGAACGGACGCCTCGGCATGGTCCTGCGGCGACTCGGTGGCGAGCTCGCGGTCGAGCCGCACGACGGACCATCCCGCGGGTTCGGCGATGACGAGGTCCACGAGGACGGGGACGAGTCCGCGTACCTGTGCGGCCGGCCCTCCGAGCCCCTCGAGCTGCCTGCGCACATGCGCAAGCATCCCCTGCTTCTGATCGTCGACGACCGCATGAGCCAGGGCGGCCTTGCTCTTGAAGTGGAAGTACACGGCGCCCTTGGTAAGGCCGGTCTCGCTCACCACGTCGTCCATCCGGGCCAGGGCATACCCCTTGGCGTCGAAGACACGGGCGGCGGCGCGCAGAATGTCCCGGCGCGTCGCCGCGCCCTTCGGTGTCAGTTGGTCCACTGGCCTTCCCATGCCCCCGATAGTAAATACCTTCGAGTCGGTTTTTCAAGTTGATCAGGAGCCGCACTGCTCGGAGGGCCTTAGGTTGTCGCAGGCAATGACCGAATCGCGTGGGGCTCGCTCACAACGAGTTCGGTGGTGAAGGCTCGCTCCCCGGACGACGGCGCGCTGCTCTGCGCCATCGCCGGTGAGCTGGACGGTCACCAAGCCCAGGTCGGCCAGAAGACCATCAACGGCATCGTGCAGCAGCTTCCACGCAAGGCGGAGGAGGAACCGGCGCTCTCTGGCCAAGGAGCAGGCTGAGAAGGAGGCCGCCTCTGAGTCCGCTCCAGGCGCTCCGGAGTACGTGGACGCGGCCCGAGTCTTCGCGAGGAAGACCCGGGGCATGGCCATCGCATACAAGAAGGCCGCGAAGGTCGACCAGGCGAAGGCGGACAAGCTCGCCGCGCAGCTGCGCGACCACATGGCGTGCGCCGCTGAAAACTTCCCCGACCTGTAAGAGCGCCTCGCCCGCGCCGCGCACCCCACGCCGACGCTCCGCCCCCTCCCGGTACGTCTCTGACGCCGCCATTTCCTTCGGCTCACCGGAGGTGTGACTTACTGATCGTTTCAGAATGACGTTCGGAGTCGTCTCAAGCAGATGATGCTGCAGGCGAGTTGGAGCAGGGCGAGGTGGAGGCCTGCGCGTATCTCGTAGCGGATGCGGAGTCGTTTGAACTGGTGGAGCCAGGCGAAGGCGCGTTCGACCACCCAGCGCACCTTGCCCAGCCCGGAACCGTGGGCGACGCCGCGTCGGGCGATCACCGGCTTGATGCCGCGCTTCCACAGGAGGCGGCGGTACTTGTCGAAGTCGTAGCCGCGGTCGGCGTACAGTCGCCGGGGCTTGCGGCGCGGGCGTCCCCGCAGCCCCCGGATCGGCGGGACCGCATCAAGCAGCGGCAGGAGCTGGGTGACGTCGTGGCAGTTGCCGCCGGTGAGCATGACGGCGAGCGGAATTCTCAAACGGTCGACGATCACATGGTGCTTGGAGCCGGGGACGGGCACGGTCGACCGGTGAGGGGCCGACATGATCCCCCTTTGAGAGCCCGGACGTGTGACCCGTCCACGGCGAAATCATCCAGCTCCAGAAGGTCCGCCCGGCGCAGCTCGGTCAACAGAGCGGCGTGCAGACGGGGCCAGACCTCGGCCTCGGTCCAGTCCCGCAGCCTACGCCACGCCGTCACCCCCGAGCAGCCCACCGCCTCGGCCGGAACGTCGCGCCAGGCGACGCCCGTCCGCAGCACGTACAGCACGCCCGCGAGCGCCGCCCGGTCCGGAACACGTAGTCGCCCGGGGTGGCGGTGGCGCCGCTCGGGAGCAGGTGGCAGCAGCGGAGCTGCGCGCTCCCACAGGTCGTCCGGAACGAGATCAGCACGCACGCGGGACACCCTGTCGACCAAGGTCCTCAAGCGCAGGACCCGCAGCTCAACTCATTCTGGAACGATCAGTTAAGCCATCGTGTCCCGGCCACGCCCGGAAGAGCGTGACCGGACAGTCATTCCCCGCAACCGGATGTCAACTCGTCACACGATCTGGATGGCGACGACCTTCGGTGGGTGGTTCGGGAAGGTGATGTCGTGCCAGCGCTCGATCTTCACCGAGTCACCGTTGGCGTCATAGTAGATCAGGTCGTTGTTGCCCGTGGAGATCCGGTCGACCCACCACCCGCCGAAGTCGGTCTTCCCGCCATTCGCGTAGCAGTCGACGCTCTCACGGCCCTCGAAGTGCGACCAGATCTTCAAGAAGTTCTCCCCGCCGACACATTGGACGTGGTCGATGGCGAAGGCGTTGCCGCTCGGCATGCTGACGGTGAGCGCGGCAGCTGTGGCGAGCGCCACGGCCACGGAACGCGCGGCCCTCTTGCTTTTCGAGATCACAGATTCTCCTTCACGCGAAGGCCGGCGCACGGGCCGACCCTGTCGTCGATGTTGTGTCATGACGGAACGGTGCTTCGTCGAGCCGACAACCGGATACGACCCGCCAGGCAGCCATGAGACCCCATCGGGCAGCTCGAACGATGCTGTCTACACGCTACAAACGGAACGAGGCTATACCGGCCGCAGCCAGGGAAAACACATCAAAAAGGTGATAACCCGGGGTAAGGCCGTGGCGTACGGTCGAGCAGGCAACAGCCCGAACCCCCGCCGCTCCGGCAGCGCGCTGACGGGCCCGGCAGACGGTGGAGCCGACGTGCACGTCCCACTTGAGACGACTCCGAACCTCATTCTGAAATGATCAGTATGGGCGTGCAGATCACCAACATGCTTTCTTGCTCTTGTCCCGGGTGGGGTTCGCTGAGTTGTTGGCGGGTCATACCGGTCAGTTCAGGGTCCTGCAGCGAACGCGGTGTCAGGCGATGCGGCTTGTTCGCCTGCGCCTGGTCCGCCGTGTCGTTGATCGACGTCGCGTCCTGCGGCAGCTGGGGGTGGAGGGTGTAGTTCCAATCGCCGTGGAATCGGTGCCGTGTGATCGGCAGGGCGGCGATCTCGTCGTCGCTGACCTGGATACCTGTGGGGTACTGGTCGGTGTCGAGTTCGGCGTGCACTGTCAGGCCGTGCACTGCACGGCCGCGATCTGGCCGGCGCCGAGGCCCGCGACCAGTCCAGTTCGCCGACGGCGTGAAGCTCGGCGAGCAGGAGGCGGTGCGGCTGGGCGATGACGCCGGCCTCATGCCACCGGCCCAGTCCGCGTCGGCAGGTCTGCCCGGAGCGGAACCCCTGCTCCAGCGGCAGCAGTTGCCAGCTGATGTCGTTGGAGAGCACGTACAGGATGCCCTGTGGACACAGCCGATCGAGCTCCGGCTTCGGGCCGGACGCCTCTCGGGCCAGAGCCGCAGCAGAGGCTCGATCAGCTCCCACAACTCGTCATCCACGATCCACGGCCGGTTCCCCACACCCCACGAACGGCGGAATCGTCACACCGGTCACACCTCACCCTCGCACCTCGACATGACCGTGTGACGAGCTCCAGGCGCCGGGGCGGTCGGCCTTTGTGTGCCCATGGCCAAGGAAGACAGTCCCGGTGCGGTGGCCGTCAAGGGGGCGGAATGAGCCAGGACGGAGTGGTGGGGTAGCGGGGGATTTGGCTGTACGCCGACAATGCGGTCACCCTTCGTCGTCCGGGGGCCACCGGGCTCCCGGGCCGAACCGAGAGGACCGACCATCACCATGCGCAAGCCTCTCCTCGCCACCCTCACCGCCGTGGCCCTCGGTGTCGCCGCCTTGGTAGGCACCACGGGCACGGCAGCCGCAGCACCCGACCGCGCGAGCGGGGCGACCCCCGCTGCCGCGACAGCCGCCATGCACCCTGACAGCGGCAAGGTCATCTCATCCCCCGTGAGTACGCCCGCCTCGGTGACAGCCGCCTCCTTCGCCGGCACCGTGGCGCTCAGCAACTGCTCAGGCTCCCTGGTCCGCATGCCGAACTCGCAGGCGACGGACCCGGGGCTGGTCATGACGAACGGCCACTGCCTCGAAACGGGCTTCCCGAGCGCGGGTCAGGTCATCACCAACCAGGCCTCCACCCGCAGCTTCACGCTGCTCAACGCCTCGGCCGGCACCGCCGGAACACTCAAGGCGAACAAAGTCGTCTACGCGACGATGACCGACACGGACGTCACGCTCTACCAACTGACCAGGACCTACGCCCAGATACAGCAGTCCACGGGAATCGCGCCGCTGACGCTGTCCGCGACCCACCCGGTGCAGGGGCACGCGATCGACGTGGTCTCCGGCTACTGGAAGCGGGTCTACTCCTGCTCCGTCGACGGGTTCGCGTACCGCCTGAAGGAGGGCCAGTGGACATGGAAGGACGCCGTCCGCTACACCCCTGAGTGCCAGGTCATCGGGGGCACCTCGGGCTCCCCGGTCATCGACACGACGACCGGGCAGGTCACGGCGATCAACAACACCACCAACGAGAGCGGTGAAAGCTGCACCCTCGACAACCCCTGCGAGGTAAACGAGCAGGGGGCCGTCACCATCCGCAAGGGGATCGGATACGCCCAGGAGACCTACGGCATCCCCGCCTGCTTCACGACGGGCAACAAGCTCAACCTGTCAGCCACGGGCTGCACGCTTCCGAAGCCGACAGCGGTATCGCCACGCTGAGTTGACGCTTGAGGGGGGCAAGGGAAGCTCGTCCACACCCCGGCACTCCGAGGCCCCTCGTCCCCCGGCCCGCCCGCCCGACACCATTCGGATGCCACCGGGCCTCGTCTGGTACGGCGAATCGGGAGCCCCGCCGGCCGGGCGGCAGGGCTCCGGTCCGGTTGTGGGTGAGGCTGTGTCCGGTGCGGGTGGGGTGAGGGTGCCGGCTGCGGCACCAGGGGGTGCCGTCGTCGGCGGGGTGGGCGATGCCGGAGCTGACGTGCCAGCGGCTGGCGGCCGGCACGGCGGTGGCGTCGAGTTCTTGCGGGTGGAGGCTGACGGGGCGGGTGTACCAGTCGATGCGGTTGCCGCGGCAGCGGCTGGGCTGGGCGCGGCGCACGAGGCGGGTGGGGCTGTCGGAAGCAACGCGCAGGGCCCGCTGACGATGGTGGGCACGGTTGGGGGGGTTCCGTCCCATCGGCGGCCGGATGAGGCAGTGGAGGACATGGCCGCGAAGGTGACAGGCGCCGCGCTGTGGCTGCGCGGAGCGTGCCGGATTGTCCTGCGGATGGCTCAACCAGTCGAGACAGGTGTACGACTTCTCGCCGGGTCAACCTGAACAAGGTGATCACGCACTGGCCGGACATGCTGCGGGTCGCCGGTTCCCTGGTCACCAACCAGGTACGCGCCTACGACCTGCTGCGGATGTTCGGCCGCGAAGGCCACCCCACCCCGCTGGGACAGGCGTTCGCCGAGTACGGGCGGATCGCCAAGACCGAGCACCTGCTCCGTGTCGTGGATCCGGTCGATGACACCTACCGGCGGCAGATGAACAGGCAGCTCACCGTGCAGGAGTCCCGCCACGAGCTGGCCCGCGACGTGTGCCACGGCAAGCGCGGCACCATCCACCAGGCGTACCGGGACGGCATGCAGGACCAGCTCGGCTCGCTCGGCCTGGTCCTCAACGCCGTCGTGCTCTGGACCACCCGGTACATCGACGCCGCCGTCGCCCAGCTCCGCGCCGAGGGCCACGATATCCGGGACGAGGACAGCGCCCGGCTCTCCCCGCTCAAGCACCGCAACCTCAACGTGCTCGGCCGTTACAGCTTCACCGCCTCCCAGCCGGTTGACGGGCTGCGGCCCCTGCGCGACCCGGACGCCGTCAACCTCGACGATGACGACGACGGAGAGGACTGAGCCGGCCTGGGACCGGCCAGTCCTGTTTACAGCCGCAGGGTGGCGTGTTAGCGGCTGCTCCTTCGACGGCTCCTACCCGAGACGTGAGCGACAGGGTATTTCCGGCTTCACCGCGGGGGCCGGGGACACCATCAGCGAGGCAGGGTGACGAGCCCCATCTCATAGGCGGTGATGACGAGCTGGACCCGGTCCCGGGCGCCCAGTTTGGTGAGCAGGCGTGACACGTGCGACTTGGCGGTGGCCACCGTGATGAAGAGGTCCTCGGCGATCTCGGTGTTCGACCGGCCGCGTCCGACCAGGGTCAGCACTTCCCGTTCCCGCTCGGTGATGCCCTTGACCGGCTGCGGGGAGCGCTCCGGGGCTGGTGCGGGGCGCCCGATGAAGTCGGCGATCAGACGGCGCGTCACACCCGGCGCGATCAGTGCGTCGCCGGCGGCGACCACGCGGATCGCCGCGAGGATGTCGTCCAGCGCCATGTCCTTGACCAGGAAACCGCTCGCGCCGGCCCGGAGGGCGCCGTAGATGTGGTCGTCCTCGTCGAAGGTGGTCAGGACGAGAACGCGAGTGGTTGCCGGACCGGCCGTGATCAGGCGGGTGGCCTCGATCCCGTCCATGCCGGGCATCCGGATGTCCATGACCACGACGTCAGGGCTGGTGTCGCTCACCAGTTGGACGGCCTCGGCGCCGGTGGCGGCTTCACCGACGACCTCCAGGTCGCTGTGATCGGCCATGAGTACGCGCAGACCGGACCGAACCAACGGCTGGTCGTCGGCGAGCACCACCCGGACGGTCATCAGGCCTCCACCGGAACTCTGATGGGTGCGGGCAGCGGCAGCCGGGCCGCCACCCGAAAGCCGCCCTCAGGGCGCGGCCCGGCGCTGAGCCGGCCGCCCAGCAGACCGACCCGCTCCCGCATCCCGATGATGCCGAAGCCCTGGGCCGAGCCGTTCCCGGTGGCGCCGCGCCCATCGTCGACGACCTCCACGGACAGCTCCTCGTCTCCATAGTCGATGGCCACCCGGCAACGCCCGGTGGCCGCGTGCCGGACCACGTTGGTCAGCGCCTCCTGCACGATGCGGTAGGCGGACAGGTCGATGTCGGCCGGCACAGGACGCTGCTCCCCGCTGCAGCACACGTCGACGCGTACCCCCGCGCCCGCGGTTGCTGCCGCCAGCCGTTCGACGTCCGCCAGTCCCGGCGAGGGTGCGCGCGGTGACTGCTCCGAGGTGGCCGCGCCCCGGTCAGCCTGACGGAGTGACACCAGCGTGCGCCGAAGGCCCGACAGGGTGTCTCTGCTGGTGGCCTCGATGGCGCGAAGGGCCTCGCGCGCCTCCGCCGGCTGAGTCTGGATGACCCGGCTGCCCACACCGGCCTGAATGGCGATGATGCCGATGCTGTGCGCGACCATGTCGTGCAGCTCCCGTGCGATCCGCAGCCGTTCGGCGGTCACGGCCTCGGCCACCTCCTGTGCACGCAGCGCCACCGCGTGCTCGCGGCGCTCGCGGCTCAGCAGACCGGCCATGCAGGATGCGGCCAACGCCAGGAGGGCGATCACCTCGTTGACGGCCAGGCCGTCCCCGCGCGCGAAGGCGCCGATCACCAGGAACTGCACGGCGACAGACACGGCCACGGCGACAATCGAAGCGCGCCGTACGCAGGTGGCGACGATGAAACCCAGCACGCCACCGCCAGATACGACAGGAACTGGCCCTGGTACGACGCAGCCAGGCTCTCATGGCCGGAACTCGGAGGGCCCACCACCACAGCAGTGGATCCGAAGAGTGCCATGGCCAGAGCCAACAGCGGCATCCGTCGCACCACGTCGGCGAGCAGGCTCACAGCCAGCAGTGCCCCGACACCGTGGACCGTGCCCGACGCCCGCGGTGCGCCCCCCACCAGCAGACCCACCACGAGGAGGTAAGAGACACCCCCCGCCCAGGCCACGGCCTTGGTTCTGGTCATCGGCGGCATTCCCTCCCGGGAACAACACAGTGATGCGCGACGCGCGCAGGCAACAAAGTGGTCGTCATAGGGTTCACGCCGCGAGACTAACCGGCCACCGCCGGCGCGGCATCAGCCCGGGGACGTACGCCCACGGGCCAACCCGGCCGCACGATTGCCGCCCACGGCCCCATGTCCGGGCGGGGGTCCTCTCGGCAGTGTGGGTGCCGTGATCGAAGTCAGCGAACTCACCAAGCACTACGGCAGCAAGACGGCCGTCGACCATCTGTCCTTCACCGTCCGGCCGGGCCAGGTCACCGGATTCCTCGGCCCCAACGGAGCCGGCAAGACCACCACCTGCGGATGATCCTCGGCCTGGACGCGCCCACCACCGGCGCCGCCACCGTCAGCGGCGTCCCCTTCCACCGCCACCCGCGCGGGCTGCGGCACGTAGGCGCTCTCCTCGACGCCGGACAGATCCACGGCGGACGCAGCGCCGAGGCCCACCTGTCCGCTCTGGCCCGCAGCAACGGCATCCCGCGGCGCCGGGTGGACGAGGTGCTTCAGGAAGTGGGGCTGGCCGAGGTGGCGAAACGCCGCATCGGCGGATTCTCCCTCGGCATGAAGCAGCGCCTGGGCATCGCCACCGCCCTGCTCGGCGACCCGCCCGTGCTCATGTTCGACGAGCCGATCAACGGCATGGACCCGGAGGGTGTGCTCTGGGTACGCGTGCTCTTCCGGCGCCTGGCCGCCGAGGGGCGCACGGTCTTCCTCTCCAGCCACCTGATGTCGGAGATGGAGAACACCGCCGACCAGCTGGTCGTCATCGGCCGAGGCCGCCTCATCGCCGCCGAGTCGGTACGGGACTTCGCGGCCCGCGGCACGCGTCGCAGCGTCGTGGTGGGGACACCGCAGGCCGCCAAGCTGGCAGCCTTGCTGACCGCAGCGGGCGCCTCGGTCGAGCCGGAGGGCTCGGCCGGCGCCGAGAAGCTCGCCGTGACCGGGCTCCCGGCGGACCGGATCGGAGCCCTCGCCTTCGAGAACCGCATCCGGCTGGACGAGCTGACCACCCGCACCGCCTCGCTGGAGGCGGCCTTCATGGAACTCACCGCCGACAGCACCGAGTACCTGGCAGGAGAGCCCCGATGACCACACTCGCCTCCGTCTCCCCGGCCACCCACGTCACCGGGCCGCCCGCCCGCTTCCGCGACCTGCTCGCCTCCGAGTGGATCAAGATGCGGTCCCTGCGCTCCACCCCGTGGACGATCGGACTCACCGTCCTGTTCGTCGTCGGGTCCGCCGCCGTGGCCACGCTGGCGGACAAGGCCGCGGGCTCCGGCCCCGCTGATTTCCTGCCCTTCGATGCCTACCCGGCGGCCGGCTACTGGACGCTGATGCTCGTCGCCAGCAGCATGGGCGCCCTCACAGTCGTGAGCGAGTACAGCAGCGGGCTGATCCGCACCACCACCGTGGCCGTCCCGGCCCGCGGCTCGGTCGTGCTGGCCAAGGCGGCCGTCAACGCCGCGCTGTGGACCGCGGTCGGCACGGCCGCCTCCACCGGTTCCTTCCTGGTCTCCCAGGCCATCCTGGACGGGCACCATGCCGGCGTTCCGATCACCCACCCCGGGGTGTTCCGGGCGCTGGTGGCATCCGCGTTGCTGGCTCCAATCTGTGCCCTGGTCGGTCTGGGCCTCGGCGTTCTGCTCCGGCATGCCGCCGGGACCATGCTCACCAGCGTCTTCACCCTGCTGATGCTGCCCACCATGTTCTCGGAGAGCAACCGCTGGTCGGCAGACATCAGACACGCGCTGGTGTCGGCCGCCTGGAATCGCCTGGTCCAAGACTGGGGGCCGCAACCCGGATCCCTGGGCTACACCGCCACGGTCCCCGGCTCCTGGATCGTGTACACGCTCTGGCCGCTGATCACGATCGCACTCGCCGTGCTCGTCGTGAGGCGCCGCGACGTGTGAGTGTGCCTCCAGAGGCGAGGTCCCGGTAGCTCGTCGCAGCCTTGATGACGGTCTCTCATAAATGAACATCTGTGAGAGTTCCGCGAGGGCCCCGCGAGTGATCACGTTTCCGCAGGTCGCCGTTCGCAGAAGTCCTCTCGAAACCCACACGTTGTGCGAGCCACTTCTGAGAGACTGCGGCCATGGATCTCACGCCCGATCAGGTGGCGTTGGCGGTAGAACGTCACGACTGCCCGAACTGTGACGCGCCCGCTGGCAGCGCCTGCCGCACCCGGGGCGGGAAGACCGCCGTGAAGTACCACACCCCGCGCTTCGTCCTCGTCCCCGCGCTCCGCGAGGAACTGGAGATCCCCGTCCCCGCCGACCGCCTCCCAGGCCGCGTGTGGAAGCAGGGCCCCGCGCTCGCCGTCGTGCCCGCGTCCCGCACCGAGCGGCCGGTGAGGATCGGGTACGCCCGAACCTCGACCGCCCGCCAAGAGCTGGCGAGCCAGCTCGAAGCCCTCCACCGTGCGGAGTGCCACAAGGTCTTCCAGGAGGAGATCAGCACCCGCATCAAGGTCCGGCCCGAGCTGGAGAAGGCGCTCGCCCTGGCCCGCCAGTTCAAGGAGGCAGCCCCCGAGACGCCGGTCATCTTCACCGTCCACGAGCTCAAGCGGCTCGCGCGCAACGCCGCCGAGCTGATGACGCTGTCCGCCGAGCTCCAGGCCGGCGGCATCCGGCTCGAACTCCTCACCGGCCCGCTCACCGGCATCTACGACCCCAACGGCATGGGCGCCATGTTTTTCGCCGTGCTGGCCGTGGCCGGGCAGATCGAGCGCAACTACATCCGGGAGAAGACCCTCGAAGGCCAGGTCACCGCGGCGGCCAAGGGCAATCACGGCGGACGGCCGAAGGTCATCGACGACGACATGCTCACCTTCGCCGTCGCGCTCAAGGACAAGGGCGTCCCCGTCCCCGACATCGCGAAGAAGCTGGTCATCAAGACCGGGAAGAACGCGGGCAAGCACCCCTCGGTCGCCTCGCTCTACCGGGCGTTCGCCGAAGCTGAGGAAGCCGCTGCAGACGACGGCCTGCCACTGCAGCCCAAGCCCGTCCGCATCCGTCGCCCCGGGGACCCGCTCACCCCCGAGGAGATCGACCTCCGCGAACGTCTCCAGACCCAGCCTCACCCGAACACGGAGATCCACAGCCAGAGCCCGTGCGGCCCTGCTCGATTTCGGTGAGGGTGCGTCTGGCCAGGCCTGTGCGGCGGGCAAGTGCGCAAGCGCCTCGACGAGTTCCACGGCGAGGGCACGCGGATCCTTGCCGCCCTCCCCGCGGACGCCGAGGAGTGACATGACCGCAGACCCCCTCAGGATCGTGATCGCAGATGACCACACGGTGATGCGCTCCGGGCTCGTCGCGCTGCTAGCCGCCGAGCCGACCATCGAGATCGTCGGCGAGGCGGGCGACGGACGTGAGGCTGTACGGCTGGTCGCGCACCTGCAGCCCGATGTCGCACTGCTCGACTTGCGGATGCCGGTGGTCGACGGGGTGAACGCCACCGAGCAGATCCTTACCTCCGGCATCGGCGCCCGGGTTCTGATCCTGACCACGTACGACTCGGACACCGAGATCTAGCGGGCCGTCGAGGCGGGCACGACCGGCTACCTGCTCAAGGACGCCACCCGCGAGCAGCTTGTCGAGGCGATCCACGCCACCTCCCGCGGCGAGACGGTACTGGCCCCGCGCGTCGCACAGCGCCTCATGTAGAGACACTCCCGGACGGGACCGAGGTCAAGCTCGGAGTGTGGCTGTCGAACACGAAGTCGAGGCGCGCCAAACTCACCGCCAACAAACTCCAGCAGCTCGCCGAACTCGGGCTCGGCTGGGCTGCGTAGCCGAGGGTGGTGTCAGTCTCCTGGCGCCGGTACCGATCCCGGCGGTGCTCCGCAGAACCGCGTCATGCACGAGCCGCTCCTCATCCTGCCGACCGCCGTGCGGCAGGATGAGGCCATGAGCGTAGTCAAGATCAACGTACTGACCGTCCCCGCCGAGCAGCGGGAGACGCTGGAGAAGCGCTTCGCCTCCCGTGCCCATGCCGTGGAGAACTCCGACGGGTTCGAGTGGTTCGAACTCCTCCGCCCCGTCGAAGGCACCGACAACTACCTCGTCTACACGCGGTGGCGTGACGAAGAATCCTTCCAGGCCTGGATGGAGGGCCCCATGAAGACGGCCCACCAGAGCGGTGACGCGGAGAGCAGCGAGCGCCCCAAGCCGGCGGCGAGCGGGTCCACACTGTGGTCATTCGAGGTCGTGCAGCAAGCGGCGCCGCCAAGCGCGTAGACAAGGCGTCGTGCGAACAGCTTCGGCAGCGCCGGATTCGACACGCAAAGATCGTTCTCACGCAAGCACGAAATACCGGCTAAAGACCGACCAGCAGAGGACGAAAGGTCAAGTACTCACATCATCACGGCCTGTTCAGTGAGGTGTGTGCAGGCCTGTGATCATCATGTGGATCAGCAGGTCGTAGCTCTCGTCCAGCTTCTCCGGGAGCCCAAACGCGCCCTCGGCCTCCAGAACTGCGAAGCCGTGAACGGCCGCGCGCAGGCAGCGGGCTGCGTGGATCGCTGCGGAGTCCGCCATTCCATACGCACGGAAGGTGGCGAGCATGATGTTGATCAATCGCGTTCCCGCCTCGACCGTGCGGGGCTCGGGTGTCTGGACGAGTGCCGAGTAGCGGTGCGGGTGCCGCAGCACGTAGTGCCGCCAGGCCATCATGAGCTCGCGGATCGCCTCGTCGGCGGAGCGGCCCAGCACGGCTTCACCGACCTGGTCCGCGATCTCGTTCATGATCCGCGCCGACATGAGGTCGCGCAGCTCGGCCAGATTACGCACGTGCTTGTAGAGGGACGGGGTGGCGACGCCTGCCCGGCCGGCCACCGCCGACAGGGTCAGGGCGGCGGGGCCGCTCTCGTCGGTGATCAGCAGCGCGATATCGACGACGGCGTCGGTGGTGAGCGCGGCCCTAGCCACGTGCGCCGACCTTGAGGAAGGCCAGGATGGCCGTGGCGACTTCGGCTGGGAACTGGACGTGCGGGTAGTGACCAGCGCCCTCGATCATCTCGAGCCGGCCGAGCCCGGCGGGCATAGCGGCCACGATGCCCTCTCCTTCGGCCCTGGGGTCGGCCCAGTCGGGGTCGAGGGTGCCCTCGATGACCAGAGCGGGGCACTGGATGGCGTCGAGACATGCACCGGCGTCCGTGGGCGCGGACATCCCCATCTTGCTGACGACGGCCATCCGGCCCGGCCTGCGCAGGTCGGTATCGAGGGCGGCGACATGGTCGGCGTAACCGGCGGGCTTGATGCCCGGGTAGGCGTGGTCGAGGTAGCGCTTCCACAGCCCGACGCTGCGCAGCAGGCCGGCGCCCATGAGCAGACTCATGCCCTTGCGGTAGCGGGCGCGGGAGACCAGAGCGCTCAGGCTGATCTTCTGTGTGCGGGTGAACGGGCTGATTTCGACGATGGCGCTGACCAGTTCGGGCTCCTTGGCCGCTGCAATGGTGGCGGCCCCGCCGGCGAAGGAGTGGCCCACGACGACGGCGGGGCCGCCCAGGTGCCTGATCAAGGCGAGGAGATCGGCCGCGGCGTCAGTGCGGGTGTAGGACGCCCAGCCGGTGCTGGACTCACCGTGGCCGCGCTGGTCCATGCCGGCGACCCGAAATCCGGCCGTCGCAAGCCGGGCGGCCACATCGCGGTAGGCCGCCCTGTTGTCACCCATGCCGTGGGCGAGCACGACCAGCGGGCCCTCGCCCTCCACGTCGTAGGCGAGCCGTCCGCTGCCAATGGTCAGGAACTTGGTCATATCAACTCAACCCTCCATGGCTAATCAATGTAGCCATAAAGCTAATGCCATTAGCCTCGTTCGTCAACTCGCGTTTCTGGGCGGCAGTGCCGCGACGGCGCCCCTGAAAGCAGCCGCGACCGACCTCAGTGACCACCGCTCCAGCGCAAGAAAACCGACCAGGCCGGTGCCGATCAGGAGCGGCCGACCCTCTCATTCGGCCATTGCACCGCCTCCGCCTCGTGGCACCCGGCTACGGCAGCTGCTCAGCACGCTCCGACTTGAAGAGGCCCCCCGCACCGAGGGTCCTGGGACGGCTGATTAAGAGCATCGCGCACCGCTCCTTCACCGACGACACGGGCACGCGCATCGTCCTGGCCTCTCCTGCACCGGCGAGTCCGGCTGGGTACTCACCCTGTTCATCGACGGGGAACCGCTTACTGCCGACACCATCGAAGGTCACCGGGCGCTCCTCCGGAATGCCGTCGAGCGTCTCGGCCACACGCTCACCGGACCTGGTCGGGCAGCTGCGGCGCGACGGCGGCCGCGATGTCCGGCCAGCGGTCCAGCACAGTTCCGCCGGCGGCCGGGAACTCCCAGGCCCGGTCGGCCATCAGGCCCTGGAGAACCCGCTCGGCTCCCGCCCGTCGCGCTGCCGACCGTGGCTCCCTGACCGCCTGCCGTTCGGCGGTACGCCGAACACGAAAGACCTGGGGGTGTCGCGCCGCCGTGACACTGCCGCGGGACGCACCGGGGTGCGGGAGGAGGTCAGGCGCCGCGCTGGACCGGACCGATGAGGGTACCCGTGGCCACCTTGAGCTTGCCCTGGGCGACGGACGTGCCGGGGATCTCCCCGTCCGGAGCCTGGAGCGTGAACGATGCCTCCCTCGCGGCGGTACTGCGGCCGCTGCTGGGAACCTGGATGTCGAAGTGCACCGGGTGGCCCGGGCCGAAGGTCACCACGGTTGCCTGGTTGCCGTAGTGGCCAGCGGTGACCTCCAACTCCGAACCGCGGTTCGAGAACCGCACGTTGGTGGGCGAACCGGCCAGCTTGCACGGCTCGTACCCGCGCGGCGCGGTCAGCGTCACGCGGTAGTGGCGGTGCCCTGCGCCGGCGGGCGCCTCGGTGATCTTCGCGGTGTGGTTGGCCGGCCGGCAGGCCGAAGGGGCGACGCTGCCGGCCGTTGCGGGCGAAGCCTGTGCGACTCCCGCACCAGCAGCACCTGTCAGCGCAGTGGCGGCGACGGCGACGGCGAACTTCCAGTTCGTACGCATCCTGAACACTCCTTGCCTTGCTTAATGGCCCTGCGGGTGTTCTCCATCAGAACCATGGTCAACACGATTCCTGCCCCTCAAGCCTCGCGGGGAATGTCACAGGATTGACACGGCCGTATGGCAGACGCGCCCCGGGCTCCGACTGCGCCATCAGATCCCGCAAGCGCTGCATCCCGGAGCCGCTCTGCAGGTCCTCCAGCGACGGCTTGGCCGCGCCCACCGGCAGGACGTATGACTCCACCCGCAGATCCCCCGGACCGCCCGTACCTGCCACCGCAGGAGCCGCCGCTGACACTACAGCCAGTGCTGTTGCGGTCGTCAGCAGCTGTGTGCCGAGCCGCCACCACGCTCTGTTCATCAAGCAAACCCCCGAACATGCGTCCTGCAAGGTCTCACGCCTGACACTGGTCACACCACGCCCTTCCGAACGGGCAACCGAAAACAAGAGGGTCACTCCGCTGCTGTCTTGATCACGTCGGAACCTTGTCCGAGACCGTCACCAGGCCGACGCTCTCCGGCTCCTGAGCGAACTGCACATCACGGGCTCTACGGCGCAGCATGAAGTCCTTCCGGGTGGGACCATTGCACCCACACGGGGTGCCCCACTCCTGCCCCACCGCGCGCCGCTTCCGCCAGCCGCCACCAACGGCGAGAGCGACTTGCTGCAGTAACTGACGACGGTGTTCCTGGGGCCCGTGCTGGAGGGTGAGCCGAGTATCGGTGCAGCGGCGCAGCCGAAAGCGCCGGTTTGATCCAGCTGAGACGATTGTGACTCCTCCCCCCGGATAAATCCGGGGGGCTTCTCCTGTCGGTGGCTAGGCCACGTCGGGAAGGGCCAGCCCGGCCCTGAGTGCGACGTTCCA
>NZ_JBHVSY010000052.1:0-17091 GCF_042884935.1 Streptomyces sp. NPDC058092
GATCACCCTCAAACTCACCCGCACCAACAACACCTGGCATCTCGCCCCGGCCACCGCATAGCAAAAGGGGCCGTCCGGCCTACGGCCGGACAACCCCTCGACAAGATTTTCAGCGGTCTTCTAGGGCCTCTCGTTTGGATCATGCCGGGCTCGCGTGCCCCGGCACCGCACCTCGCCGCGTTGTCGTCGGTCGCCGACGCTCCGCGTCGCCTCCCTCCTCCGCCTTGCGATGCACGGCACCGGACCCCGCTCCCTGATCCGGCCTGATCCAAACGAAAGACCCTAGGGCTCCGACCAACTCGTCGAAGAGACAGTCTTCAGAGCACGTGCCCCGCTTCGTCGTCCGTGGCCGGTCGGACGAGAACGCGGAAGGCCCGGTCGCCGATGTGGCAGGTCAGACGAACCAGGTCATGGGGCATGCCACGGTGGGCGGACAGCCAAGCATGGACGGCGGACACCGCGGCGGCCGGGTCGGTGCTGACGATTCGGCCGTCTTCGGACCGGGGCTCGACGCGCACGGCGTAAGCACGTTCGTCGCCGCGAACCCTGAGCACGCACAGCCCTGAGGCCGGTATCGCCACGGCCGAACGGCACCCTGGGTACGCGGACAGAGCGTGTCGTGTCCACCCGGCCGCGGTCCACGCCACGTCCCGCGGGGCCGAAGTCCGTGGCAGCGGACGGCAGTACAGCAGACCGGCGGAACGGGCGAGCTGTTCGCCCGCGGCGCCGTGTTCCACCGCCAGGTGGTGTCCGGGCGGGCCGATCCCGGCGGGGCGACGGTCGATCCGGACCCCGTCCGCGGTGATCTCGGCGTGCACGTCGAATGCCGCGGGCGTACGCGAGGCGGCCGCGGGGGAGGGCAGCAGCCGGGGCGGGGCGCAGACGGCCGACGGGGTGAGGCCGAGGAGGGCGTACACCTCGGTCCGCAACCGGCCCAACGCTTCGCCCTGGCCGGCGAACGCCGCCTGGGCGGCAGCGTGCCCGGTGCCCGGCCGGTACGCCTCCAATGCCCTTCGTACCGCGGTGGCGGGACCCAACTCCGGTACGTGACGCAGGAGTACGTCCATCGGGCTGCCGGGGATCAGCTCGACGCCATCCCGGTGGACGCTCACGGCCGGACGGTCCAGGGCGGCGGAGTAGTACAACGCTGTCGAGCCGTGGTCGGTGATCAGTGCGTCGGCGGCGATCAGAACAGATGCCCACTCCTCGTACGGGGCTGCCAGCACCAAGCCCGCGTCGAGGGCCGGCGCCAGGCGTTCGGCCAACTCGTATCTGCCGAGCAGACTGCGCTCGTTGGGGTGCACGATCAGTGCCAATTGGTATTCGTCGTAAGGGAGATGGGCCGCCAGCTCCGCAGGAAGTCCGGGCCGCATCCGCAGCAGGCATTCCGGCCCCCACGTCGAGGCCAGGACGAGCAGCTTGCGGGGGCCGGTGCCCAGGGCCGCCCGGTAGCGGTCGCGGAGGGGCAGCGAGGCGAGGACGCGTTCGAGGGTGGGGTCGCCGACGACCTTGGCCCGCTCGGCGGCCTGTGGGCTCACCGCGGCCAGTCGGGCAACCTGATCGGGGTGGGCCAGGGCGTGGAGCGCGGGCGGTGCGGCGTCGTGGGCCCGCAGCAGGTACTCCGGATCCAGTCCGGAGGCCGAGTCGGCGGAACCCTCGCCCGGAATCGACTTGTTGAAGCCCGCTCCGTGCGGAAGCAGTACGTGGTTGCCGCGAAGCAGGCCCAATTCGCCCTTCGGGCTCGCCGTGAGAATCAGGTCGTACGTGCGCCGGCAGGCTTCGTCCCAAGGCAGTGTCCGGCCGCCGACGGCGTCGATCACGGACAGCGCGTCAACTCCGAAGTCGGAGCCCGGCACCAAGGTGAAGAGTCGGGTGATGCGGTCGTCGCCGGCAAAGACCGGGAGAGCGTCGAGAAGGCGGTACAGGGCTACCGCAGACCGAGCCGCGAGAAGGACAGTCTTTCGCTCGTCGCTCGTCGCCCGTCGCCCGTCGCCCGTCGCCCGTCGCCCGTCGCCCGTCGCCCGTCGCCCGTAAGTATTCATGATAGCGGGGTAAGGCTGCTCGGATCCGGCGTTTCCGCAGATCGGGGGGTGTTCATCCGCGTCGTCGAGCGACATGACCCGATCGTACCGCGCGTCATACGCCACCACCGAAGGTGATCCACAACGCATATCCGGTAAGTGCGGTGCGCGGAGCAGCGGCTGATCGGGAGGATGGAGGGATGAGTGAGTTGGGAATTGCGCTGATTGCCGCCGGATCGGCGATCGCGGGCAGCGTCGCCACCGGCTGGTACACCCGCAACGCCGGTATCCGGCAGGCTGAGGCGGCACGCCGGGCCGGCGAGCGCCAAGCCGACGCGCTGATCGAAACGGTTCGGATGACGCTTCAGGAGCAGGCGACCGTGCGGGTGCTCGACATCCGACGCCAGACCTATGTGCGCTTCCTCGAAGCCGCGGAAGCCGGCATCCTGACCGAGCGGACCGGCAGGGGCCGCGGGGACGACGACGCCCTGCTGGAGCGCGCCCTGGGCGGGGTCGTCCTGGAGGGACCGGCCGAGGTCGCCTCCGCGGCGCAGGATCTCGTCGACCGCTTACGCCGCCACGAATCGCCGGACGACCTCGTCCGCGCGAAGCTCGCCTTCGTCTCCGCGGCGCAGCAGATGGTGAACGCGCCGCCTCCGGTTCGATAGACGGCTTGAGGGACCGCGTTGCCCCGTCGGCGTACATCGGTGGCGCGCAGATCACTCGCGTGTCAGAGTCGTACCAGATGCCGCCTCCGGATGACCGGGAACAGCTGGAGCGGAATCGACGAGATTTCCCTGGTCAGCCACACGGACGGAGTGTGCCGGCGCTATCGGGCCGGGGTGTGTCGGCGTCGTGGGATTGCGTCCCCGGGCGAGTTGGCCGAACATCGCGTAGACCAATTAGGTGACTGAGGCATCTAGTGGAGGGAGATCGGTAGGACTCCCTCCATCCTGTTTGTGAGGCCCGCCATGGCAGACACCGAGACCGTCTCCTTCCCGCAGAACCGCACCTGCCCCTATCAGCCGCCGACGGAGTACCGGCCACAGCAGGACGGCCGACGGCCGCTGTCTCCCGTGTCTTCCGCCAGGCTCTTCGACGGCCGTCGGGTCTGGCTGGTGACCGGGCACGCCGAGGCGCGTGCGCTGCTGGTCGACCCGCGGTTGTCGGCCGACCGGGAGAGCCCGGCGTTCCCGGTGCTCGCCGAGCGGACAGCTGGGAGTGCCAAGCGTCGCGTCGAACTGATCGGCGTCGACGATCCCGAGCACAACGCGCAGCGCCGGATGCTGATCCCCAGCTTCTCCGTGAAGCGGACCGCCGCACTGCGGCCCCGGATCCAGGAGACCGTGGACCGGCTGCTGGACGCCATGATCGAGCAGGGGCCGCCCACCGACCTGGTGAGCGCCTTCGCGCTGCCCGTTCCCTCCATGGTGATCTGCGCGCTTCTCGGTGTTCCGTACGCCGACCACGATTTCTTCGAGGCCCAGTCGCGCGCGTTGCTGCGCGGGCCCGGGGCCGCCGATGTCGACAACGCGCGGGACGCGCTCGACGAGTACTTCCGGGCGCTGATCGAGCGCAAGCGTTCCGACCGGGGTGACGGGCTGCTGGACGAGCTCATCACCCAGCAGCTGGAGACCGGGGCCGTGAGCCGTGACGAACTGGTCCGGCTGGCCGAGATCCTGCTCGTCGCCGGCCACGAGACGACCGCGAACATGATCTCGCTGGGTACGTTCACCCTCCTTCAGCACCCGGACCAGCTGGACCGGTTGCGCACGTCCGAGGAGCTGATGCCCACCGCTGTCGAGGAGTTGCTGCGCTTCCTGTCCATTGCCGACGGCATCTCACGGCTGGCGACGGAGGACATCGAGGTGGGTGGGGTGACCATACGGGCAGGTGAGGGCGTCGTGCTGTCCACTTCGGTGATCAACCGGGACGAAGCCGTGTACCCGGCGCCGGACGAACTCGACCTCGGCCGGACGTCGCGCCACCACGTCGCCTTCGGCTTCGGGATCCATCAGTGCCTCGGCCAGAACCTTGCGCGGGCGGAGATGGAGATCGCGCTGCGCACCCTCTTCGACCGGCTGCCGGGGCTGCGGCTGGCGGCACCCGCCGACGAGATCCCGTTCAAGCCCGGCGACACGGTCCAGGGCATGCTCGAACTGCCCGTGGCGTGGTAACCGGAACCCTTTCGGAAAGGATGCAGTGGTGATGCGGATCAGTATCGACAGCGATGTGTGCATCGGTGCAGGCCAGTGCGCGCTGACCGCGCCCAAGGTCTTCACCCAGGACGACGACGGATTCAGTGAACTGCTGCCGGGGCACGAGGAGGGGGCCGCCGACCCGATGGTGAAGGAAGCCGCTCGCGTCTGCCCGGTGCAGGCGATCACGGTGGTGTAGCTGCCCTCGCTCGTCGCGTACCCACTGCACACATCGGCCGACGCGCCCGGCGTGCGCTCCTTCGGCGGTGAGCCGCGGACTCGGACCACGCCCGGACCGGCATCGACGGCGACCTCGGCGGACCGGGCGCCGAGCAGAAGGCCGCGCCGCGGCAACTCGCTGTAGCTCTCTCCCACGGTGCCTCTCGCGCAGGCCGGTGCGGCGCGAGAGGCACCATGGGACCGTCGACACGTGGCCTACTCGAACCGTGTGGCGTCGCCCGCCCCTCGGCGTACGATCTCCGGTGCGCCACCGGAGAAGTCGATGACCGTGGTCGGCTCGGTGCCGCAGTCGCCCGAGTCGACCACGGCGTCCACCACATGGTCGAGCCGTTCCTTGATCTCCCAGCCCTGGGTCATGGGCTCGTCCTCGTCGGGCAGGAGCAAGGTGCTGGAGAGCAGCGGCTCACCGAGGTCGGCGAGCAGGGCCTGAGCGACGACATGGTCCGGAATCCGCACTCCTACCGTCTTCTTCTTCGGGTGCAGCAGCTGACGCGGTACCTCCTTCGTCGCCGGGAGGATGAAGGTGTAGCTGCCGGGCGTCGCGGCCTTGATCGCGCGGAACACATCGTTGTCGATGTGCACGAACTGACCCAGCTGCGCGAAGTTCTGACACACGAGGGTGAAGTGGTGACGGTCGTCCAGATTCCGGATCGACCGGATCCGGCTGATGCCGTCACGGCTGCCCAGCTGGCACCCCAGTGCGTAACAGGAGTCCGTCGGATACGCGACGAGCGCGCCCGAGCGGATGCTGTCGGCCACGGTGCGGATGGTGCGCTGCTGAGGATTTTCGGGGTGCACGTCGAAATACTTCGCCATCCGCCGAGTCTAGGTGATCAGGACATCGCGCCCGGAACGACGAGGCCCATCCGGCCCGAGCTCACTCCTTGACCGCGCCCGCGTTGGCGCCGCTGACGAAGTAGCGCTGGAAGCAGAAGAACAGCGCGGCCACCGGAATGGTGGACAGCAGGGCCGCCGCGAGTTTCAGCGGATACTGCGTTCCGCCGCCGAGCCCGCCCGAGACGAAGCGGGCCAGGCCCGTGGTGAGCGTCTCGTACTGGCCGGACTGCGTGCTGATGAGGAAGTGCGTGAACTCGTTCCACGACCCCTGGAACGACAGGATCGTCAGGGTGATCAACGCCGGTCTGGCCATCGGCAGGACGACGGACCAGAAGATCCGGAACACACCCGCCCCGTCGACCCGTGCCGCCTCCTCGACCTCACGCGGCACCGATTCGAAGAACTGCTTCATGATGAAGACGCCCGCCGCGTCCACCAGCAGCGGCAGGATCATGCCGGTGTACGTGTCGAAGAGACCGAAGGTGTTCAGCACCAGGAACTTCGGGATGAGCAGGGCCACACCGGGCACCGCAATCACCGTGAGCACAAAGCCGAACAGCACCGAGCGGCCCCGGAAACGCAGCCGCGCCAGCGCGTATCCCGCCATGGAGTCGAACAGCACCCGGCCCGCCGTCACCAGCACCGCGATCAGAGCCGAGTTGCCCAGCCAGCGCAGGAAGGGCACCCCGTCCGCGGCCCGGCTCAGCCCGAGCAGCCGCTGGTACGCGGCCGTGGTCGGAGTGGTGGGCAGCAGGGTCAGCGGGTGCGCGGCGGCGTCGGGGTCCGTCTTGAAGCCCGTCACCAATTGGAGGACGAACGGGAGCAGATAGAGCAGACCCAGTCCGAGCACCGCGGTGTACCCCACCACCCGCCACGGCAGGCGGAATCGGCTCAGGACGGGACGGCCCCCGTCGTGCGGGGCGCGACGGGCCCGCTCGCGTACGGCCGTGGCGGCTACGGTCATCGGTTCCTCCCGGTACGTACGCCGCGCTCCCGCAGCGCCCAGCGCTGGAACGCGGTCAGGACGAGGATCAGGGCGAGCAGGATGAACGCGATCGCCGCGCCCTGCCCGAAGTCCGCGTTGTCGAAGCCCGCCGAGTACGACAGGAAGGCCGGCGTGAGCGTCGTATTGCCCGGAGCGCCCTGGCCCATCACATACACCTGGTCGAACACCTGCCAGGTGGAGATCAGCCCGAGCGTCAGAACCAGGAACAGCACGGGACGCAGGGCGGGCAGCGTCACATGCCGCAGCATCTGACGGCGGTTGACCCCTTCCATCGCCGCCGACTCCTCCAGTTCCCGCGGGATGTTCTGGAGCGCCGCGAGGAAGATCAGCATGAAGCTGCCGGAGGTCGTCCACACGGCGAGCACGATGAGCGTGCACATTGCGACCGAGGGACCCGAGAGCCACTCGAACCACGACAGCCCCAGCGTGGAGTGATCTGCCAGCATGCCGGTGGGCCGTTCGGGATCGACGATCCCCAGACCTCCCAGGATCAGGGAGAGCACCCCGCGCGGGTCCGCGAACCAGTTCGGTCCCTTGACCCCGATCCAGGACAGCATGGAGTTGACGGCTCCGCTGCCCTGGAAGAGGAAGAGGAAGACCGTGGAGACGGCGATGGAGCTGGTGACCGATGGGAGGAAGAACGTCGTACGGAGGGCGCCGCGCCCCCGCAGCAGTTTCTGGTTGACGATCAGGGCCAGACCCAGTGCAAGCATGGTCTGCAGGGGGACGGTGAGCAGGACGTAGTAGAGGTTGTTGCGCAGGGACGTGGCGAAGAGGGTGCGGTCGAGTCCGTCCTGCGTGAGCAGCGACCGGTAGTTGTCCAGGCCGACGAAATCGGCCTGACCGGAGAACGGGTTGGACTGTCCGTCCCAGTGCAGCAGGCTCACCCACAGCGCCATCAGGATGGGAAGCACCATGAACAGGCTGAGGACGAGCACCATGGGGCTGACGAACAGCCAGCCCCAGGTGCCCTCCCCGCGAAGGCCCGCGCGCCGGGCGCGAGCCTTCGCGGTCGTGCCGGTTTCGCCGGAGGCGCTGTCAGGTGCGCCGGGCGAGCCGGTCGTTCGGGGGGTACCGCTCGCGCGGATCGTGCGGATGGGCATGGAGGCTCAGTTGCCCTTCGCGATCGCCTGTTCGCCGTTGCGCTGGAGGTCGGCGAGGATCTTCTTCGGGTCGGCGGTGCGCAGCGACTGCAGATCGGTGTTGAACTGGCTCAGGACCTTGTCGAAGCCGGCGATCGTCACCGGGCCCTGTGCGTAGGCGCTGCCGTCCACCCAGGCCTTGGCGGCGGGCTGCTTCTCGGCGTACGTCTTGAGCGCGCTCGTCCGCGACGGCATGACTCCGAACGCGTCGGCGAAGGCGAGCTGCTGCTCGGCGGATGTCAAGTGCTTCACGAGGTCGACTCCCGCCTCGCGGTGCGCGCTGTCGGCGGCGACGCCCCAGCAGTTGCTGAAGGCGAGGGTGCCCTGGCCGGCCGGCCCCGCGGGCAGCGGCGCGATGGCGTACTTCACATCGGGGTAGTCGAGCTTCATGCCGCCTTCGAGCCAGTTGCCCTCGATGGTCATCGCGGCCTTGCCCTTGCCGAGCGCCTCACCGCCCCAGCTGGTGTCCACCTGCTTGGCGAACTTCATCGAGCCCGACTTGAGCAGGGACTGGACGAAGTCGAGCCCCTTGGCGTTCTCGGCGGTGTCGGCGGTCATCTTCTTCTGGTCCGGGTCGGTGAGTCGGCCGCCCGCCTGCTTCATGAAGACGCCGAGCCGCTGGAACTCGTCGCTGGTGACCAGGCCGGTGACGCCATTGCCGGTGAGCTTGTCCGCGACGGTCCTCAGCTCCTCCCAGCTCTTGGGATAGTCCTGCTCCGTCAGCCCGGCCTTCTTCCACAGATCGGTGTTGATGGCCAGGCCGAGGGTGGAGGCGTCCTTCGGCAGACAGACCAGCTTGCCGTCGTACGAGAACGAGGTCCGCAGCTGCTGGGAGAAGTCGTCGGCGTCGGATATGCGGTCCCCGTACGGGTACAGCGAGCCGCCCTTCGCGTAGTTCGCGAACTGGTCGGAGTTGACGTAGAAGACGTCCGGCGGCTTGTGCCCGGCGAAGGACTGGGCAAGCTGCTGGTTCATGTCCTTGGCGACCTCGACGGAGACCGAGTTCCCCGACTTCTTCGCGTACGCGGCGGCGGCAGCCTTGACCGCCTGGGTCTCGGCGTCCCCCGAGGTGGCGATCAGTACCGTCAGTTTCTGCTTGGCGGCCTTGTCCTGCTCCGGCTCCTTGTCGTTGCCGAAGCTGGACGAGCAGCCGGTCGCGGCCAGGAGCGCCGCGCAGGTGGCGAGGGCGGCGACGGCCGTACGGGTTCCCATGAGTTCCTCCAGGAGGGATGAGGATTGCGGCTCAGCTGCCCGGAAAGGGCGCGCTGTGAATCGGTGGCCCGTGGAACGGGCGCGGGGGTGGTTCAGTCGTCCGACGCGGACGTGCTGTCACGCACGACGAGAGACGGTTCGAGCAGGACGCGTTCGGGCGGAGCGCCGGCCTCCGACATCCGGGCCAGCAGAAGCCGGACGCATTCGCGGCCGACGGCCTCCAGCGGCTGGGCGACGGTGGACAGTCCGGGGGACAGGAGCGCCGCCATGGGGTCGTCGTCGAAGCCGACGACGGCGATGTCGGCGCCCGGCACGACTTTTCGCTCGCGCAGGGCGTGATAGCAGCCCAGCGCGAGCATGTCGCTGGCGGCGATCACGGCCGTCGCACCCGCGTCCAGCAGCGGTCCGACAGCGGCCTGCGCCGACGCGATGTCATCGACACTCTGTGCCCGCCTGCCGCGCACCGGAAGGCCGTGCCGCCGCATGGCGCGCTGCCAGCCTGCGGCACGGTCGTCGCCGACCCCGGAGCCGCGCGGCCAGCCGAGGAACGCGATCCTGCGATGCCCCAGGCCCACCAGATGCTCGACCGCGGCGTCCGTGCCCGAGGCGCCGTCGACATCGACCCAGTCGCCGATCTGCCGACCGGACCACATCCGGCCGAAGGCCACGAACGGCACACCGCGCTTCTCCAGCCAGGCCTGGCGCTGGTCGCCCCGGTCGGTGCCGCTCAGCACGAAACCGTCCACGCTGTGCAGGTCGAGGAGTTCCTCGTACCCGTCGAGGCCCGCACTGCCAGGGGGTGAGGCGAAGAGCAGGATCCGGTAGCCGGCCTCGTCGGCGGTCTGGGACAGGGCATGCAGGAACCGGTCCATGACCGGCGCCGAGGTGCCCGGGGCGGTGGGACGGATCCCGTAGCCGATGAGCTTGCTGGAGCGGGTGCGCAAGGTCTGCGCCGCTCGATGCGGGCGGTAGCCCAGCTCGTCGATGGTGCGCAGGACCCGGTCCAGGGTCTCCGGACGCAGCAGTTCGGGCGAGTTGAGCGCGTTCGACACCGTCTGCGGAGACACTCCGGCCCGCCGCGCGACCGTGGCCAGGGTTACCGAAGCGGCTTTGGGCGCGGGGGTGTTGGGGGAGCGGGGCATGAGAGTCTCCGGAACCGTTGTGCGAATGAACGAGTTCATTGGAGCGTTCCAAAACCGTTGTCAACGCCCTGAGGTCGTCGTTAGGGTTCTTGGAACGCTCCAATGCCTGAGAGGTTCTGCTCTGTTGGACACCACTGTCAAGACCCACGACGAAACAAACTCCGAGACGGGGGCAGGCCCGTCGGCCGAAGGTCTCCAGCCGTTCCTGCACGACGCCTGTGTGACGCTGTACGCCCCGAGCTTCGCGATCTCGCGTGCGGACGGACAGCTCGACGGTGCCGCCGACGGCTTCTACCACGGCGACAGCAGAGCGCTTGCCCGGCTGACCGTCGCGGCGGACGGAATCGCGCTCGCACCGGTGCGCGGGGCCCTCGAAGGGGCGGACCGGGCGGCTTTCCGCAGTGTGCTGCGCGGACTGGGCGAGGACACGCCGGACCCGGCGGTCTCCCTGCACCGGCGCCGCCGCGTCACCCCCGGGCACCTGGAGGAGACCCTCGAAGTCGGCAACGCCGGGCGGCAGAACGTCCGTGTCCGGCTGATCGTCACCGCCGGGACGGACCTGGCCCCGATCGAGCGCGTCAAGTCCGGACATGCGCAGAGCCCGGTCACCGCCACCGCCGCCGGGGGCGGACTCGGCTGGTCCCGGGACACCTTCGCCGTACGCCTCACCAGCTCCCCGGAGCCCGCTGCCGTCGACCCGGCCGCCGGACGGCTGGAGTACGAGATCGAACTCGCCCCCGGGGCGTCATGGACCGGGGTGCTGCACTGCGACGCGACACATGAGGACGGCGACCAGTTCGCCGCGCCCCCTGCGGACAGCCTGCCCTGGCGCACACCGCGACTGCGCAGCGCCGACCGGCGCTTCGACCACTGGCTGAGCCAGTCCGCGGCCGACCTCGACCGGCTGCGGCTGACCGACCCGGAGCAGCCCGCCGACCAGTTCCTGGCCGCCGGGGCCCCATGGTTCCTCACCCTCTTCGGCCGCGACTCCCTGTGGGCGGCCCGCATGCTGCTGCCGCTGGGCACCGATCTCGCCGCCGGTACGCTGCGCACCCTGGCCCGCAGACAGGGCACGAAGTCCGACCAGGACACCGAGGAGCAACCGGGCAAGATCCTGCACGAAGTGCGCCGCGCCACCCAGAACTTCAACGAGAACTTCTCCCTGCCGCCCTGCTACTACGGCACGGTCGACGCCACCCCGCTCTGGATCACCCTGCTGCACGACTCCTGGCGCTGGGGCCTCGCGCCCGAACAGGTCGAACAGCTCCTGCCGCACGCGGAGTCCGCCCTCGCCTGGATGCGCGACCACGGCGACGCGGACGGGGACGGCTTTCTGAAGTACATCGACCACACCGGCCGGGGCCTGGCCAACCAGGGCTGGAAGGATTCGGGCGACTCCATCCGCTATCGCGACGGAGGCATCGCCTCTTCCCCGATCGCGCTCTGCGAGGTCCAGGCGTACGCGTACGAGGCGGCCCGGGGCGGCGCGGACCTGCTGCGCGCCTTCGGCCGCCCCGGCGCCGACCGGTGGGAGGAGTGGGCCGAGCGGCTCCGCGACCGCTTCCGGAGCCACTTCTGGGTGGAGGACGAGCGGGGACCGTACCCGGCCGTTGCGCTCGACGGGGACAAGAAGCCGGTGGACTCGGTCACCTCGGGCTTCGGCCACCTGCTGGGCACGGGTCTGCTCGACCACGAGGAGAGCGCCCTGCTGGCCGCCAGACTCAGCGCGCCCGACCTCGACTCCGGCCATGGTCTGCGGACCTTGAGCAGCGACTCCGTGGCCTACAACCCGTACGGCTACCACATCGGTTCCATCTGGCCGCACGACACGGCCATCGCCGTGCACGGCCTGGTCAGGGCCGGGTTCCCGGAAGCGGCCGCGTCCTTGTCCGAGGGGCTGCTGAGCGCATCGGCGGGCTTCGACGGCAGACTTCCCGAACTGTTCGCCGGCCATGGAGCGGTGACCGACGCCCAGCCTTCGCCCTATCCCGCGTCGTGCCGCCCGCAGGCCTGGGCGGCGGCCTCGTCCGTCATGATCCTCCAGTCCGTGCTGGGGCTCTTCGCCGATGTCCCCGGCGGAACGCTCACGGTCGCGCCCGGGTTCGCGGAGGCATACCGTCCGCTGAAGGTCCAGGGGCTCGACATCGCCGGCGGGCGACTGGACATTTCCGTCGATGCCGACGGTACGGCGCACGTCGAGGCGCCGAAGGGCCTGGAGGTGAAGAGGCACCACCTGACACCCCGCTGACGCGAGCCGAAGCGCCCGCTCCGCAGCACTACCCCGTGGGGCGGGGCGAGGACCCGCCTCGGACCCGACGGACGGTGCGGGCCTCCGCGGGAGGGCGGTGGCAACGGCCGTACGACAGCACCGGCACAAGCGGTTCGGCTGCCGGCCCCCGCGCGCGGGGGCGGGCCGGCCGCGGACGCCGGTGCCTCGCTTCCACCTCGGCGCACCCGTCCCGGTACACACCGCTCACCCCTTCGCGCGCGTGGACCCGCTTGCCCGGCGCAGCGCCTGACGGACCGACCAGAGGACTGACACGAGCGGTACCGCCACCACCGCTCCGAGCACCCCCGCCGCGATGGCACCGCCGATCACCGACAGCGCGACCACGACCGGGTGCAGGCGGACGGCCCAGCCCATCACGAGCGGGTGCAGCAGATGGCCCTCGATCTGGCCGATGACCACGATCAGTACGAGGACGACGGCCGCCACGATCGGGCCCTTCGCCGCCAGAGCCACCACGGCCGCGACCGCGAGGGCGATCGGTGAGCCGATCAACGGAATGAAGGCGGCGAAGAACTCCAGCAGCGCCAGAGGCAGGGCCAGTGGCACTCCGAGTACGAACAGGGCCAGTCCTACGAGTACGGCGTTGGTCGCCGCCACCAGGATGATGCCGTGGGTGTACCCGGTGAACGTACCCCAGGCGGCCCGGCCCACGATCGCCACCCGGGCTCGGACCGTCTGCGGAAGCTGATCGCAGAACCAGTCCCACTGCCGGCCGCCCGAGTGAATGAAGAAGACCGAGCAGAACAACGCCAGAACGAACACCGTCACCACCTCGACCAGCCGGCCCACACCACTGACGGCCGTGCTGATGAGGGCGGAGCGATGACTCGACAGGAACTGTCCGATCCGGGACTGGAGGTCGTCGAGCGTCTTCGGATTCAGCCGGAGCGGCGGCTCCTCCAGCCAGTGCTCGATCCTGACCAGGCCGTCGCCGAACTCCCGCTCCAGCCCGGCGCGTTCTCCGGCGACCGCCTCGCCGACGAGGGTCAGAACGCCGAGGACGAGGACGATACTGCCGAGCAGTGTCACAGCGACAGCGAGTGGCCGCGGCATCAGACGGGCCAGGAGATCCGCGACCGGGCGCAACACCGCGGTGACGACCAGGCCGAGGAAGACGGCTACCGCCACCTCGTGGAACCGCCCCAGCGCCGAGAAGACCGCGTACACGACGGCTCCCACGACGAGGATCCGCCAGGCGTAGGCGGCGGCCGTCTGGAGCGTGGGGTTCACGCGTGGCGTGTACCGCGGGCCGGGCGGTGCCTGTCGCGCGCCCGGGTTCCGGGCCGCGGGGCCGGTCATGCCGCGCAGCGCCCGGCGTGACGCGGCGCGGATCCGGTGCCGCCGCCCTTCGGACGGTACGCCGGGGTCCGTGTTGTCGGGCTGCGGATGCGAGGGCCTGGGCATTCCCTGCTGGTACCAGCCGGAACCGCGTCCTCCCGGGCTCCCGCGGCGACATGCGCAGGAAGTCACCCTACGGGCGGAGCCACCGGCGGAGGCCGCCGCTGCACGGGGCCTGGACGTGCCTCAGGATCTGTCGGTGATCGCGCTCGGAGACCTCACCGCCTCGGTCGGCTACGCAGGGTCTTCAACTGTTGTGGCTTTCGCTTAAGCAGGCTGGGTGATGCTGGTTATCAGATGTGTGGTTGATCTGCAGGGTTTCGGGCAGGGTTTCCTCCGATTGAATGTGTTTCCTGCTGATTTTGATGGGCTGGTGGTGCGGGGTTCGTAGGTTGTCGGGCATGGAGCTTCTTCGGTTGTCGGTGGCCGCGCGTCGGGTGGGTGTGCACCCGGGCGCGCTGCGGCTGTGGGCGAACGAGGGCAAGGTCCCGGTGGTGTGGGTGGGTAAGGAACGCCGGTTCTCTGTTGAGGCGTTGGACGCGTTGACCGGCGCCGCGGGTGGCGGTGGTCGTCGCGAGGCGTTGTATGTGCGTGTTTCGGGGACCAGTGGGCAGGAGTCGTCGCTTGCGGCGCAGGAAGCGGAGTTGCGGGCTTCGGCCTCGGGGGTGGTGGTCGCGGTCTTCAGGGATCGGGCTTCGGGGCTGCGGGAGTCGCGGCCGGGGCTGGACCGGTTGGTGAAGCGGGCAGGGGCGGGTGAGTTCACGCATGTGCGGGTCACGCATGCGGACCGGCCGGCCCGGTTCGGGGTCGGCTGGCTGATCCAGGTCCTGGCTCATCACGGGGTTGAGGTGGAAGTGATGCACGCCAAGGGGACGGCCGGGGGGCTGGAGGAACTGCTGGAGGACTTCATGTCGCTGGTGGCGACCTTCGCGGGCCGGATGTACGGGATGCGCTCACGCGAGGCACGCCGCCGCCTGCTGGCCGAAGCCGCCAACCGCATCGAACACCCTGCTCCTGCTCCTGCAACGGCGCCGCAGGCTGGGGGTGGTGGGGTGTGAGCAAGCTGGTGGCGACGGCCACGTGCACCGCCTACTCCGGTGTTCTGGAGGTTTCCGGTGTGCGGGTCGGGCAGCGGGTTCTGTTGGAGCGGGTGGGGTTCTGGGCCGGGTTGACACCAGGTTCAGCCAGGACGAACCCGTCGGCGTGAAGTGCAGATGGAAGCGCGGATGCGCAAGCAGTCGCGGCGGACACTACTGACTCGGCCGCTACCGATCGCCGACGGGAATCCGTACGACGATCCGAGCGCCTGGGTGGTTGGCCTCGATGTGGGCGCTGCCATGGTGGGCGGTGACGATGTCGCGGACGATGGCCAGCCCCAGGCCGCTGCCGCCTGTGTCCCGTGCGCGCGCGTGGTCGAGTCGAGTGAAGCGCTCGAAGACGCGTTGCCGGTCGGCGGCAGGGATGCCGGGCCCGTCGTCGGCTACGACCAGGTTTGCGGTGCCGTCCAGGACGTAGAGGCGGATGTCGATACGGGTGGCGGCATGGCGAAGGGCGTTGTCCAGCAGGTTCCGTACCACGCGGGCGAGGGCATCCCTGTCACCGTGGACACGTGCGGCGCTGACGGCGCGCTGGTCGATGATGAGAGAAGTGCGCTGGCGGGCCTCGCCCACCTCGGTGAAGACGATCTCGTCCAGGTCGACCGGACGTTTGCGCAGGCGTGGACGGGCATCGAGGCGGGCTAGCTGTACAAGATCGTCGACGAGCCGGGAAAGCCGTTCGGTCTCCTCGAGCAGGGTGGGGGCGAGCGATCGCCAGTCAGCGGCGTCGGGATGGCTGACTGCGACCTCCAGGCGTGTGTGCAAGGTGCTCAGAGGGCTGCGCAGTTCGTGGGCGGCGTCGGCGACGAAACCGCGCTGCCGCCGGGTCGTGGCCTCCAGGCGGGCAAGCAAGTCGTTGAAGGTCTTCGCGAGCCGGCCCAGAGCGTCCTCGGCCGGGGGCACGTCGAGTCGGCGCCCCAGGTCCGAGGCGGTGATCTCGGCGGTCTGGGTTCGCAGGGAGTCCACGGGGCGCAGCGCGCGCCCGGTGAGCAGCCATACGATGCCGGTGAGCAGGGCCACGGTCGATGGCACGGTGGTGGCGAGGCCGAACGTCAGCTTGGCCAGGCCATGGTCGATGTCTTCTGTGGACATGGCGACGTACACGGTCATCGGGTCGTGACGGGTACCGGCCGGGACGGCCACAGCACGCCAGGCACTGCTATCGCCCACGGTGATGGCGTGGACAGTGCGGGCATGCGGGGTACCGGATCCGTTCGGTGGGAAGTCGAACAACCGGGGTCTGCTGCGCAGATTCGCCGAACTGGCCTGCACTGCTCCTTTGGCGTCGACCACTTGGACAGCGGCTTCGCCGTGGAAGGTGTCGCGCAGCACAGTGTCGCGCGGTTCGGCCTGGAGGGTTGCTGCGACGACCTGGGCGTCCTGCAGGGCGGTCTGGTCGAGCTCGTTGATGAGACTCGAATGCAGCCACAGACCGAGCAGCACAGCGGCACCGGCCAGTCCGAACGCGATCATGAGGGCAGCCGCAACGGTCAGCCGCAGCCGCAGCGACCGGCGGGACCACCAAGCCCGGATGTCGACGCGCATCCGCTGCCCTCCTCAGCTCCGTAGCCGGTACCCGGCTCCGCGGATGGTCTCGATGGTCTGGCGGTCGAATGGGGCGTCGATTTTGCGCCGCAGGTAACCGACGTAGACCTCGACGATGTTGGTGTCGCCGTCGAAGTTCTCGTCCCACACGTGCGTGAGGATCTCTGTCTTGCTGACCACTTGGCCGGCACGCCGGAGCAGGAACTCCAGGAGGGTGAACTCCCGTGCGGTCAGGTCGATCTCATGGCTCCCGCGACGGCACCGCCGACGGGCGGGGTCCAGGGTCAGGTCGTTGGCGGCGAGCACTGCGGGCCGGGGTGGTGCTCCTCGGCGTAGAAGCGCCCGCAAATGGGCCACGAGTACCACGTACGAGAACGGCTTGCTCAGGAAGTCGTCGGCGCCGAGGTCCAGGGCGTCCGCCTCGTCGTACTCCCCGTCCTTCGCCGTGAGCATCAGCACAGGGGTCCACACGTTCGCTGCCCGCATCCGCTTGAGGACCTCGTACCCGGACAGGCCAGGCAGCATGATGTCCAGCACGATGACGTCGTGCGGCTCGTGGAGGGCCCGCCAGAGCCCGTCCACACCGTCATATGCGGCTTCGGTGACGAAGCCCTCCGAGGCGAGTCCGTCGGCGATCGCCGCGGCAAGTCCACGTTCGTCCTCGATGATCAGCATCCGCATGGCAGCCTCTCCATCCACCCTAGTTCCGCACCGCACGGACTGTCCCCTGAGAAGCCGCTGAGAGCGTGGCGGGCTCTCCGGATCCTCTCAGTGCGACACGGCGCGAGAGCAGGCGCCGCATGGTGACGAGCAGGAGCGCAGGGACAGGAGGTCGGATGACGGCGGACGGCCCGCAGATGACCGGGAGAGGGACATTGAGGACGCGCGTGAGTGCCTGATCCGCGCTTCCCGTGTTGCCGGGCCACCCGGTCGGCGGGTGAGAGCCGGAGCTACCGGCTGCTCCTTGGTGACTGCGCACGTCGGCCGGGCCGGGCCCCCGCCGGGCGGCGGGCGCCGGTAGCC
>NZ_JBHVSY010000053.1:0-11150 GCF_042884935.1 Streptomyces sp. NPDC058092
TTCCAGTTCTTCGCTTTCGCGTTTCCCTTTCCGGCGGCTCCAACCTTACCAGACTCTTTTTCGTTCCGTTTCCGGTTCGAATTTGAATTCTGATGACCTTTGGAATGGCCTTGCCTTTCGGCATGTCCACTACATTAACCGATTCTTCTGGCGACTCATAATCGAGTCGATGGGGTCGAATTACGGCACGCCGAATTCGCACCCGCCAGGGTGATTCGTAGGTAGTGGTTGGCCGCTTCCGGATGCTCGGGGCGGTCCGATGGACCGTACCGACAGCAGTACCCGTTTCAAGCGGCTCGGGCTACATTAGGCGGCCCCCGAGGGGGAGTCAAGTTGCGCGACGTCGTGGCACATGGGCCTTGTAGGGGCTCACCGTGGGATCTCCGTCGATCCAGAAGCGCCAGGGGTGTACGGACCCGTCGCCGCCCACTCCGGTGCGCGGGCCGCTGCGTACCTGGTCGCGGGGTGGTGGGGTGCCGTGCAGTACGACCAGCGGGGCGCCGGGGTGGGCGATGGTGTCGGTGCCGTTGAGTGCGCGGTCGATGCCGAGGGCGGTGGCCAGTCGCGCCGGGCCTTTGGCCAGTTCCTTGTCATTGCGGGCCGAGATTCGACGTTTGCGAGCGAGGTCGGCGCCGACCTGGATGTCGCCGGCACGGAGCAGAACACCGCTTGCCTTGCCCTCGGGGCCGCACACCAGGTTGAGGCAGTGCCACATGCCGTAGGTGAAGTAGACGTACGCGTGGCCGGGTGGTCCGTACATGACGCTGTTACGTGAGGTGCGGCCTCTGAACGCGTGCGATCCGGGGTCGATCTCGCCGGCGTAGGCCTCCACCTCTGTGAGGCGGAGTTCGATGGGACCGTCGGGAGTGGTGCGTACCAGGGTCCGGCCCAGGAGGTCGGGTGCCACCTCCAGTACAGGGCGGTCGAAGAAGTCGCGTGTCAGTGGAGTACGGTTCGGGCCCTCGATCATGGCCTTCGAGGGTACCGGGAACCGTCAACGGTCGTGGCGCGTATCTAGGGGTCAGGACCAAGGAGGAGTAAACATGGGCTTCAAACGGCTGCTCGCGAGCATGGGTGCCGGTGGTGCTTCGGTGGAGACCGAGCTGACCGAACTCAATGTCGTACCGGGTGGGGTCGTCCAGGGCGAGGTCCGGATCCAGGGCGGATCCGTGGATCAGCGGATCGAGGGGCTCTCCGTCGGTCTGCAGGCCCGGGTCGAGGTCGAGGGCCAGGACACGGAGACCAAGCAGGACATCGAGTTCACCAAGCTTCGGCTCGGTGGCGCGTTCGAGGCGCGGGCCGGTGCCGTGCACGTCGTACCCTTCGGGCTCGAAATTCCGTGGGAGACGCCGATCACGATGTTCGCCGGTCAGCATCTGCACGGCATGAACATCGGTGTGACCACGGAGCTGGAGATCGCGCGGGCGCTGGACTCGGGCGACCTGGACCCGATCAATGTGCACCCGCTGCCGGCCCAGCAGGCCATCCTCGACGCCTTCGGGCAGCTCGGTTTCGGCTTCCGCAGTGCGGACATGGAGCGCGGCCACATTCGCGGTACGCGCCAGCGGCTGCCGTTCTACCAGGAGATCGAGTTCTTCCCGCCGCAGCAGTACCGCGGGCTGAACCAGGTGGAGCTGACGTTCGTCGCGGACGACCGCGAGATGGACGTCGTCCTGGAGATGGACAAGAAGCCGGGGCTCTTCAGCGAGGGCAGCGACTCGTACCGCGCGTTCAAGGTCGGGCTGAACGACTTCCACGAGACCGACTGGGCGGCGTACCTCAACCAGTGGCTCGCCCAGGTCGGCGGTCGGCGCAACTGGCTCTAGGGTCGGGTGGGAGACCTGCTGACAGCAGGAGAGCGATCAGGAAAGGTGCTGACGTGACCGAGCAGAAGAGGGCGCCGCTGCCGCACGACTTCCATCCCGAGGTGCCGTCGTTCACGGTGGTGAGCGAGGACCTCACCCCCGGGGCCGTGCTGGCGGACGCCCAGGTGTTCGCGGCCGGGAACACGTCGCCGCAGCTGCGGTGGGAGGGGTTCCCGGACCGCGCCGAGAGTTTCGCCGTGACGTGTTTCGATCCCGATGCTCCGACGGGCAGCGGATTCTGGCACTGGGTGGTCTTCGACATCCCGGCCTCGGTCACGGAGCTGCCGGCCGGTGCGGGCGGCGGGAAGTTCGAAGGGCTGCCCGCCGGTGCGGTGCAGGTCCGTAACGACTACGGGTCGAAGGATTTCGGCGGTGCCGCTCCGCCGGCCGGGGAGAAGCACCGCTATGTCTTCACCGTGTACGCGGTGGACACCGAGAAGCTGGGTGTCGACAGCGATGCGTCGCCCGCGGTCGTCGGATTCAATCTGCGGTTCCATACGCTGGGCCGTGCTCAGCTGATCGGCGAGTACACGGGTCCCGCCTAACGCCCGGTGAGCCGAGAGTTCGCTTGCTGTTTGCCCTGCCCTGGTCCTGGAGAGATCAGGGCAGGGCATTTTTATTGCGTTGTCCATCACGGCCTGCCCAGCCAGAGTTGATCCGGGCCTGCCAGGGGGCGGGTGGCACACGGGAGGTGGGCGAGATGCGGGACACGCTGGTACTGAACGCGAGCTTCGAGCCGCTGTCGACGGTGACACTGAACCGTGCGGTGGTGCTGATTCTGCAGGACAAGGCCGTCGTCGAGCAGTCGCACCCCGATCTCCGTATGCGTGGCGCCGCCGTCGACATTCCGGTGCCCCGGGTGATCAGGCTCTGCCGGTACGTACGGGTGCCGTTCCGAAGACAGGCCCCGTGGTCCAGAAGGGGCGTGCTGATACGGGACCAGCACCGGTGCGCGTACTGCGGGCGGCGGGCGAGCACCGTCGACCATGTGGTGCCGCGTGCCCAGGGCGGGCAGGACACCTGGCTCAACACGGTGGCGTCCTGTGCGGAGGACAATCATCGCAAGGCGGCCCGGACGCCGGAGCAGGCGGGGATGCCCCTGCTGCGGCAGCCGTTCGTGCCGTCTCCGGCGGAGGCCATGCTGCTGGCTCTGGGGGCGGGTGAGCGGTCGGCGCTGCCGGAGTGGCTGGACCGCACCGCGGCGTAGTCGGCGTGGTGTGTGCGTGATCGACGTAATCGGTGTACGCATGTTGTCGTACCGGAAGCCGGTCTCCTGCTGGGGGCGGGCTTCCGTGTGTCAGCGGAGCAGCAGCTGGACGATGGCGACCGTGCCGACGGCGACGACGAGGACGCGCAGGACGGTGGGGCTGAGGCGGCGGCCGACCTTGGCGCCGATCTGGCCGCCGAGTGCCGAGCCGACCGCGATCAGTACGACGGCCGTCCAGTCGAAGTCCGCGACGAAGAGGAAGAAGAGCGCGGCGACGCTGTTGACGACGGCGGCCAGGACGTTCTTGACGGCGTTGAGGCGCTGCATCGTGTCATCGAGCAGCATGCCCATGAGGGAGAGGTAGATGATCCCCTGGGCGGCGGTGAAGTAGCCGCCGTAGACGCTGGCGAGCATCAGTCCGACGAAGAGGAGCGGGCCGCCGTCGGGGCGTGCGGGGGTGCCGTCGTGCTCGCGTCGGCGCTGGACCGCTTTGCTGATGCGGGGTTGCAGGATGACCAGGACGAGGGCCAGGGCCACCAGGATCGGGACGATCGTCTCGAAGGCCGTGGAGGGCAGGGTCAGCAGGAGGGCGGCGCCGGTGAGACCGCCGATCAGGGCGCCGACGGCGAGCTTGAGGACGCGGCGGCCCTGCCCCGCGAGTTCCGCGCGATAGCCGATGGCGCCGCTGACGGAGCCGGGTATCAGGCCGAGGCCGTTGGAGACGGTGGCGGTGACCGGGGGCAGACCGGTGGCGAGCAGCACCGGGAAGGTGATCAGCGTGCCCGACCCGACGATCGTGTTGATCGTGCCGGCGCTGATGCCCGCGGCGAAGACGGCGAGCATCTCCCAGGTGGTCATGTCGAATCCCCCGTGCATGATCGGTGGTTGGTGCACTGATCATGCACGAGGGCGTGTACGCGTCAGTCGACCGGGGGCTGTTCCCGGCGTTCCTTGCCGGTGTCGAATCCTGGGACGCTGTTGCCGAGGTTGCCGAAGGCTCCGCTGAGGCCCTTGAGTGCGTCGCCGATCTCGCTGGGCACGATCCAGAGCTTGTTGGCGTCGCCCTCGGCGATCTTCGGGAGCATCTGGAGGTACTGGTACGCGAGGAGCTTCTGGTCCGGGTCGCCGGCGTGGATGGACTCGAAGACCGTACGGATGGCCTGGGCCTCGCCCTCGGCGCGCAGGGCCGAGGCCTTGGCCTCACCTTCGGCGCGCAGGATCGCGGACTGCTTCTCGCCCTCCGCGGTGAGGATCGCGGACTGCCTGGTTCCTTCGGCCTGGAGGATCGCGGCGCGCTTGTCGCGGTCGGCGCGCATCTGCTTCTCCATCGAGTCCTGGATGGAGGTGGGCGGTTCGATCGCCTTGAGCTCGACGCGGTTGACGCGGATGCCCCACTTGCCGGTCGCCTCGTCGAGGACTCCGCGGAGTGCTGCGTTGATCTCCTCGCGGGAGGTCAGGGTCCGCTCCAGGTCCATGCCACCGATGATGTTGCGGAGGGTGGTGACGGTGAGCTGCTCGATCGCCTGGATGTAGCTGGCGACTTCGTAGGTCGCGGCCCTCGCGTCGGTCACCTGGTAATAGATGACCGTGTCGATGTTGACGACCAGGTTGTCCTGGGTGATCACCGGCTGGGGCGGGAAGGGCACGACCTGTTCACGGAGGTCGATGCGGTTCCTGATCGAGTCGATGAATGGAACGACGATGTTCAGGCCTGCGTTGAGCGTGCGGGTGTAGCGGCCGAAGCGCTCCACGATGGCGGCGCTGGCCTGCGGAATGACCTGGATCGTCTTGATCAGGGCGATGAAGACGAGCACCACCAGAATGATCAGGACGATGATGATCGGTTGCATCGTGTTCCTCGTTGCCCTTCGGTTGCCGACGGATCGCGATGACCGAGATCGTGGGAGGGGCCGTATGTCTGTGGCTGGACGGTCCCGATCTCATGATCATCGACATCGAGTCTGACAGAACGTGCTCTGTCGTGTGGGTGGTTCGGTCACATGACGACTGCTGTGGCACCGTCGATCTCGACGACATCGACCTGTTGGCCCGGATCGAAGCTCTGGTCCCCGTCGAGTGCGCGGGCGGACCAGATCTCTCCGGCCAGCTTGATCCGGCCGCCACTGCCGTCGACCCGTTCCAGGACGACCGCCTGACGGCCCTTCAGCGCATCGATACCGGTGGCCAGTTGGGGCCGGTCGGCACGGTGTCTGGCGGCGATCGGACGGACCACGGCGATGAGCGCCACGGAGACCACGACGAATACCAGTACTTGGGCCACGATGCCGCCGCCGAGTGCCGCGACGGCCGCTGCGGCGACCGCTCCGACGGCGAACATGCCGAACTCGGGCATCGCGGTCAGGACGAGCGGGATGCCCAGTCCCACAGCGCCGATCAGCCACCACACCCACGCGTCGATGTCCACGTGGTCATGGTAGGACCGCGGGTGCCCTCGCGGACAGGGCGCAAGCGGACGTCGCGCCGGACTGGTTCCGGCCGGGGAGGTTCCGGCCGGACCGGGTTACGGCCGGACCGGTTCTGTTCTACGGACCGGTTCTGTTCTAGGAGAGCGGGAGTCCGTGGGCCGTGTAGCGGTCGCCGGTGTGCTCGACGACCAGTGGCAGGCCGAAGCAGAGGGAGAGGTTGCGGGAGCTGAGCTCGGTCTCCATGGGGCCCGCTGCGAGCACCTTGCCCTGGCGGATCATCAGGACGTGGGTGAAGCCGGGGGCGATCTCCTCGACGTGGTGGGTGACCATGACCATGGAGGGGGCGTACGGGTCACGGGCCAGTCGGCCGAGGCGACGGACCAGGTCCTCGCGGCCCCCGAGGTCGAGTCCCGCGGCGGGCTCGTCGAGGAGCAGCAGCTCGGGGTCGGTCATCATGGCGCGGGCGATGAGGGTGCGCTTGCGCTCGCCCTCGGACAGGGTGCCGAACTTGCGGTCGAGGTACTCGGTCATGCCGAGGCGGTCGAGGAAGGCGCGGGCGCGCTCCTCGTCGACGGCCTCGTAGTTCTCGTGCCAGGTGGCGGTCATGCCGTAGGCGGCGGTGAGCACCGTCTGCAGAACGGTCTGGCGCCTGGGCAGCTTCTCGGCCATGGCAACGCCCGCGATGCCGATGCGGGGGCGGAGATCGAAGACATCGGTGCCGACGCCCCCGAGTTGTTCGCCGAGGATCTTGGCGGTGCCTGTGCTCGGGAAGAGGTAGCTGGACGCGATGTTGAGGAGGGTGGTCTTGCCGGCGCCGTTCGGGCCGAGGATGACCCAGCGCTCCCCCTCCTTGACCTGCCAGGAGACGTCGTCCACCAGAGCGCGTCCGTCGCGGACCACGGATACGTCCACCAGCTCCAGTACATCGCTCATGGCGCGTTGTCTCCCCATGCAGTGTCGAGATCGTCGCGTGCCTGTGGGCACAGCTCCCAGGGAAATCTACGCCACCGCAGGAACGCCTCAGGCGCTGGGCCCGCGTGAGGACAGGCCCCTGGTCCGTTCCCTAGGCTGTTCCCATGCTTTCGGAACCACGCTCAGGACTGCTGGCCGCTTGGGGCAACGCGCTTCTGGCGGGGCTTGTGTCGCCGGACGACGCGGCGCTCGCCATTGTCGGGGAGGACGCGGTGCACCGCGTGGAGGGACTGCCGGACGAAGCGGGGCCGGTCGGGCTCACGCTGGCGCTCGGGCGGTTGCGGGCACTGGGGGTGACCGGCTTCCGGGTCGCGCTGCCGGCCCCGGGGCATCCGCTGGGGCTGAGCGGTCCGCCGGACTTCAACGCGCGGGCGTTGGAGGCCGAGGAGGCGGTGGTCGCGTTCGGTGCGCCGTACGGGCTGGTTCCCGAGGTCCATGAGGTGGGGCCGGAGGGCGATCTGCACGTCGAGGTGGTGTGGCACTGTCTGCCCGTGCGGGAGGCGCCGCCGGCCGATGTGCCGTCGCTGGGTGAGGCGGAGCGGGAGCTCGCCGAGGCGTTGCGGGATGCGACGGCGGTGCTGTCGCGGTTGGATGTGGCGGGTTCCGGGCCGGTGGCGGAGGCGGCGGTGGATGCGTACCGCGCGCGGACGGAGCGGGGGCGCGAGGTGCTGGCTCCGGGGTATCCGCCGCGTGCGGTGCGGGTGCTGGAGCTGGCGCAGCGGGTCGGGCTGCTGATCTCGGTGGCGTACGAGAACGGGCACGGCGGGGCGGTGAGTGCGTCGGAGATCGCGGCCCGGGGGGATGCGCTGAGGCCGGTGGAGCGGGTGGCCCGGCGGGCGCAGGTTGCCGCGTACAACGCGTATGTGGAGGAGCGGGAGCGGTAGTCCTTGGGGGGGGCCGGCGGGAGCGGTTGTGCCCGGGTGTCCCGGGGTGCCGTCTTTGTCCTCGATCGCCGGACGGGCTCGAGGGTGCCGGGTGCACTCGAGGGTGCCGGGGCGCTTGACCGTGCCGGGGCGACAGGGGTGGGCTCGGGAGTGGGCTCGGGGGTGTGGGGGTCGCCGGACGGGCTCGATGTGCCCGGCCGGCGACATAGGACCGTCAGATCGGTCAGCCGTTCAGGCCGACGTTGCCGAAGGCAGGGTTGAGCAGGCCGATCACGTTGACGGTGTTGCCGACCACGTTCACCGGGACGTGCACCGGGACCTGGACGACGTTGCCGCTGACCACGCCCGGGGAGTGGGTCGCGGCACCGTGGGCGCCTGCGCCGTGGCCGGTGGCGGAGGCCGCGCCGGCACCGGCGGCGATGATTCCACCGGCGATCATGGTGACGGCAGCGGCCTTCTTCAGGTTCTTCACTTCAGGATCCTCCTAGCGTGGCTGCGGCCAGCCGCCGCAGCACCCTGGAGAACGCCTCGGAGTCGAACAGGTTGCGCCGTCCGGGTGATATCCACCCGACAGTATGAATCTCAGTCCGGAGTGAGGCGGTCCGCTTCGCTACCGGTCAGCCCGCCGCCCCGTGCCGGACGGCCCAGAGGGCCGCCTGGGTCCGGTCCGAGAGATCCAGCTTCATCAGAATGTTCGAGACGTGTGTCTTGACGGTCTTCTCGGAGAGGACCAGGGCTCGCGCGATCTCGCGGTTGGAGCGGCCGTCGGCGATGAGGCCCAGCACTTCCCGCTCCCGTTCGGTGAGGGTGCTCCCCCGGCCCGTGCCGCTGCCCGTGTCGTCCTGGGCGAGCAGGGCTCCCGCGACCTCCGGCTGGAGCAGGACGTGGCCCGCGTACACCGAGCGGATGGCGCCCGCCAGGGCGTCCGGGTCGACGTCCTTGTATACGTAGCCGGAAGCTCCGGCCCGCAGGGCGGGGACCACGGTGCGCTGCTCGGTGAAGCTGGTGACGATGAGGACCTTGGCCGGGTTCTCCAGCTCGCGGAGCTTGCGCAGGGCCTCGATCCCGTCCGTGCCGGGCATCTTGATGTCCATCAGGACGACGTCGGGACGGAGCTCCTCGGTCCTGGCCACCCCTTCCGCGCCGTCGGATGCCTCACCGACCACTTCTATGTCGTCCTGCACTTCCAGGAATGTACGCAGACCGCGGCGGACCACCTGGTGGTCGTCGACCAGCAGCACCCTGATGATCTTGTCAGCCACCGGGTACCTCCATCTCGATCGTGGTGCCCTTGCCGGGCGCCGATTCAACAGTGAGCCTTCCGCCGACCCCGCTCGCGCGGTCCCGCATCGACACCAGGCCCAGGTGGCGGCCTGCCTGCCGGGTCGCCGCGGGTTCGAAACCGCAGCCGTCGTCGGTGATCCGCAGCAGTGTGCCGCCGCCGTTCCGGGCCAGTGTGACGCCGACGCGCTCGGCGCCCGAGTGGCGCAGTGCGTTGTGCAGGGCCTCCTGGGAGACCCGGAGCAGCGCCTCTTCCTGGGCGGCCGGCAGGGCCCGTACGCCCAGGCTCTCGAAGGTGACCCGGGCCGAGTGGGCACGGTCCAGGACCTGGATCTGGGTGCGGAGGGTGGCGATGAGGCCGTCCTCGTCGAGCGCGGCCGGGCGCAGTTCGATGACGGCGGCGCGCAGTTCCTCCACGGCTTCCGCGGCGAGCGCGGCGACCTGGTGGAGCTCGCCCTTGGCGCGGGCCGGGTCGCGGTCGATCAGTGCGGTGGCGGCCTGGGCCGTCAGCCGCAACGAGAACAGCTTCTGGCTGACCGCGTCGTGCAGCTCATGGGCCAGCCGGGAGCGCTCCTCGGCGATGGTGAGCTCTCGGCTGCGTTCGTACAGCCGGGCGTTGGTGAGGGCGATCGCCGCATGCTGGGCGAGGATCGACAGCAGCTCCTCGTCCTCGGCGGTGAAACCGCAGCTGCCCTCGGGCTTGGGACAGCGCTTGTTGGCGAGGAAGAGTGCGCCGATGATCTCGTCGCCGTCCCGGATGGGCAGGCCGAGGAAATCGGACATGTCGGGGTGGGCGGCGGGCCAGCCCTCGAAGCGGGGGTCCTTGCGGACGTCGGCGAGGCGCTCGGGCTTCGCCTCGTGGAGCATCGCGGCGAGGATGCCGTGCTGCCGGGGCAGGGGGCCGATGGCCTTCCACTGCTCGTCGCTGACGCCGTCGACGACGAACTGGGCGAAGCCGCCGTGGTCGTCGGGCACGCCCAGGGCGGCGTACTCGGCGTCCAGCAGTTCGCGGGCCGAGGCGACGATCGTCTTCAGGACGTCGCGCACTTCGAGATGCCGGCTCATGGCGAGCAGTGCGGCACTCACCGCTGCGAGGCCCGACGGAGGGCGATGACTCATGGCCTCACCGTACCGGCGGGATACGGGCGCCGTATCGGCCTGTGGACGGCCGCTGATTAGGGCGCAGGGACTAGGTCCGGCCGGGGTCGGGTACGGCGGGCTCGGGTACAGCGGGTCCGGTCCGGTACGGGGTTCTACTGAGGTCCCGTACGGGGCACAGCGCGGTCCGGTCCGGGGGGCGGGGCCTGCCGGGCCAGGGGAAGGGTGTCCAGCTGCCCTCCAGGAGCCGGAGCCTCACACTCCGAATTGCTTGAGCAACCGTTGGTGAGTTTGTTACGCGGCCGATGTGAGGCCGGGCATAGGACCCACGTCACTTACGAAGCCGACTAGTGGATACATAAGTGCCACATCAGTGAGCATGGGCGCGAGCCGTCGCGTCCGAGCAAAGTCTTGATCCACTACCCGGGATCGTACGTCACACCTTTGCCACGCCATTTTGCTGACGCTAAGAATTGCTCTCGTCCCCGACGGAGATGCGAACACACCGCCTCCCGTCTTCGTCCTCCGTGAGGACTCCCGCGATTCGAAGAGGTACGTCTGCATGTCCGAGTCCAGCATCCCCGGCCGTCGCCGTCGCCTGAACAAGACCCAGAAGCTCTCCGCCGCGGGTATCTCCGCCATCGCCGTCGCCTCGCTCTCGTTCTCGCTCGTCCCCGCCAATGCCGAAGGCAAGCCCAAGGCCCAGACCCCCGAGGCCGCCGCCCCCGTGGTTCTCACTTCGGTCGCCGGTACTCCGCAGGCCAAGGCACTGCAGGCCAGCCTCATCGTGCAGCACTCGACCGCCGAGAAGCTGGTGAAGGCCGCCGACCTCGCGCGGGCCAAGAAGGCCGCCGCGGTCGAGGCGAAGGCGAAGGCCGCCGCGAAGGTCAGGGCCGCCGCCGCTGCCAAGGCCGAGGCGAAGGCCCCGGTGAAGGCCGAGGCCGTCGCCGAGCAGCGCACCGGCACGCAGGCTGCCAGCCGTTCCGAGGTCCGTACCCCGGTCTACGCCAACAACCTGGACGGCTGGATCAGGGAGGCCCTGGACATCATGAAGTCGCGCGGCATCCCCGGCTCGTACAACGGTCTGCACCGCAACATCATCCGGGAGTCCAGCGGTAACCCGAACGCGATCAACGGCTGGGACATCAACGCCCGGAACGGCGTTCCGTCCATCGGCCTGCTGCAGATCATCAAGCCGACGTTCGACGCGTACCACGTCCCCGGCACGGCCTTCAGCCAGTACGACCCGGTCGCCAACATCACCGCCGCGGCCAACTACGCCGCCGACCGGTACGGCTCGATCGACAACGTCAACAGCGCGTACTGATCGAATCCGGACGTCCTCGGACGACCTACGAATCCGCATGCGTATACGCCGAAGGGCGGCACCCCGCGCGGGGTGCCGCCCTTCGGCGTA
>NZ_JBHVSY010000054.1:0-10322 GCF_042884935.1 Streptomyces sp. NPDC058092
AGGCCATGATCAAGGTGGCAATGATCCGCTTGATGCTCGTCCGGCTCGCCGGGCAGTCCCTGCGGTGGAGCCATGAATCCCACCGCAAGACCGCAGAGGCCAACACCGTCGAGGACTACATCGCAGCGTAATCAACCGGCCACCCGACAGGCTCTGAGGGGCCCGGATGTGAGACAGGCACGGGCTCTGCGTGATCATGGAGTTCTCTACGCTCAGTGATCACACGGAGGACCCGTGCCTGCGGTGCCATCTTGCCTGCTCGAACCCCTGTGGGACCAGTTCGCTGCGCTCCTGCCCGCGCGGGGGGCGTTCGTTGCGGACCACCCGCTGGGCTGTCACCGCCGCCGGGTCGCCGACCGGACCGTCTTCGAGCACATCGTGCTTGCGCTGGTCCATGGCTCCGGCTACGAGCGCATCTCCAGTCCCGGATGCTCCGACCGTACTATCCGACGGCGTGTCAAAGAGTGGGCTGAGCTGGGGATATCCGAGAAGGTTCATGCCCTCGCCCTGGAAGCCTACGACCGCACCATCGGGCTGGGGCTGGCCGAGATCCCGGTTGACGGCTGCATCACCAAGGCCCCGTCCGGTGGCGAGAAGGCTGGGCGGTCACCGGTCGACCGGGGCAAGCAGGGGCTGAAACGCTCGGTCGCCTCCGACGCCTGCGGCGTCCCGCTCGGCATCGTCTCCGACGGGGCCAACCGGCATGACTCGCCCATGCTCGGCCCGACCTTGAAGGCGGCCCGCACCCAGGCCGGCGCGATGCCCGAAGGCGTCAACGTCAACCTGGACCGCGGCTACGACAGCGCCAAGTCACGTGCCCTGATAGCCGAGTTGGGCTTCACGGCCGAGATCGCCCGCAAGGGGATCCCAGCCCCGATCCAGGCCGGGAAACGCTGGGTGATCGAGCGCACGCACTCCTGGATGAACGACTACGGCAAGCTGCGACGCTGCACCGAGAAACGCGGTGAGGTCGTGGACTTCTACCTCTACCTCGCCGCCGCCCTCGTCACGCTCCGCATGCTCATCCGACGCGCGACCAAGCGTTACCGCTGGGACGGCCGCCCCACCACCCGACGCCTCAAGTGATCCATTTGCCGGTCGGTCTTAGTAGTACTTCGTTGGGTTGGCTGGCTTGGGTGCTGTTCTGGCGGGGCTGGAGTGGGTCGCCCGCAGCGCACGAGCCTCAGGCCCGGTGCGGCCCCAGGGCAGGAACGTGCCCCCCTGTCCTTGCGGGCCCGGCCCGTCGTGCCGGAGACGGTGAAGTAGTCGCCGGATGCGGGGCGGCCCGCCGGCACGAGGTCGAACTGCTCGGCGTGGTACGGGAGCAGGCGCTGCAGCGCCGCCTCGGCCGGCCCGGAGTCGAAGGCGTGCCTGTCCCGGGAGACGGCTGCCGCGTCACCGGCAGGGGGCTCATTGCCGTGGCCGGGCTCGGCACAGTGACCGGTACGGCGAGAGCGGACGAGCAGACGAGCAGACGAGCAGACGAGCAGACGAGCAGACGAGCAGACGACGATCCAGGATCTGAGGCTTCTCAAGGGTGACCTCGTCCGACGAAGGGGTACGGGGCTTGCCCAGAACATGGTGCGGCACCGTGCCCTCCACGGGAACCGGTGGAGCCGACGCGGATGCGCACCGACTGCCTCGTGGCGGGGCCGGTGTACCGGCGCCGGTGTACGGCGCGAGCATCGAAAACCGTGAGGCTCAGCCATAGAAGAATGCGCTTTTATGACCCCCCGTGCAGGCCGCAGGATGGCTGCGAGCCGGCTTCCGGGGAGGAACGCATGACGTCAGCCATCGAATCGGGCCTGCTGCCCGGCACGTCCGAAATACGTCGGGAAGGGCTGGCCGTCGGTGGCGTCCTGCTCACCGAACTGGCACGGCGTTTCGGAACACCCCTCTTCGTGTACGACGAGGAGCATCTGCGCCGGCGCTGCCGGGACGCGGTCGCCGCCTTCGGCCGGGACAACGTCGCCTACGCTTCCAAGGCGTTCCTGTGCACGGCCATGGCCCGGCTGGCCCACGAGGAGGGGCTGTTGCTCGATGTCGCCTCCGGTGGCGAGCTGCGGGTCGCGCTGCACGCCGGGGTGCCCGCCGATCGGATCGTCCTGCACGGCAACAACAAGGACGAGGCGGAACTGCGCACGGCCATGTCCGCCCGGGTGCGGCACCTGGTGGTCGACAGCTTCGACGAGATGGACCGCATCGAGCGCCTGCACGCCGAGGAACACCTGCCGCCCGCCCGGATCCAGCTGCGGGTGGCGCCCGGAGTGGCCGCCGGCGCGCACGAGGCGATCCGGACCGGTGGCAACGACTCGAAGTTCGGATTCGGCCTCGCCGGCGGAACCGCGGCGGCCGCCGTGCGCCGGGCCGCCGGTTCCCCGGCGATGATCCTGGAAGGCGTCCACGCCCATGTGGGCTCGCAGGTGCTGGACACGGCAGAGCTCGCGGCCGGCGCCGCGGCCGTCGCCCGGTTCGCCGCCGACACACGGTTGCACCGGCTCACGGTCGGCGGCGGCCTCGGCGTCGCGTACGAGGCGGGACAGACCGCACCGTCGTTCGCCGAATGGGCGGCCCGGGTGCGGACCGCGGTACGCGACGCGGGCTGGGGCTCCTCGGTGACCGTGGAACCCGGCCGTTCCATCGCCGCCCGCGCCGGGCTGACCCTCTACCGGGTGGGCACGATCAAGCGGATCGAGGGCGTGCGGACGTACATCGGTGTGGACGGCGGGATGAGCGACAACCTGCGCCCCGCCCTGTACGGCAGCCGCTACGAGGTGTTCCTACCGCGCAGCCCGCGCGCCCCCCGGCCCATGCGGGCACGGCTGGTCGGCAAGCACTGCGAGAGCGGCGACGTGATCGTCGACGACGCCGCCCTGCCCGCCGACATCGCGGTGGACGATCTCCTGGCCACGCCGGTCACCGGCGCCTACGGATACGCCATGGCCTCCAACTACAACAAGCTGCCGCGTCCAGCCGTCGTCTTCGTACGCGACGGCCGCGCCCGCACCGTGGTGCGCCGGGAGACCGAGGAGGACCTGCTGCGCCTGGACGTGGACGAGCCCGCCGGGCTCCCGGAGCCGGCGGAGACGGTACGGTCCGGCGCCGGAGCGGCGCAGCGCGTCGGCACGGCCTAACCTGACCCGATGCTGAACAGTGCCCGACTGCTCGTCCTGCTGGAGATAGCCCGTACCGGCACCATCGTGGCCGCGGCCCAGGCGCTGCATCTGAGCCCCTCCGCGATCTCGCATCAACTCGCCCGGCTGGAGCAGGAGCTCGGAGTGGCGTTGGTGGAACGTCAGCCGCAGAGCCTGCGGCTGACCGCAGCCGGGGTGCGACTGGCCGAGCACGCGCAGGCGGTCGCCGACCTGATGGCCGTGGCCCAGGACGACCTGCGGGCGCACTCCGAAGGCGACGCCGGGGTCCTGCGGCTGGGCTTCTTCGCTTCCTCGGGCCTGGAACTGCTGCCCCGGGCCCTGTCGGTGTTCGCGGCGAACCGGCCCCAGGTCGAGCTGGAACTGATCCTCGGGCAGCCGCACGAGCTGGTGCCCGACCTGGAGGCGGGCCGGCTCGACGCCGCGGTCGTCTTCGAACATCCGCTGGACCCCTGGTGCCGGCAGGCGACCGTGGACGTGGAGATGTTCTTCGACGAGCCGCAGCTGGTGATCCTTCCCCTGCGGCACCGCCTCGGGCGGCACGCCGCGGTCCGGCTCGCCGCCCTGGAGGGGGAGAGCTGGATCGGTACGCACGGCGGCCACACCGGCGAACCGGTTCTGGAACGCGCGTGCGCGGCAGAGGGCTTCCGCCCCCGGGTTCGCTGCCGCAGCGATCATTACCAGGTCACGATCAACCTGGCTCGCGCGGGCATGGGCATCGCACTCGTCCCGGCCCTCGGACTCGGCGACACCGCCGGCGTGCACGTCTGCCGACTGGACCACCCCCGACTGCACCGGCGCATCGGCGTCGCCACCCGGCCCACCAACCGCAACCCGCTGCTGCGGATCTTCCTCGCGGACCTGCGGTCGGCCGCCGAGGAGATCCGATCGCTGCTGGAGGTGCAGTGGGCGTGACCGGCGCACCGGTCATGCCTCCTCGGGGCCGGCGCCCGTGCCTCAATCGGCGGTCCGGCGCCCGGCACAGGCAGCGAGGGTCCGCCCCACGTCCCGAATGGCATGCACGGCGGCCCGCTCGGTGCTCGGTCCCAGTGCCGTGTCCCAGTGCGCCACCACCGCGTACGCCAGCCGGCGCCTGCCGACGATGACACCGGCGTCGGCACGGACCCCGGTGTCGGTGCCGGTCTTGTTGGCCACCAGAAGCCCGTCGCGCAGCCGCTCGGGAAAGCCCGGGGCGTACGGGTCGTGGTCGACCAGTGCGGGGACCAGGCCGTGATCGGTGTTGGCACGCATCCAGCGCAGCAGCCGGGCGGAGGCCGCCGGGCAGCTCATGGTGCCGCGCACCGCGTGTGTCACCAGCCGCGCCAGGTCCCGTGCGGTGCCGGTGGCGAAGACGGGCGGCACGTCCGGGCCACGGACGTCGCGGACCTTGTCGTGCAGCGTGAGGTGATCGAGCCCGAGCTCCTGTGCGAGCCGGGCCGTGGACTCGCGCCCCACGAGGCGCAACAGCGCGTTCGTCGCGGTGTTGTCGCTCACCGAGGCGGTCAGCCAGGCCAGGTCCTCGACGGTCCAGCCGCGCCCGCTCAGCCGGCGCAGCAGACCGGTGCCCTCCGCCAGGTCCTCGTCGAGGACCTCCACGAAACGGTCGGCGGGCAGTTCCCCGGTGTCCAGCCGGCGCGCGACCTCGGCGAGCAGCAGCAGCTTCGAGGCGGACGCCACCGGCAGCACGGTGCGCTCGTCCACCCCCACCGTGCCGCCGCCGTCGATGTCGACGGCGGCGACGGCCAGGGTGAGCGGCAGCGCGGCCGAGCGCCGTGCCGCCGCGGCCACTTGGGCCAGACTCATCGGATTCTCACCACTTCTCCCGCCCGCGCCGAGGTCGGGCGGCCCCCTCTGGCCGCGACCCGCCCCGACACCACGACGGTATCGATGCCTTCGGGTGCCAGCAGGGGGCGGTCGAAGTCGGCGGTGTCGCGTACCGACGCCGGGTCGAGCACGACCAGATCGGCGAGGGCGCCGTCGCGGACCACGCCGCGGCCGGTGAGGCCGAACCGCCCGGCAGGCAGTCCGGTCATCTTGTGCACCGCGCTCTCCAGCGGGAGCAGTTGCTCGTCGCGGGTGTAGCGGCCGAGCACCCGGGCGAAACTTCCCGCCCAGCGCGGATGCGGCCGACCGGGTTTGGGGACACCGTCCGAACCGATCATCGACAACGGGCTGGCGAGGACCCGGCGGACGTCGTCCTCTCGCATGGAATGGCTGATGATGGTCACTTCGCCCTGCTCGGCCAGCAGGAGATCGCACGCCTGGTCGACCGGATGGACGCCGCGCTCGGCTGCGAGGTCGGCGATGGTGCGCCCTTCGGCCTCGGGGTGCGTCTGCGCGGCGGCCACCGAGATGAGGTCCCAGCCGCCGTTTCCCACGGTGTTCTCCCACCCCTCGACGCCCTGGGCGATGTCCGTTCTGATCCGGTCGCGCGTCTCGGGCCGGCGCAGCCGTTCCAGCAGGGCGCCGACGCCGCCCTCACTCGCCCACGGGGGCAGCATGGCGTGCAGGACGGTGCTTCCCGCCGTGTACGGATATACGTCGCACAGCACGTCCACGCCTTCGGCGCGGGCCCGTTCCAGACGGGGCAGGGTCCGCAGTGTGGCGCCCCAGGCGTGCCGGCCCGCGGTCTTGTGGTGGGAGATCTGCAAGGGGGCGCCGGAACGTACCGCGATCTCCAGGGCCTCCTCCAGGGCGGACTCCACCTGTGACATCTCGTCGCGCAGATGGGTGACGTAGGGCTTGCCGTGACGGGCGGCGACCCCGGCCAGCGCGACGATCTCCTCGGTGTCGGCATAGGTGCCGGGAGGGTAGATCAGCCCGGTGGACAGACCGGCCGCCCCCTGGGCCAGCGCCCGGTCCAGCAGCGCGCACATGGCGTCCAGTTCATCGGGCCGGGGCGGCCGGGCCTCGAAGCCCATCACTCCGGCGCGCAGCGTGCCGTGGCCGACCAGCGAGGCGATGTGGGTGTGGCGCAGAGCGGGGTCCTGTCCGGCGGCGAACGCGTCGAAGTCCACGGCGGGCCGCACCGGTCCGAGCCCGAACGTCACCCTGAGATGCTCGGCGAGTTCCGACAGCCGCCCGGGGAGCGAGGGGAACAGGCTGGTCCCGCAGTTGCCGCAGATCTCCGTGGTGACGCCCTGGAGCAGCGGAGCGAGGCGGAGGCCGTCGATCGGCTCCGTGGCACCGCCCGCTCCGTGGGGTGCCGCGAGGGCGTCGGAGTGAGTGTGTACGTCGATGAAGCCGGGGGCCACGACCCGCCCGGTCACATCCAGGGTCTCGGCGGCCGGGGCAGGGGCGCCGGCGGGAAGCACGGCGATCCGCCCGTCCACCACCGCGATGTCCGCTTCCCGGGCGGGTGCGCCGGTTCCGTCCACGAGCGTGCCGCCGCGCAGCAGCAGATCGAGGGGGCGGCCCATCACAGCACCGTCGACAGGAAGGCCCGCGTGCGGTCGTGCCGCGGGTCGGTGAACAACAGGTCGGGGCTCCCGGCCTCGACGACGGCGCCCCGGTCCATGAACAGGACCCGGTCGGCGACCTCGCGGGCGAAGCCCATCTCGTGGGTGACCACGACCATCGTCATACCGCTGCGGGCCAGGTCGCGCATGACGCCGAGCACCTCGCCGACGAGTTCGGGATCGAGGGCGGAGGTGGGTTCGTCGAAGAGCATGAGGGCGGGTTCCATGGCCAGTGCGCGGGCGATCGCCACGCGCTGCTGCTGCCCGCCGGACAGCTGCCCCGGGTAGTGGTCCGCCCGGTCCGCGAGACCGACGTCGGCCAGGAGCTTGCGGGCCTGTTTCTCGGCCTGCGCACGGGGCCGGCCCTTGACGGCGACCGGACCCTCCATCACGTTCTGCACCGCTGTGCGGTGCGGGAACAGGTGGAACCGCTGGAACACCATGCCGATCCGTTCGCGTTGGCGCCGCACGTCCCGGGCGCGCCGCTCGCGCAGCACCCGGCCGGACGGGCCGTGCTGTTCGTAGCCGACCAGCTCACCGTCCATCCACACTCGCCCCGCATCGATCCGCTCAAGGTGGTTGAAGCAGCGCAGCAGCGTGGACTTCCCGGACCCGGAGGGGCCGATGACACAGAGCACCTCACCGCTGCGGACGTCGAGGTCGATGCCCTTCAGCACCTCGGTGTCACCGAATCGTTTGCGAACCCCGCGGGCCCTGAGGATCACGTCGTTCATGCCGCTGCTCCCTTCTTGGCGCGTCCGGGCAGGAGATTGGCCAGGATCCTGCTCCGCAGCACGGGAGCGGTTCCGGGGCTGTAGCGTCGCTCGACGGCGTGCTGGCCGATGCTGGCGATCGTGGTGAGCACGAGATACCAGATCGAGGCCACCAGGAGCAGTGCGACCACTTCGAAGTTGGCGAGATAGAGGTGCTGGGAGACGGTCATCAGATCGGCGCCGGCGATGACCGAGACCAGTGAGGTCGTCTTGAGCATGGAGATGAACTGGTTGCCGAACGGCGGGATGATGACCCGCATCGCCTGCGGGAGGATGATCCGGGACAGGATCTGACGGTTCGACATCCCGATGGAGGCTCCCGCCTCGCGCTGGCCGGGATCCACGCTCTGAATGCCGGCCCGCACGATCTCGGCCATGTAGGCGCCCTCATTGATGGAGAGACCGAGGAGCGCGGCCACGAACCCGGTGATCACCTGGTTGGACTGCCAGCTGATGAGTTTGGGGCCGTCGAAGGGGATTCCGATGCTGATCACGGGGAACAGCAGGGCCAGGTTGAACCAGAAGATGAGCTGGACCAGCAGCGGGGTGCCCCGGAAGAACCAGGTGTAGACACTGGCGGTGAGACGCAGGACGGGGCTGTCGGACAGCTGCATCACAGCGACGACGACCCCGATGGCGATGCCGAGAGCCATCGAGACGAGGGTGAGCTGAATGGTCACCCCGAGGCCCTTGAGGATCACGCCGTCGAACTGGTACTTGGCGACGATGTCCCAGTGCAGATTGGGATTGACGATGACGGTGTAGGCGAGCCACACCGCGAACAGAGTGGCGGCGAGGACCGCGAGCCAGCGCCCGGGACGCGGGCGTCCGGTCACCTGGAGGGAGAGGTCGTCCTCCTGCGGCGTCCCGTCGGCGGGGGTGGCGTCCGGCGCCCGGCCGAGGGCGGCGCCGGGTATTTTCTGGTGGTTCATGCCTGTTCTCACTGCCCGTCGTTGACGGTGACCTCGGGCACGGCGCTGTCGCCGACTCCCCAGGTGTCGAGGATCTTCTTGTAGTCGCCGTTGTCGACGAGTTCCTGCAGGGCCTGGTGGACGGCGTCGCGCAGTCCGCCCTGGCTCTTCGCGGACGCGATGCCCCAGGGGGCGGTGCCGTACTGCTCCGGCAGGACCTCGTACGCGCTGCTCTTCTTGGTGAACATCTTGGCGACGGGATAGTCGACGATGGTCGCGACCGCGCGTCCGCTGTCCAGTTGCAGCAGCCCGGTCGGTGCGTCCTCGCTCTGCGAGATCCGCATCTTCTCCTGGCACTTGGCGTTCTGTTCCTCGCCGATGTGGAGGTTGGAGCTGCCTTTGGCGAGGACGACGGTCTTTCCGCAGAGGTCCGCGAGGGACTTGATGCCCTGCGGGTTGCCCTGCTTCGTCATGATGACGCCGCCGGTGCGGAAGTAGTCGACGAAGTCGACCGCCTGGCGCCGCTGTGCACTGTCGGTCATGGACGACATGACCAGGTCGAACCGTCCGGACTCCAGACCGGGGATCAGTCCGTCGAAGGCGGCATTGGTGAGTTCCAGCTTCAGCTTGAGCTGCTTGGCGAGGGCCTTGGCCAGATCGGGGTCGACACCGGTGAGCCGGGTGGTGCCGGGCTCGTACATCTCCATCGGCGGGTAGCCGACCGCGGTGGCCACCCGGAGCACACCCTTCTGCCGGTGCTGAGCGGGCAGCAGCTCGGCCGCGGTCCGGCCGGAGGTGGCCTGTGACGCGGCCCCGGACGGGGCGTCGCCCTGACCGGAGCGCCCACAGGCGGTGGCCGCGAGAGCCATCACGGCCAGGGCTGCCAGACAGCGCAGAGAACGGGGACGATTCATCGGATTCTCCCTCACGGGGTGGCGGTGCGCCGATGCTGGCAGTCGCGCCCCGGTGAATGGAAGATGATGAAGCTATTCATGCCTGACCATCGAAATCTGTATGGGTCCGAGTCCGACGGCTGAGCGAGGATCCTCAGCCCTCCCCCACCCCGAGCACCGCGTCTCGTCCACGAAGATCCGCACCTGCCCACCGAGGCGCGGTATCAGATCCGCCCCAAGCGGATCAAACATCAACTGCGGTGTCCGCAGTAGCGGAACCGCGCGCCGACTCGACCGGGTCGCCTACTGCCGCTCACGGAAGGAACTGTCCTGAATCCACGCCCCGGTCGGCACCGACAGCTTCTTCGCGCGCCTCGACGGACGTACCGGTCCGTCGGCCAGTACGAAGGCAGCCGCGCCGGCTGGGCGCCCACCCCGATGCGCTCGGCTTCAGTAACGAACCACGGCGCGTGCTGCTGATCGGCAACTCCATCGACGACGCCGCACATGCGAACGGAGCCGTCACGGTGCTTCACACCGGCAGCCTGCACCATCCCGCGAAGCTCACCACCGCTGGACACGCACTTGGCAGCGCCCTCGACCAAGGCCGTGCCCCTGGGCCTTCACCTGGCCGCCGGTTCCGCTCCTGCGTCGCGAGACGCGCCATGCGGCCGGTCCAACCGGCCTGTACCAGAGCGCTTCCAGCGCAGATTCCCGGCCCGACAGAGTTGCCCGAGTCCCGCAGGCTGGCGCCCACCGTCCTGGCGTCGGCGGCGAGGGCGTTGATGGCCGAGCGTACGCCCGAGTCGTTCGCCTCGGATGCGGCGCTGTCCAGGCTGGATGCCAGGTCCTGGTAGGTGGCGACGGCCGAGCCCACGTTGTCGGTGGTGACCGGGTTGGTGATCAGGTCGATATGGCTCTGGAGCGTGTCGGTTGCCGCGCGGCAGGCGGGGTCGAGGGTGGGATCCGGCTCCGCCTCCTCGGTGGTCGGGTCCGAGGCGTCGGGGGAGTCCGTGGCCGGGGGATCGTAGGGCGTGTACGTGACTCCTCCCCCCGGATAAATCCGGGGGGCTTCTCCTGTCGGTGGCTAGGCCACGTCGGGAAGGGCCAGCCCGGCCCTGAGTGCGACGTTCCA
>NZ_JBHVSY010000055.1:0-8645 GCF_042884935.1 Streptomyces sp. NPDC058092
GGAAGCGGAAACCGCTGGTGGTGTACTCGGCGGACTTGCGGGACTTCTTGCGGGCCTTGAAGCGCGGGTACCTGGCCCGCTTGCTGAAGAAGTTGCTGAACGCGGTCTGCAAGTGCCGCAGCGTCTGCTGCAACGGCACCGACGACACGTCGTTGAGGAAGGCCAGTTCCTCGGTCTTCTTCCACGCCGTCAGCAGGGCCGAGGTCTGGCTGTAGTTGACCCGCTCCTGCCGCGTCCACGCCTTGGTGCGGGCCGCAAGCGCCAGGTTGTAGACCCTCCGCACGCATCCGAACGTGCGCGACAGCTCAGCTGCCTGCGCATCTGTCGGATAGAAGCGGTATTTGAACGCCCGCTTCACATGGTTCGTGGCCATGCTCACAAACTAATACGACCGCATGTAAAGATCAAATCGGCAGGTCAGGGCACTGTGATCCGCCTGGCGGCGAATCGCAGCCCTTGCCCTGCTCCGCAGGAGTCCGTTTCCTCTCCGCCCCGAAGGGCGGAGTGTCCACGGAGGAATCAGATGACCGCCTCAAGAAGGGGCGTTCTCCCCGTTCCCCGGGCACGCACGTCCACGTCGGACTGGGTCTGAACGAGCTTCCGCACTGATTCGGTGTCGCCGCTGCTGCTCGCGCGTAGAAGTGTCATTGTCTTGATCCTTGATCGAGAGCTCTCCGCGGTGCTGGTCATCGTAAGCCGACGGCCGATGCCCGAGCTCAGGCGCGTTTCAGGGGCGCTTGAGCATGCCCCGGAGTTCGGCGACGAGGCCGCGGACGTCGCGTTCGGCGTTGGCTCCGGTGACCTGCTCGCTTGCGGGGTCCGGGGCGGGTGTGCGGCAGGGGCGGCAGAGGCCGTCGGGGAGTGCTTCGGGGTGGCCGGGTGTGCCGCATTCGGTGCATTCCACCATCAGGCGGCGGACCGGAGTGCCTGGTGTGGCCGGTGTCGGGGTGGTGGGCAGGTGGGGTGGGATCTTGTCGGTGAGGCGGCGGCGTACGAAGCCGATGGGGGAGTCGACCTGGGCGGGGAGGCCGGAGGCGAGGGCGTGGGTGAGGTAGTCGGTGTCCACGCCCCGGGTGAACCACTGGGCGGCCAGGGGTTCCAGGACGGTGCAGTCGGCGGCGGAGAGGGCCAGGCGCGGTTCGATTCGGCCCAGTTGGGCCAGGGCGAGGTACGCGGGCGAGGGGTGCGCCGGGGCCGGTTCGGGGGTTCGCTGCTGCGGTACGACGGGTACGGGGCCGGGCGCGGTGGGCTGCGCTGTGGGCTCGGCCGGTGTCACGGGGGCCGGGGCGTGCGGTTCTGCCCCGGCTCGGGGAGCGGGCGCTTGCGTGGGGACCCGGGGCGGCGTCCGGGGAGCGTTTGCTTCTTGGGTGGCACGGTCGTTCTCGGCGTTCAGGAAGGCGCCCCACCATTCGTTGTCGCGAGCGGTGCGGGACCAGAAGGTGCGGGTGACCCAGCGGACTTGGCCGCGTTCTTCGACCCGGCACTGGGCGTGCCGTAGATGACCGGCCACTCCCAGTGCCCTGAGGGCGCTGCCGACGGCCATCTGCCCGTACAGGGGGATGCTCTTGGCCAGCGACTTGATGTCCATGGCCGCACCGTCGGGCAGGTGGTCGACGTACCCGGCGATGTAGCGCTCGCGTTCGGGAAGCAGCATGAAGTCATCGGCACGCGCGGGGCGTTGGTCCGGTGCAGATCGCTTGCCATAGCCGCGGCCGGCCTTCGCGTACGGGCGCGAGGATGCGGGCGTACGCAGGGCAGGGCTAAGGTTCTCGGTAGCCACGAGATCGGGTCCTTGTCGATCTTGGGGTGAGACCCCGGCCCGGTGCTTCCAACACCGCGTCGGGGTCGTTTCGTTGGGGGCACCGTAAGCAGCCGCGACAGCGCGCCGCAAGCTGGTCAGGATTAGTCGTACTTGCTGGCCGCGACGTGGCGGGGAGGACGGGGAGGTTTCCCCAACCCCCTTCTTTCACCTACCGGTTGATCAAGAGCGCTCGAATCCCGGGGCCCGGATTCCGACGCCCGGATCCCGAAGCTCAAGCGTCGGGCCCGGCCCCCTCCTCGTACCCACGAAAGAGTGAATCAGCCGGTCCCGGAGCTCGAACCCCGACCCTCGAAGCCCGGAACTCGAGTTCCGAGCCGCGGGGCAGCACCGTTCGACCGGCGGAGCCAGACGTGGCCACCGCCCGGTCGTGGCACTTCGCAACCTTTCGGCCCACAGCAGCCTTTCCGCCGGGTCGGCGACGACCTGCACGTTTCATTTCGTGCGCACGGTGCCTTCCGGAGTAGTACGGCCGGTCGGCGGCGATGCGGTCGATCGCCAGCAGCGTGCCGTCGAGGATCACGAACGCTTTGCATGCCGCTGTCCGGGTGGCGGCGGCAAGGCCCGGGGCGAGTGCCGCGAGAATCGCGACGGCCTCCGCCACGTAGCGGTAGACCGTGGCGATCCCGACGCCGAAGCCTGCCGCGAGCTGGGTGTAGGTGTGTCCGCAGCGCAGATGGGCCAGCACGAGTAGGGCCTGCCGGTCCGCCGGAAGCCGACGCCACCGCGTGCCGCGTTCGCGACGCCGGGCGCTCAGCGGGCCGGACAGGAATCGAAGGGTGGAACTGGACAGATCGAGTCCTGATGGGTAGACAAGCACACGATGCTCCGGGCGGACGGGTTGACATGGGTCGACAACCCATCTACCAGGAGCTTCGCCTCTTCCCGCGCTCGGCTCGGCGCCAACTCGGCCCGCTGGCCATCAGGTCGGAAACAGCTCACTGCACCGACCCCTTGAGAAAGGGCTCCGATGAAGGTCGCGTGTACTGCGATGCTCACCTTCGCCGTGATCACCGTCGTTGGCCCAACGGTCGGAATGGCCGGCTCTTGAGCGCCCGTCGGCGGATCATTGCCGCCTGGGCGGGGCTGTGTCTGGTCGGCATCGCCGCCACCTCCGCCCTCAACGCCGAGCCGTACATGGACAAGCGGGTGTCCCCCGTCGAGGAGCCGACGCCGGCAGGCACGTATGCCGTCGACTGCCAGGAGATCGCCGACGACATCGAACAAGCCCGCGCCGAGGCCAAGCGCGAGCAGCAGGAAGCGCTCAACCCGTCCGCGACCCCCGCGTACCGGAGCACAGTCAGGGACTGGGCGGTGCCGAAGGAGTGCGCGGACGAACTCGAAGACCGCGGCCTGAAGACACGCTGAGGATGGCGCATGCCGCGACCGTGTGTCCCGGCGCCGCCTTCGCAAACTACGGTGCGGCACCAACTGGATCACAGACCTGGCCACGACCGCGGCCTCGGCCCTGGGCGTCGAGCACATCGACTTCCGGGAGCACTGGACCACCTTCGGCCCCGTCACGGCCGAGATGAAGGCGATCGAGGACCTCTCCCTCGTCGGGGACGCCCGCGGAGTGCTCAGCCGGGCCGACGAGGGAACTCTGAGTCGTAAGGCGCTGAAGAAGTTCGGCCGGCCGAGTGCGAACAACTGGGACCGGCACCGTCTCGACGTCATCGGAGCCCTGCGACTGTCCGGCGCATCCAACACCGCCGCCGCCCTGCGGCGCAACGCGCGCGACCCGGAACGTCCGCTCGCCCTCCTTGGGCTCGTATGACCGCCACCCGCGTGGAAACGCCGGGGAAACGCGGTTGATCGGCTGCTTCCCCTCGTGTAGCAATGCTCCGTGATACATGGCCAAAAGATCGGGCTGCGTGCCCGGCACGAGAGCGACGTCCCAGTTCTCCAGTCCGAGCTGTACGACGATGTGGCTACACGGTCACGCGCGGACTCCCGCCCGTGGCGGCCCATCCCGCCGGGCTCGGGGCAGTCGCCCTACGCAGTGGCTGAGCCGTCGGACGAGGCAGCCTGCTTCTCCGTAGTGGAGCTGGAGTCGCAGGAGCTGGTCGGCGAGGCCCTGCTATGGGGCATCGACACGCACAGCAGGACGGCTCACATCGGGATCTCCCTGCGACCCGCATTCCGCGGCCGCGGGCTCGGCGTCGATGTCCTGCAGGCGCTGTGCGAATACGGATTCGCCGTACGTGGACTGCAGCGCCTGCAGATTGAGACCCTCACGGACAACACCCCGATGATCGCAGCGGCAACCAGGGCGGGGTTCACGCGAGAGGGAACGCTGCGGCACTCCGCCTGGGTGTACGGCGCATACGCAGACGAGGCCATCCTTGGCCTCCTCGCGAACGATTGGACACCCCAGGCATGAACAGCCGGAACCCGAGTCCGCAGTAGAGCAGATGCGAACAAACAGGGTCGAGAGCGAACTTTGCCGAAGCCCTGGGACATAGCCACCGCCCGTCATGGCACTTTGCGCAGTCGGCCAGAATTCAGCAACCGGCCGGGACTGGACCGTCTCACCGGGCTTGCCGTCTTCTCCGCGCCCCCTTTGCGAGGGTGCTTTGAACCCGGAGTGCGTGCTTCTGGGGTGCTCCAGTCATTCCGCAGGATGGGCACAGACCGCACGGGCCGGCTTCACAACTCACCGAACCCGTACGGTCCTTCTCACACGACGCCACGGCACGGCAGCGCCCGTCTGCATGCTTCCAGGTCGTAGAGCCGCGTCCTCTCGGCTCATGCTGAGGGTGGTTGAGGAACGGCCGATTTCGCAACCCGGTCGAAGAATTTCATGGCCATGTCCTGGCGTTCGGGCAGTCGTCCAAGCCCGGCCCATGGCCTAGGACGCGACGTCGAGCGGCCGCAGGAAGCGGCGCTCGTACCGCTTGATGCAGCCGGTGTTACGAGCCAGTTCGAAGGCATCCTGGCACTCCGGGTCGGACATGCTCTCCGTGCGGTACTGCTCGTACGCGGCGAAACTGGGAAAGGAGAAGAGGGCGTAGGCGATGTCGCTGTCGCCCTCACTCGGCAGGAAGTAGCCGTGGTGCGTCCCGCCGAAACGATTGACGAGCCCGACCCAGCGGCGGCCGTATTCCTCGAAGTCCTCAAGCTTGTCGGCGTCGATCTCGTATTTCAGATGAATGGTGATCACGCCCACATGATGCTGGATGCCGGTTCGGGCTCGAAGGCGGCCCTACGTACCCGAGTCCCGAGTTCCGAGCCTCGGGCGGCCTGGCCTGGATGCTTTCCTTTTGGTGGGTATCTGAGAAATAAGTGGGTTCTTGGCGGGTGCACACGCTGTGGTGACCATGGTGTGCATGCCTACGCATACGAACACCTCGTCCACACCCGTCACCGTCACCGTCATCGGCCTCGGCGCCATGGGTCAGGCCCTCGCCGGGGCCTTCCTCGAAGCCGGCCACCGCACCACCCTCTGGAACCGTTCCCCGGGCAAGGGCGAAGAGCTCGTCGCCCGGGGCGCCGTACGGGCCGGATCGGCCGAAGAAGCTGTACGGGCAAGCGAGGTGGTGGTCGTCTGTGTCGTCGACCACGAGGCCTCGCAGCAGATCCTGGCGCCGCTGACGGACGCGCTCGCCGGACGTGTGCTGGTCGACCTCACCTCGGACACCCCGGACAGTGCCCGTACCTCGGCTGCCTGGGCGGACGCCCATGCGCTCGACTATCTGGCGGGCGCCGTCATGGTGCCCATCGAGGTGATCGGCGGGCCGGAGGCGCTGATCTTCTACGCCGGGTCGCAGTCCGCGTACGACAGGTACGAGGCCGTACTCAAGGCGCTCGGCGCGGGCGCCCCGTTCCTGGGCCCGGATCACGGACTCGCCGCCGCGTACGACATGGCCATGCTGGACTTCTTCTACGGGAGCATGGCGGGGCTGGTCCACGCCTTCGCCCTGGCCGGGGCCGAGAACATTCCCGCGGCTGCCATCGCCCCGTATCTGCGGACCATCGTGAACATCCTGCCACCCATCGTGGCCGGGACGGCGGCCGATATCGACGCGAAGGAGTACAACGGCGCTGGTGCCAACCTCGCCATGATGACCGCCGGTGTCGACCATGTGCTGCACGCGTCCCGCAGCAGAGGCCTGGACACGGCCCAACTGGAGGCGATCAAGGCCGTCTCCGCCCGTGCCATCGCGAAGGGGCACGGCGTCGACTCCTGGGCGAGCACGGTCGAGGCGATCGGCGGCTGAGTGGGCGGGCACGGCGAAGGCCCGCGACCGGACCTTGAACTCCCGTGGTCGTCGCGGGCCCCTCCCCCCGGATCACATCGGCTTGAACCAGACCGTCGCCAGCGGCGGCAGCGTCAGCAGGATGCTGCCGGGACGGCCGTGCGCGGCCACCCGTTCGGGCTTCAGCGGGCCGGGATGGTGTACGTCGCTGCCGCCGTACCGGGCGGCGTCCGTGTTGAGGACCTCCGCCCACGCGACCTGATCGCCGAGGACGTCCGGCACGCCGATGCGGTAGTCGTGCCGCACCACCGGGGAGAAGTTGCAGACGGCGAGCAGCGGCGAGCCGTGCGCGTCGTAGCGCAGGAAGGCGAAGGCGTTGTCCTCGGCCGCGCCGCCGTCCACCCAGTCGAAGCCCTCCGGGACGGTGTCGCGCTGCCAGAGCGCGGGCGTGGCGGCGTACACCGCGTTCAGGTCGCCGACCAGGGTGCGTACGCCCCGGTGGTCGCTCTCCGCCTCGTACGAGGGGTCGAGCAGCCACCATTCCGGGCCGTGCCCCTCCGACCACTCCGCTCCCTGCGCGAACTCCTGTCCCATGAAAAGGAGTTGCTTGCCCGGGTGGGCCCACATGAAGCCGAGGTACGCCCGGTGGTTGGCGCGCCGCTGCCACCAGTCGCCGGGCATCTTGCTGACCAGTGCCTGCTTTCCGTGCACCACCTCGTCGTGCGAGATCGGCAGGACGTAGTTCTCGCTGTACGCGTACACCATCGAGAAGGTCATCTCGTTGTGGTGGTACTTGCGGTGCACCGGCTCCTTCGACATGTACTGGAGGGAGTCGTGCATCCAGCCCATGTTCCACTTCAGCCCGAAGCCGAGCCCGCCGAAACCGTCGGGGCCGACATGGTGGGTGGCGCGGGTGACGCCGTTCCAGGCGGTGGACTCCTCGGCGATGGTGATGACGCCCCGATTGCGCCGGTAGACGGTGGCGTTCATTTCCTGGAGGAAGGAGACGGCGTCCAGATTCTCCCGGCCGCCATGCTCGTTCGGGGACCAGTTCCCGTCCTCGCGCGAGTAGTCGAGATAGAGCATCGAGGCGACGGCATCGACCCGCAGCCCATCGATGTGGAACTCCTCGCACCAGTAAGTTGCGTTGGCGACAAGGAAGTTGCGGACTTCCTTGCGCCCGTAGTCGAACTCCAGCGTGCCCCAGTCCGGATGGGCCGCCCGCGACGGGTCCGAGTGTTCGTACAGCGGACGGCCGTCGAACTCCGCGAGCGCCCAGTCGTCGCGCGGGAAGTGCGCGGGCACCCAGTCGACGATGACGCCGATGCCGGCGCGGTGCAGCGCGTCGACGAGGAAACGGAAGTCGTCCGGTGTGCCCAGACGCGACGTCGGGGCGTAGAAACCGGTGACCTGATAGCCCCAGGAACCGCCGAAGGGATGCTCGGAGACCGGCATCATCTCCACATGGGTGAACCCCAGATCCCTTACATATCGCGGGAGTTGGGTGGCCAGCTCGCGGTATGTGAGCCCCGGGCGCCAGGACGGCAGATGCACCTCGTACACGGAGAACGGCGCCTCGTGCACCGGTAGGTCCCCCCGGTGGGCCATCCACTCCTGGTCCCGCCACTCGTGGTGCGAGGCCGTCACGATCGAGGCGGTGGCGGGCGGGACCTCGGTGCGGCGGGCCATCGGGTCGGCGCGCGTGGTGTGCGAACCGTCCGGGCGGCAGATGTCGAACTTGTAGAGCGCGCCCTCCCCGATCGCGGGCAGGAACAGCTCCCACACCCCGCTGGAGCCGAGCGAACGCATCGGGAAGCCGGTGCCGTCCCAGAAGTTGAAGTCGCCGACGACCCGCACCCCGCGCGCGTCGGGGGCCCAGACGGTGAACCGGGTGCCCGGGACGCCCTGGTGTTCCATGGGCTGCGCGCCGAGGGCGGTCCACAGCTCCTCGTGCCGTCCCTCGCCGATCAGATGCAGATCGAGATCGCCGAGCGCGGGCAGGAAGCGGTACGGGTCCTGCACTTCGATGTCGTTGTCGTCGTAGGAGACCAGGAGTTGGTACTCGGGGAGCGCGGGCATCGGCAGGAGGCCCGAGAAGAGGCCGTCGCCGTCGTCGTGCAGCTGGGCCCGCAGCCCCTTGGCGAGCACGGTGACGGACCGCGCGAACGGGCGCAGTACCCGGAAGGTCACACCGCTGCGGCCCATGTGGGCGCCGAGCCGGTCGTGCGGGGCGTGGTGTTCACCGGAGAGCAGCCGGGCCCGGTCGCCCTCGTCGAGGGGGTGTGCCTTGCGTACTCCCTGGCTGCCGGCGCCCCGGCGAGGACGCGGCGACGGGCCGCCGTCACCGGTTTCGGCGGCTCGCTTGCCCACAGGTTTCTTCCGCTTGGCCGAAGCGTCCGGGGCGGCCGGTTCCGAGGAGGGCGGCGCGCCCACCTCGGCCGGGGCCGCGGGGGGTAGCGTCCCGTCCGGTGTCGGCAGCGGGACTTGGGGGACCTCGGTGGGGGCGGGCGCTTTGCGGGACGGCTTGCGGGCGGTCACAGGATTTCTCCCAGGATGCCTCGGGCTTCAGCCCGGGGAGGAATGGGTCCTTGGGGCGGAGCCGCGTAGCGGCGGAGTTCGTTGCACAT
>NZ_JBHVSY010000056.1:0-6714 GCF_042884935.1 Streptomyces sp. NPDC058092
CTACGACGCTCGCCACGCTCCGGCCGGCACTCGCGAACGGCGCCCCGTCCCATCCCGGAGTCTGAGCGCCCCCGCCGGAGGCATCCTCTTGAAGCCGCGGGCTTGGTTCTCGTCTCATGCCCTCCGGGCCTATCCACTGCGGGCGCGCGTCGGCGGCGGCAGCGCCGAGCGGGCCGAAGGCAGGAGCGCGGGCGCAGCCAGAGCCGGGAAGCGCGCCCGGCGGAGCGGAGCGCAGCCGGGTGCCTTGATGAGGTAGAGAAACCTGTAACTTCCCGAAGCTAGCTGGCGGGCCAGACGTAGCACTTGGCGGGGATTTGCTGACTGTCTCCAAATTGGTGCGTGGCTCCGCCAATGAAGTGCCAGCCCAAGCGTTCGTAGAGGCGGATGGCTGCCTCGTCCTTGTCCATCACGTCGAGCACAAGGCGTATGCCGTTCTCCTCGGCGTAGTCCATGGCTGCGCGCATGAGGCTTTCGCCCACTGCGTGCTTCCGAGCGCTGCGCACTACGAACAGCCGGGCCAGAACGCCGATGCGAGTTTCGTCCTCTCCGCTCTGCTGCTGCCAGAGGGCGACGGCTTCCTCCCCCTCCGCCTTCATGATCGCGATATGCCCCACCACGCCGTCCCGGTGTGCTACCCATGCCTTCACGACTCCTGGCGGAGTGATCCATGCCTCGGGGTCATCTACACCCTCCACCGGGTAGCCGTCCGTCGAGTGGACTTCGATCAGGGCTGCCGCTGCTCCCGGGACATCGGCGTCTTCGAGGGGGCGGATGGTGGTGTCAGCCACGTGGGTCCTCCAGCAGAGCGGTGGGCTAGGAAACGGGCAGCTCGTAGAGCAGGCCGGTTTGGTCAGCGCGGTGTACGTACCGGGATACCTCGAAGGGCTCCAAGTTCTGATCCAGACTCGTGTGCAGCACTTCGAGTACGGGCACTCCTGGCAACAAGTCGAGTACCCGGGCCTCTTCGGGCGAAGGCATACGAGCGCTGATCTCGTCGCGCACCCGTGTCATCACGTGGCCCAACCCCTCCAGGCGTCCGTAGATCCCGTTGGGCCCTGACTTCGCCTGCATGAGGAGAGTGCCCTCCGCCTCTTCCCAGCGCAGATAGGTGGAGACGATCTGGACCGGCTCATCGTCAGCGAAGTAGTGGTTCTCACGGTGGACGACACTTTCGCTGTCGGTTGAGACCTGGAGCCGCTCGGCGACATCGGCAGGCGGCACCTCGCGGGCGATGCTCAGGACGTCGATGCGCGGGACCTTGCCCTGCTTCTTGGCCTCCAGGCGAAAGGGAGTCAGCCCGGTCTCTCGGTTGGCGATCGAGTACCGGTCGCTGCCGAAGCGGAACAGACGTTGGGGCTCGCGTACGAACACGCCTCGACCATGCTTGGCCGTCACGAGCCCCTGCTCAGCCAGCACGCGAATGGCTTCTCGCGCGGTGTTGCGCGCCGCTCCGTACTGCTCCGCCAAGGCTCGCTCAGACGGGAGCTTCTGGCCGGCCTCCAGCTCACCCCGCTCGATCGAGGCGCGGAGTGCGTCAGCGATTCGGCGGCTGGCTGGCTGCTGGGGGGAGCGGTCGGATGCGGTCATGAGCCGAGCATACCAACTGGCTTAAGCTAGCGTCTTGACCCTCGCTCTCCCTCGTGGTCAACTAGCTTAAGCCAGTAAGTGGCTCAAGCCAGTTGGGGGCGGCGTTCCTGCCGCCAAGCAGACACGCCGCCCCCCTGTCCCATCAGGGAGCTTCCATCATGACTGCTTCTGCTCTGGTTGTGCGTCGTTCGGTGTTGGGTCGGGCTTGCCCGGCCTGCGCGGAGTCACGCTGCACCGATCCCGCTGAGTGCCTGTACTTCCTGACCTCTCGCCCGTGGGCGGACTGTTCGGAGTGCGCCGGATCCGGCTGGGCCGGTGAAGACGACCACCTGTCGGTGTTCTGCTGGGCCTGCAACGGTGCCGGACTGGTGGAGCACACCACCGACTCCGTCGTACACGCCACCGTCAGCGCCCGAGGTCGCGCCCGCCTTCAGGCCCACACCGAGCGTCTGACCGCTGAGGTCTCCGACTCCGTGGAGGCAGCCGCGTGAGCTTCTTCGACGACGCCTTGCACGCAGCTGAGATGGCCGACGAGAAGCGGGCCGAACAGATCGGCATGTACCTCGACGCCCACGACGTACACCCCTACACCCGGTTCTTCACCGTGATCGATGACGCGCACTACGCCGAGGAAGACGCCAAGGTGCGCGGCCTCTACCCGCCCCTGGGGCACGGCTACCCGAGGGAGGACGACCAGTGACTTCCTTCCCCGTGGACCCGTCGGCTGTGGCCGGTACCGCCGCCATTGTCGGCACGGACCCGCTGACGCTGGCCGACCTCTTACGTGTGGCCAACGCTCCTGGCTTCGACCGGTGGCAGGAGCAGGTACGCCGCACCGGTGGCTGCTCGGACCCCATCCACCTGGAGGGCATGACCACCACCCGTGACACCAAGACCGGGCAGGTCCTCTACTCCTACAGCACCCAGGGCGAGCCCGGCGGGCGCCTGCGGGTGGCCTGCGGGAACCGGCGTGCCTCCCGGTGCCCCTCCTGCGCCTGGACCTACGCCGGGGACACCTTCCACCTGATCCGCGCCGGACTGACCGGCGACGAGTCCAAGGGCACCCCGCTCACGGTGCGTACGCACCCCAAGGTCTTCGCGACGCTCACCGCCCCCAGCTTCGGCCCGGTCCACAACCGGCCCACTCGCGGCCTCTGCCGGTGCGGCACCGACCACCCCGAGGGCTCGCCGGAACTGGGCTCCGCCCTGAACCCGGCCGCCTACGACTACGCGGGCGCGGTGCTCTGGAACAACCACGCCGGGGACCTCTGGCGCCGCTTCACCATCTACCTCCGCCGGGAGGTTGCCGCCCGCGCCGGCCTCACCCAGAAAGCCACGGCCGACGCCTGCCGGATCTCCTTCGGGAAGGTCGCCGAGTTCCAGAAGCGCGGCGCCGTGCACTTCCACGCGATCGTCCGACTCGACGGACCGGACGGCCCCGACACTGCCCCGCCGTCCTGGGCCAGCGTGGCCTTGTTGTCGGATGCGATCCAGGCCGCTGCTGCCCGTGTGAGCGTGCCCGTCCCGTCCTCCGGTGACCAACCGGCGCGGACCCTGCGGTGGGGCGCTCAGGTGGACGTACGCCAGATCGGCGCGGACAACGCGAACGACGACCTGACCGAACAGGCCGTAGCCGCGTACGTCGCGAAGTACGCCACCAAGGCAGCCGAGACCACCGGCACCGTGGACCGGCGCATCGGAGAGCTGGCCGAACTCGACAAGCTGACCGACCTGCCCGCCCATGCCCGGCACCTGATCGAAGCGTGCTTCGACCTGGACGACGCCTACCCGGACCGCAAGCTCTGGCAGTGGGCCCACATGCTCGGCTTCCGCGGCCACTTCTCCACCAAGTCCCGCGCCTACTCCACCACCCTCGGCGCACTCCGCCAGGTCCGCGCCGACTACCGGGCACGCCAGGAACGCCACGAACGCGGGCTCCCCGACCCCGACGACGCCCCGGAGGGCTCCACACTGACGCTCGCCCACTGGACCTACGCCGGGCACGGCCACACACCCGGCGAATCCTGGCTCGCCTCCACCATCGCCCGAGACATCCAGACCAACCGCGACACCGTGCGCGAAGTACGCGCCGAACTCGAAGCCCTCGACGGGTCGGAGGCATGGGCATGAGGCGGCTGCTTCCCGAGCGCTATCTGACGCCGGTCGATCTGGCTGACCTCCTCGGTGTCCCGGTCGAGACGGTCTACCAGTGGCGCCGCAAAGACACTGGGCCCCGCGGCTTCCGCGTCGGCCGACACCTCCGCTACGACCCCGAAGACGTGCGCATCTGGGTCGCCGCACAGATGGATAAGGGAGTTGTCTGATGGCCGGACACATCCAAGACCGCTGGTACAAGACCGAGCCTGGGCCGAAAGGCAAGATGGTCAAGGTTGCGACCGAGCGTCACGGTGTCGGTATGCGTTACCGCGCCCGCTACATCGGTCCCGATGGCAGCGAGAAGTCCAAGAGCTTCCCGGACAAGCAGAAGCGCAGGGCCGAGACCTGGTTGGCGAATATCGAGGCCGACATGTCGCGTGGCGACTACATCGCTCCGGAGGCCGGTAAGGCCACCTTCGAGCAGTACGCCACGAAGTGGATGAACACGCAGATGACAGACCCGTCCACTCGGGAGTCCGTCGAGATGCGGTTGCGTCTCCACGCGCTCCCGCACATCGGCAAGCGCCCCATCGGTTCCTTCAACCCGACACACATTCGGCTGTGGATGCGAATCCTTGAGGACGCAGGGCTCTCGGCGGCGTACCGGCGCGGCATCTTCGCTCACGTCTCCACAGTTTTCACGGCTGCCGTCGAAGACCGGTTGATCCGGGCGAATCCATGCAGAGCAAGGTCGGTGAAGGCACCCCGCCTCGACCCGCGCAAGGTCAAGCCTTGGTCCGCTGACCGGGTTATGGCCGTGCGGGCTGCGCTGCCTGAGCGGTATCGGGCACTTGTGGACCCCGCCGCCGGGTGCGGTCTTCGGCAGGGGGAGGTGTTCGGCTTGGCTGTCGAGGATGTCGACTTCCTCGGGGGTGTCGTGCATGTGGTCCGACAGGTGAAGCTTCTACACAACCGGCCCGTATTCGCCCCGCCCAAGGGCGGCAAGGAGCGGGAAGTTCCTCTGCCAGAGTCCATCGCCTTCGCGTTGGCCGGCCACCTCACGCAGTACCCGGCGGCGGAGGTCACCTTGCCCTGGAAGTCCTTGGACGGCCCGCCGATCACCGCTTCTCTGATCTTCCGGAGTCCCGAAGGCTTTTCTCTGAACCGGAATCGCTTCAACGATCGGCAGTGGCGCCCTGGTCTCCGTGCTGCTGGTATCGCCAACGGGAGGGATAACGGGATGCACGCGCTACGGCACTTCTACGCATCCGTGCTCTTGGACGCCGGGGAAAGCATCAAGGCCCTGAGCGAGTACCTCGGCCACCATGATCCGGGCTTCACGCTGCGGACTTACACGCACCTCATGCCAGCCAGTCAGACGCGTACGCGAGCAGCCGTGGACGCAGTGTGGGCCGCCCCGATCGCCAATGACGGCCCCGAGACGGCCCACGAGAGTTCATAGGTCGCTGACCTGCGGAAATCTCAGAAGCCGAAGAAGTGACTCGCCGGTCTTCTGGCCTGCGGTTCCTGTGCCTTCAACGCTCCTGACCTGCTGTTGAGCTATCAGCATCTGTCAGCGTTGGTTATCGTCGGGTGCCTTGGCACGGCCCAGCCACGGCCCAGCTGTTACCAAGTGCGCAGTCGGGCCACGCAACGTGCGTGGGAGCCACTAGTCTCACGTCATGGTGACGCCGGAAGAGATCGAGGCCCTCCTTCAATGCCCAGAAGGAGTCGACCTTGAATTCAAACATTCGAGAGTGCTGCCGCGCGTACTCGCGAGGACCATCGCTGCCTTCGCTAATACACGCGGCGGTACAGTAATTGTTGGCGTGGATGACCGTCAAGGCTCAGGCCCAGAAAGTCTGATAGGCGTAGAGGTCGACTCGTTCCAGCGCGTAGTCGAGTCCGTGCGGAGGCGTCTTACTCCCGTACCAGATTTTCGGGCGTACTGTGTTGCTGTACAAGGAAAGCAGCTTGGCGTCATCGAGGTTGAAAAGAACGCAGGCCGTAATATTGCGGCAGACGGGCAAATTGCAGTGAGGGCGGGCACTTATACGATAACTGTGCCCGCGCGTGAAATCTTGACAGAATCAGAATTCAGCGATCGCTCATCGTTCGAGGGTGGAAGCAGCCGCGAGGGCCGTAAGGTGGGGCGGCGCCGTAGGCTTATAACCATATTTGCACTTGCTGTTGGCGTGCCCGGAATGATCTTTCTGGTTCGGATTATCCAGGGGGCTAGCCCTGGGTCGCTATTGCCGGCGGTCCTCATACTTGTCTTTGGGATTCTTTTCTCGGGCGTGGCAGTCGAATTTGTAGGCTGGAGGCCCGATCCTGAGACGGTTTCCCCTACGCGGGAGCGGGTACGTCGGGCCGAAGCGAATCTTGAGCAGGAGCTTCGACTTCGCCATGCAGATGTCTCGGACGCAGAGGCCGAGGATGATGCCAGGCTCACCCTGTCTGCGCTCTGGGCCGTGACCCATCGCCGTTTGGATCACTATCACACCATTGCTTTGGGTCAAGCGGCAAAGTCTTTTCGGAACGCGCAGGTCGCTATGTCAGTTGGTTTTATACTGCTCATGGGTTTCGCTGCGATCGCCTTTTGGGCCAGCACTACGGCCGGTGCTGTGGTCGCGGGAGCGCTCGGAGCGGTTGCTGCTGCTCTCGCTGGCTTTGTAAGTAGAACCTTCGTCAAGTCTCAGGAAACTGCTGCCGGGCATTTGCGTGCCTACTTCGACCAGCCGCTTGAGTTTTCCCGCTACCTAGCGGCCGAACGTCTAATTGTCGATGCCCGTCTTGATTCTGGGCAGCGTGCGGAAATCCTAGGCGGTCTAGTGCAGGCGATGATCCTGGGTCAGCTTCCCGCTCCGGAGGCTCAGGAAAGTTCGCGGTCCGCACAAACCAACTAGCTGTCACCCGCGCCCTTACGTCTGCCCACCACTGACCTCGGCTCTCATCCCGTCCGCCTTCGACCCACACTCCGTGGAGCGGTCGTGGTTCAGGGCGTCAAGGTGGAGCGCGCCACTGTACGAA
>NZ_JBHVSY010000057.1:0-6610 GCF_042884935.1 Streptomyces sp. NPDC058092
GTGTCACTGCCGCGCAGCCGCGTGATGTCGATGCCGGCGTCCTCGAACGCCTCCCACGCCGTCTCCAGCAGCAGCCGCTGCTGCGGGTCGACGGCGATCGCCTCGCGGGGCCCGATGCCGAAGAACGCGGCGTCGAACTCCCCGGCGCTGTGCACGAATCCGCCTTTGCGGGTGTACGAGGTGCCCGCGTGGTCGGGGTCCTCGTGGAAGAGACCGTCGAGGTTCCAGCCGCGGTCCTGCGGGAACTCGGAGATCCCGACCCGCCCCTCGGACACGAACTGCCAGAGTTCCTCGGGAGAGTTCACTCCGCCCGGGTAACGGCAGCCCATGCCGACGATGGCGTACGGCTCCTCGTCCTCGGTCCCGGTCTGCGCCGCCTGTACGACGGGCTTGCCGGCCGACTCCGTTCCGGCGACCTGCGTGAGCAGGAGCAGGGCCACGGCGGCCGGGGTGGGGTGGTCGAAGATGAGCGTGGAGGGAAGTCGTACGCCACTGGTCTGGGTGAGGCGGTTGCGGAGCTCGACGGCGCCGAGCGAGTCGAACCCGAGCTCCCTGAAGGCCCGTTCCGGATCGATGCCCTGCGGTGAGGCGTGCCCGAGTACGGCCGCGACCTGCGCCTGTACGAGATCCAGGACGATCCGCGGGCGGTCGGCCTCGGCGGCCGCCGCCACCCGCTGGGCGAGGGAACCGCCGGCGGGCTGGGTACGGCGTGCGGGCATCCGTACGAGTCCGCGCAGGAGTGCGGGCAGCAGGCCGGAGCGGGCCTGGGCGCGCAGCGCCGACTGGTCGAACAGTACGGGTGCCAGCAGGGCGGCACCCGTCTGCTGCGCCCGGTCGAAGAGCCGGAGCCCGAGCTCGGCGGGCAGGGCGCTGATGCCCATGCGGGCGAGGAGCGCGAGCTCCGCCTCACCGAGGGTTCCGCCCATGCCGCCGGCTTCGGCCCAGAGGCCCCAGGCGAGGGAGGTGGCGGGGAGTCCGGCGGCCTGGCGTCGGGCGGCGAGGGCGTCGAGGGTGGCGTTGGCTGCGGCGTAGTTGCCCTGGCCGGGAGTGCCGATGAGGGCGGCGACGGAGGAGAAGAGGACGAAGGAGGCCAGGTCGAGGTCGGCGGTGAGTTCGTCGAGGTGGAGTGCGGCGTCGACCTTGGGGGCGAGGACGCGTTCCACGTGGGCCGGGGTGAGGGTTTCGATGGTGGCGTCGTCGAGGATTCCGGCGGCGTGGACGACGGCGGTGAGCGGGCGCTCGAGCGAGGTGATGAGCTGGGCCAGTGCGTCGCGGTCGGTGACGTCGCAGGCGGCGACGTCGACCTGGGCTCCGAGCTCGGTCAGTTCCGCGACCAGCTCGGTGACGCCCTCGGCGGCGGTGCCGCGGCGGCTGACGAGCAGGAGGTGCTTGGCTCCGTAGGCCTCTGCGTAGTGCTTCGCGAACAGGGCGCCCAGACCACCCGTACCACCGGTGATGAGCACGGTCCCGTTCACGTCGAGAGCACGCGGCTCGGTCGCCACCATGGTCTCGGCCGCGGCGAGGCGCGGGGCGAGGGTTCCTCCGGCTCGCAGGGCGAGCTGGGGTTCGTCGAGGCTTGCGAGTGCGGGCCAGTCGAGGGTGGTGGTGTCGGTGTCGTCTTCGAGGTCGATGAGGAGGATGCGGTCGGGGTGTTCGGACTGGGCGCTGCGGACGAGTCCCCAGATGGGGGCCTGTGCCAGTGCGGGGGCTTCGCCTTCGGCGGTGGCGATGCCGTTGCGGGTGGCGACGATCAGGCGGGTGTCGCCGAAGGCGTCGGTCGCCAGCCACTGCTGGAGCACGGCGAGAGCCCACAGGGTCGTCTCACGGACCGAGGACGTGGCCTCGGCCGGGACGACGACGGCCTCGGGCACCTCGGCACCGGCGGCGACGGCCGCGGCCAGCTCGGTCAGGTCCGCGTACTCCTCGCCCAGAACCACCGTGCGCAGCGGGCCGGCGGCACCGGCGGCCGGAGCCGGAACCCAGTTCACCTGGTACAGGGGGTCGCTGGCTGCCGGGCCGGACTGCTCCAGTCGCGCCGAGTCGACGGCGCGGAACGTGAGGGTGTCCACGCTCGCGACGGGCGTGCCGTCGGTGTCGGCGAGGTCGATGCGCAGGGCGTTCTCGCCCACGGGAGCGATCCGCACCCGGATCCGGGTCCCTGCTGTCTGCGTCAGGCTGACACCCGACCAGGCGAAGGGCAGAGCGGCCGCGGAGTCGCCCGAACCGCCGTCCAGCCATTCGAGGCCGCCGTGGAGGGCAGCGTCGAGGAGTGCGGGGTGGATGGCGAAGCCCTCGACGGGGGTTCCCTCGGGGAGGGCGATCTCTGCGTGGACGGCGTCGTCGGTGCGCCAGGCCGTCTGTACGCCCTGGAAGAGGGGGCCGTATTCGTACCCGGCGTCGGCGAGCTCCGCGTAAAGGGTGTCCACGGAAACCGGTACGGCTCCGGCGGGCGGCCAGGCGGCGGGCAGTTCCCGTACGGGTGTGGCGGCTTCGGCCGTGAGTCGGCCGCGTGCGTGACACACGGCCTCGGAGCCGGAGCCGGAGCCGGAGTCGGAGCGGGAGCCGGAGTCGGAGCGGGAGTAGAGGGCGACCTGGCGGTGGCCGTCTTCCTCGGGTTCTCCGACAGTGACCTGGAGTTGACGGGTGGTGCTGTCGGTGTCCAGGACGAGGGGTGCTTCGAGTACGAGTTCCTCGAGGACGGGGGTGCCGGTGTGGCGGCCGGCGGAGAGCGCCAGCTCCACGAGAGCGGCACCGGGCACGATGAGCGCGCCGAGGACGACGTGGTCCTCGATCCACGGCTGGGACTCACGGGAGATCCGCCCGGAGAACAGCCAGCTGTCCGCGGTACCCACCTGCATGGCAGTAGCCAGTACGGGGTGCCCGAAACGGCCCAGACCAGCGGCACTCAGATCACCGGAACCGCCACCGGAGGCCACCCAGTACCGGTCGTGTTGGAAGGCGTAGGTGGGGAGGTTGGTGCGTGTGGCGCCGGTGTTGGCGTAGTACGTGTTCCAGTCGACGGGGATGCCGGCGGTGTGGGCGTGTCCGAGGAAGGTGGCGAAGGTGTGGGTCTCGGACTGGCGTGCGCGTAGGGCCGGGGTGAGGACGAGACTGTCTTCGTCCTCGAGGCATTGGCGGGTGAGTGCGGTGAGGATGGCGTCGGGGCCGAGTTCGAGGTAGCGGGTGACGCCTTCGCGGTGGAGTGTGCGGATGCCGTCGTGGTAGCGGACGGCTCCTCGGACGTGCTGGACCCAGTAGCCGGGGTCGGTCAGTTCATCCGTGACCACGTCACCGGTGACGTTGGAGAGGACGGCGATGCGCGGCGGGTTGAACGTCAGTCCCTCGGCGACCGTGCGGAACTCGGTGAGCATGGGTTCCATGCGTGGGGAGTGGAAGGCGTGGCTGACGCGCAGGCGGGTGGTCTTGCGGCCCAGTTCTTCCCAGCGGGGGAGCCATGCGTCGAGAGCGTCCAGGTCACCGGAGACGACGATCGAGCGGGGTCCGTTGACGGCTGCGATCTCGAGGCGGCCTTCGAACCCGGCCAGTGCTTCGGCGACTTCGGGTTCTTCGGCCTGGATGGCGGCCATGCCGCCGCCGGCAGGTAGCGCGCCCATGAGACGGCCGCGCGCGGCGACCAGGGCACAGGCATCGGCGAGGGAGAGAACCCCGGCGACGTGTGCGGCGGCGATCTCACCGACCGAGTGCCCGATGAGGTAGTCGGCGCGAATGCCGAGGGACTCGACGAGTCGGAACAGTGCGACCTCGATGGCGAACAGCGAGGTCTGGGTGTACTCGGTGGCGTTGAGCGTCGCGTCCTCGGCGGCGAGGAGTTCGCGCATCGAACGTCCCAGCAGCGGATCCAGCTCCGCACACACCTCATCCAACGCGGCAGCGAAGACGGGGTAAGCGGAGGCGAGTTCCAGGCCCATGCCCGCCCGCTGCGCGCCCTGTCCCGTGAACAGGAAGGCGGTCTTACCGCTGACCGGGCGGCCCTGAGAGACCCCAGCCCCCGGCTCCCCGGCGGCCAGAGCCGCGAGCCCGGCGATCAGTTCGTCCCGGTCCCTGGCGACGACGACCCCGCGGTGTTCCAGCTGGGCTCGGGTGGTGGCCGCGGAGTATGCGACGTCCAGCAGCCCGGACTCCGGCCGCTCCGCCACGTGGGCGGCCAGGCGCTCGGCCTGGGCGCGGAGGGCCTGTACAGACTTGGCCGACACCACCACGGGAACGGCGGGCAGGGTCCGCACGGGAGTTCCCGGCCCGTCTGCCGCCTTCGTCTCCGTCTCCGGCTCCGGCTCCGCAGCCGTAGCCGCAGTCGCGGTCGGGGGCTCCTCGATGATCAGGTGGGCGTTGGTGCCGCTGATGCCGAAGGAGGAGACTCCCGCGCGGCGCGGGCGGCCCTCGGCGGCGGGCCACGGCTCGGCCTCGGCCAGCAGGCGCACCTCACCGGCGGTCCAGTCCACGTGCGGGGAGGGCTCGTCCAGGTGCAGGGAGGCGGGCAGGGTCTCGTACTGCATCGCCTTGAGCATCTTGATGATGCCCGCGACGCCTGCGGCGGCGGAGGTGTGGCCGATGTTGGACTTGATGGAGCCGAGGCGGAGCGGGCCGTTCTCGCGGTTCTGGCCGTAGGTGGCCAGCAGGGCCTTGGCCTCGATGGGGTCGCCCAGGCGGGTGCCGGTGCCGTGGCCTTCGACCGCGTCGACGTCGCGCGGGGTGAGCCCGGCGTTGGTGAGGGCCTGGCGGATGACGCGTTCCTGGGCGGGGCCGTTGGGGGCCGTGAGCCCGTTGGAGGCGCCGTCCTGGTTGATGGCGCTGCCGCGGATGACGCCGAGGATGCGGCGGCCGTTGCGCTGGGCGTCCGAGAGGCGTTCCAGGACGAGCAGGCCGAGGCCGTCGGAGAAGCCGGTGCCGTCCGCGCCCTCGGCGTACGACTTGCAGCGGCCGTCGGCAGCGAGGCCGCGCTGGCGGCTGAACTCGGTGAGCAGGAAGGGGCCCGCCATGATCGTGACTCCGCCGGTGAGGGCGAGAGAGCATTCGCCCGAGCGCAGGGACTGGGCCGCCAGGTGCATGGCGACCAGGGAGGAGGAGCAGGCGGTGTCGATGGACACGGCCGGGCCCTCCAGGCCCAGGGTGTACGACACCCGGCCCGACAGCACGCTCGTGGTGGTGCCCGTCAGGCGGAAGCCCTCCAGCTCGGGCGGCATCTGGCCGCCGTAGTCGGAGGTCAGGGCCCCGCAGAAGACACCGGTGTTCGAGCCGCGCAGGGAGGTGGGGTCGATGCCCGCGTCCTCCAGGGCCTCCCAGGCGGCCTCGAGGGTGAGGCGCTGCTGCGGGTCGATGGCGAGGGCTTCGCGCGGGCTGATCCCGAAGAAGCCCGCGTCGAAGTCGCCCGCCGAGGCGACGAACCCGCCACCGCTCGCGGAGATCTTGCCGGTCCGCTCGGGGTCGGGGTCGTAGATGCCCTGTTCCCAGCCGCGGTCTCCGGGCAGCGCCGAGACCGCGTCGCGGCCCTCGGCGACGAGCTGCCACAGCTCCTCGGGCGTGGTGACCCCGCCCGGGTAGCGGCAGCTCATGCCCACGATGGCCAGCGGCTCGATGTCGCGCTGCTCCAGCTCGCGGACACGGCGGTTGGCGGTGCGCAGCTCTCCGGTGACCTTCTTGAGGTACATGCGGAGCTTCTGCTCGTCGCTCATCGAGCGGCTGCTCTGCTGGTCAGCCGTACCCTGGGTCACGATCCGAGCTCCTTGTCGATCAGGTCGAACATTTCTTCGTCGGACACGTCGTCGAGGTCGTCGACGAGGTCCTGCTCCGCTTCGTCGCGGTGGCTCGTGGATCCTCCGAGGACGGACCACAGCCGGTTGTTGAAGGCGCGGAGCCGTGGCTCCAGTTCGGCCAGTTGGGCGCTGTCCCCGGCCAGTTGGTTGAGCAGGGCTTCGACCTTCTGCAGCTCCTCCTCGAAGGGGGAGAGGCTCCGCTGCGCCGCGGGTTCCCCGAGGCCGGCGAGGATGAACGCCGCCACGGCTCCGGAGGTCGGGTGGTCGAAGACCAGGGTGGAGGGGAGCCGTACGCCGTCGGCCTGGGTGAGGCGGTTGCGCAGTTCGACACCGGCGAGGGAGTCGAACCCGAGCTCCTTGAAGGCGCGTCCGGGATCGATCGCCTGGGGTGAGGAGTGCCCGAGTACGGCCGCGACCTGTGCCTGCACCAGCTCCAGGACGATCCCCGGCCGGTCCGCCTCGGGCGCCGCCGCCACCCGCTGGGCGAGGGTTCCGCCGCCCGTCGTCTGCTCGCGGCGGGCCGGGGCCCGTACGAGGCCCCGCATCAGGGCCGGCAGCAGGCCGGCCCGGGACTGGGCGCGCAACGCGGCCTGGTCGAGGAGTACGGGAACCGCCAGGGCGCCGTCCATCTGCCCGGCGCGGTCGAAGAGTTCCAGGCCGAGGTCGTTGGGGATGGCCCCGACGCCCATGCGTGCCCAGCGGGCCACGCTGCTCTCGTCGAGCAGGCCGGCCATGCTCCGCTCCTCGGCCCAGAGGCCCCAGGCGAGGGAGGTGGCGGGGAGTCCGGCGGCCTGGCGTCGGGCGGCGAGGGCGTCGAGGGTGGCGTTGGCTGCGGCGTA
>NZ_JBHVSY010000058.1:0-5942 GCF_042884935.1 Streptomyces sp. NPDC058092
TACGACGGGACGAGGCAGAGGTGGGGTGGTGCGGAACGCTCATGCGGACTTCGCCTTCCGAGAAGTGCCGAGAATGAGGGAGCGTTCCTGCGGTGGACTGCCATGGGCGGATGGCTGAAAAGGGTCCGGTCGCCAGATGTTCACGACGCGGTGGGCAGGCGTCGGAAGCGGACCGGAAGGGGTAAATCGCCGGTGACGGGTGAGTGTCACCGGGGTTGGCAGGGAACCTACGGCGGGATATGCCGATCGGTCAAGACCCGAATCCGTCGGAATGTGACGTGCCGGCGTCGGATGCGGCGTCCTCCGCGTCGTCGATCCAGCCCAGCGAGCGGCTGATCCGCCGTGCCGCGTCCCGTACCTGGCCACCCAGCTCCTGGTACCGCCAGGCCGGCAGACCGAGCTTGAGGCCGGTGATGGAGACGGCCCCGGCGCACGTGGAACGGTCGTCGAAGACCGGCGCGCCGATGCAGATGATGCCCTCGGCGTCCTCCTCGTCGTCCAGGGCGTAGCCGACCCGGGCGATGTCGCGCAGATGCGACAGGAAGGTGGCCGGGTCGGTGATCGTGCGGGACGTGCGCCGGGGCAGCCCGAAGCGTTCGACGATCGCGGCGGCCTCGCTCTGCGGCATCGCGGAGAGCAGCGCCTTGCCCAGGCCCGTGCAGTGCGGCAGCTCGCGCTGGCCCATCCGCAGATCGAGCCGGACGCGCTGGTCGAGCTCGACCTGGTCCACGACGACCGCATGGCCGTCCTCGGGCACGGCGAGCCTGGATGCCATGCCGGTGGTCCGGGTGAGCTCGCGCAGGACGGGGTGGGCGACCCCGCGCAGGGACACCTGGGAGCGGGCCCGGTCGCCGAGCCGGGCCAGGCTCATGCCGAGCCGGTAACGGCGGTTCATGCCCTCGCCGTCGTCGGAGACGAGGCCGTAGGCACGCAGGGTCTGGAGCATGCCGAAGGCGGCACTCTTGGAGATGGAGCAGGCCTGGCCGACCTCCGTGACGCTCAGGCCGTTCCCCTGTGCGGGGGCGGCGAGCGCTTCGAGGATGTCCGCTGCCCTGGCCACGCTCTTGACCCAGTACTTCGGTTCTTCTGGGGCAGCACTGTTCGTCATAGCAGAACAGCCTAGTGCCTTCGGGGAGGCCGGGAGGCGCTTTCTCCGTGAAGAAAGCCGGGGAATCGGGTTTATCGAGCCGGAAAGGGGGTTGACCGGCCTAGGTGACGCACGTAATATCCAGGCACTGTTCTGCTCTACAGAACAGCGTTCAGAAAAAGTGAAACGCACCACCCGAGCACCACGGATCACCCTCTTCCTGCGGCGACTGCCGGGCGGATGGCGCCAGGGACTCACAGGCCGGGCAGGGCCTGCGAAAACCGACGACTCTCGACGCAAGGAGCAAGCGATATGAGTTCAGGCCCGGTAGGCAACGAATCCGGAGCCCGACTCGCCGAGCGCGCCCGCAAGGTCGTACCCGGCGGCGTGAACAGCGGTCAGCGCAGCGTTCCCGGACTGACCGACCTGGTCGTCACCGGGACCGACGGCGCACGGTTCCGTACCGCCGACGGACGCGAGTACACCGACTTCCACTCGGCGTTCGGCCCGCCGCTGCTCGGACACAACGACCCCGACGTGGCCCGCGCCACCGCCGAGGCCGGCGCCACCCTCGGCCACATGGGCGTCGGCGTCACGGAGGGCGAGGTCCTCCTCGCCGAACAGCTCACCGAGCTGATCCCGTCGATCGAGAAGGTGCTGCTCACCAGCACCGGCAGCGAGGCCACGTTCCACGCGCTGCGCGTCTCCCGGGCCGCCACCGGCCGCCGCCTGGTCGTCAAGTTCCAGGGCTGCTACCACGGCTGGCACGACGCGGTCAGCCTCAACGTCATCTCCGCCCCCGAGAAGGTCGGCACCCACGACCCGATCTCGACCGGCATCCTGCCCGAGGTCCTCGAAGCCACCCTCGTCCTGCCCTTCAACGACAGCGAGGCCGTCCGCCGCACCTTCGCCGAGCACGGCTCCGACATCGCCGCCGTCATCGTCGAGCCCGTCCCGCACAACGTCGGCGCGCTCCTGCCGTACCAGGAGTTCCTCACCACGCTGCGCGAGGAGACCACCAGGGCCGGCAGCGTCCTGATCTTCGACGAGGTCATCACCGGCTTCCGCCACGACATCGGCGGCTGGCAGAAGATCTCCGGCGTCACCCCCGACCTCACCACCCTCGGCAAGGCCATCGCCAACGGCGCCCCCGTCGGCGCGATCGGCGGCCGCGCCGACCTGATGGACCTCTTCTCCACCCGCCCCGGCGCCCCCGCCTTCTTCGCCGGTACGTACAACGGCCACCCGTCCGTCGTCGCCGCCGCCCTCGCCACCCTGCGCAAGCTCCGCGAGGAGCCGGTCCACGAGCACGTCTTCCGGCTCGGCGACCGTGTCCGTTCCGAACTGACCGGACTGTACGAGCGCCTAGGCGTCCCCGCCGTCGTCACCGGCTACGGCTCCGTCTTCGTCAGCTACTTCATGCCGGGCGAGACCCCCCGTACCTACGCGGACCTGCTGAACAACGACGCCTCGCTGTTCGTCGGCTACCGCCGCAAACTCCTCGACCACGGCCTGTTCGAGCTGCCGCTCAACCTCAAGCGCAGCCACATCAGCTACGCCCACACCGACGCCGACGTGGACCGCCTGATCGAGGGCACCGAGGCCGCGGTCGAGGCGGTCCTCGCCGACGGCGGCGCCCGCGACCTGGAGAACACCTCCACCATGGGCGGAGCGACCCGCTGATGCTCACCGTCAACCGCACCCGCCCCGCGGGCCCCGCCGGACGGATCACCCGGGTCGAGACCCTGATACTCGGAACCTCCTGGCGCGACTTCGGCTACGTCCGGGTGCACACCGACGAGGGCCTGTCCGGCGTCGGGGAGATCACCCACCCCTACCGGGTCCGCGAGGTCTGCGCACTCACCGAGGCACTGGCACAGCGCCACCTCGTCGGCGCCGACCCCTTCGACATCGAGGAGCTCTGGCTCCGCGTCTACCAGGGCGACTTCCTGCGCGGCGGCGACATGGGCGGCATCGCCCTGTCCGGCCTCGACCAGGCGATGTACGACCTGATGGGCAAGGCGCTCGGCGTCCCCGCCTACCGGCTGACCGGCGGCGCCTGCCGGGACGACGTACGCGTGTACGCCAACGGCTGGTACACCGGCGAACGCGAGCCCGAGACCTTCGCGGCCAAGGCGAAGGAGACCGTGGCGAAGGGCTTCACCGCCCTCAAGTTCGACCCCTTCGGCCCCGGCCTGCACGAGCTGGAGCGCGCCGAACTGCGCCGCTCCGTCGACCTGGTGGCCGCCGTCCGCGAGGCCATCGGGCCGGACGTCGACCTGTTCATCGAGGGTCACGCCCGGTTCGCCATGCCGACCGCCGCCCGCCTGGTGCGGGAGCTGGAGCCGTTCGACATCGGCTGGTTCGAGGAGCCGATGCCCTGGACCCACATCGAGCGCTACGCGGAACTGCGGCAGCGCGCCGCGTTCCCCATCTCCGGCGGCGAGCACTTCCACAACCGCTACGAGTACAAGCAGCTCTTCGCCACGAACGCGGTCGACATCATCCAGCCCGACCTCTCCATGGCCGGCGGCTTCACCGAGGTCAGGAAGCTCGCCGCGACTGCCGATACCCACGGCATGCTCGTGGCCCCGCACAACTCCAACTCGCCGCTCTGCACCACCGTCTCGGTGCACGCGACGCTCGGCATCCCCAACTTCAAGATCCTCGAAACCTTCGACGGACTCCTGGAGGACCACGTCTTCGACGCGCTCAAAGGCACCCTCCCGATCGTCGACGGCCGCATCGGCCTGCCGACCGCCCCGGGACTCGGTGTCGAGCTCGTCGACGAGGTCTTCGAGGAACACCCGCCCAGCCACCGCTTCTGGAACATGTTCGCGGACGGCTGGGAGAAGCGGAACCGGACATGATCGTCGACGTCCACTCGCATCTCTTCCGGCACAGCCACGACTTCACCGACCCGTTCAGGTCCGACTCCGCCCGCGCCCACGCGGGTGAGGTCGACCTCACGGTGAAGTGGGAGGAGTACGCCGCCACGGCCCCCGGGGGCACCCGCACGATCGTCGTCGGGGGCAAGGCGCGGCGCAGCGGCCTCTGGGTCGACGACGCGGCCGTCGCCTCGTACGCCGGACAGCACCCCGACCGGCTGATCGGCTACCTGTCCCTGGACCCCACCCAGCCCGGCTGGCAGGACGAACTCCGCTACGGCCACCAGGAACTGGGCCTGCGCGGCATCAAGCTGATGCCGATGTACGCGGGCTTCGACCCGGCCGCCGAGGAGTACGACGAGCTGTACACGTACGCGGAACGGCACGGCCTCCCGCTCCTCGTGCACACCGGCACGACCTTCGTGTCGAGCGCGCCCCTGGAGTGGGCGATGCCCCGCCACCTGGACGCCGTCGCCATCCGCCACCCCGAACTGCGGATGGTCCTCGCCCACCTCGGCCACCCCTTCGAGGGCGAGTGCATCGCGGTCATCCGCAAGCACCCGCATGTGTACGCGGACATCAGCGCCCTGCACTACCGGCCCTTCCAGCTCTGGCACAGCCTCCGGCTCGTCCAGGACTACGGGGTCTTCGACAAGCTGATGTTCGGCAGCGACTACCCGTTCACGACGGTCGACGACTCGGTGAAGGGGCTGCGGGAGATCGCCCGCATCCCCGGCATCCCCGGACTGCCGCCGCTCGACGTGGACGCGGTGGAGGAGATCATCCACCGGCCGTCGCTGGATCTGCTGGGCCTGAACGGCTGACCCCGCCGTCCCCACGAACCTGCCGGCCCGCGCCCGGGTCAACCCCCTGTCCGAGGGCGCCGGCCGGCAGCCGGGCCGCCGCGCTCCCACCCCAGTGTCCCTGCGCGGCGGCCCGGACCCTCCGGCGGATCAGGGCCGGACCCGCCGCACCCTTCTCCGTACCTCTCCGCCTGGAGGAACCCCCGCCATGACCGCAGCCGTCCCGCCCCGCGGAACCGACCGCTTCGACCTGACCGGCCGCACCGCGGTCGTGACCGGAGCCGCCCGCGGTCTCGGCCGGTCCTTCGCCGTCGGGCTCGCCGAGGCCGGCGCCGACCTGGTCCTCGTCGACCTGCCCGGTGCCGACGGCGTCGCCGAGACCGCCGCGGCGATCGAGGCGCTCGGCCGCCGGGTCCGCACCTACGGACAGGACCTCGCGGACATCGAGGCGCTGCCCGGCTTCGTCGACGCCGTGCGCGCCGAGGCCGGACCGCTGCACATCCTGGTCAACAACGCGGGAACGGCGGCGCTGGAACGCTTCAACGAGATCACCCCGGCGAGCTGGTCGCACATCATGCGGGTCAATGTCGACGCCGTCTTCTTCCTCAGCCAGCGCGTCGCCGAGCACATGACGGCCGACTCCGTCGCCGGCCGCATCATCACCATCACGTCGAAGAACGCCCTGGTGGCGGAGGCGGGCCTGGCCCACTACAACGCCTCCAAGGCCGCCGCGCAACTGCTCACCGAGACCCTGGCGGTCGAACTCGCCCCGCACGGCATCACCGCCAACACCCTCGCCCCCGGCATGGTCGAGACGCCCATCGACGGCGCATTCCCCTTCGACCGGGAGGCCTTCGAATCCGCGTACCGCGAGCGGATCCCGCTCGGCCGGTACGCACAGCCCGACGAATGCGTGGGCGCACTGCTGCTGCTCGCCTCGGACGCCGGGGCGTACCTCACCGGGGCACGCATCGTCGTCGACGGGGGAGTGCTGGCCGACCAGATGCCGCGGATGCGCTTCATGCCGCCGTACCGCAACACGATCTGACCGCGACCGACCGGCAGTCGGTCCTCATCGAGTACGCATCGACACCGCGAGGAGTACCTCCGCCATGTCCGTCAATGCACCGTCCCCAGCCTCGTCCACCGCCTCGTCCCGTCGTG
>NZ_JBHVSY010000059.1:0-5613 GCF_042884935.1 Streptomyces sp. NPDC058092
AATCCTGCGGTAGGTGACTACCGTGCCGGTTCAAGTCCGGCCCTCGGCACAATTTTAATAAGCGCCCGTAGCTCAATTGGATAGAGCGTTTGACTACGGATCAAAAGGTTAGGGGTTCGACTCCTCTCGGGCGCGCCAATACAAACGCGGGTGTAGTTTAGTGGTAAAACCTCAGCCTTCCAAGCTGATGTCGTGAGTTCGATTCTCATCACCCGCTCCATTATAATGATCTTTGAAAACTAAACAAGACAAAACGTACCTGTTAATTCAAAGTTTTAAATAAATCGCACAGCGATGTGCGTAGTCAGTCAAACTACTTTATCGGAGAGTTTGATCCTGGCTCAGGACGAACGCTGGCGGCGTGCCTAATACATGCAAGTCGAGCGAACTGATTAGAAGCTTGCTTCTATGACGTTAGCGGCGGACGGGTGAGTAACACGTGGGCAACCTGCCTGTAAGACTGGGATAACTTCGGGAAACCGGAGCTAATACCGGATAGGATCTTCTCCTTCATGGGAGATGATTGAAAGATGGTTTCGGCTACCACTTACAGATGGACCCGCGGCGCATTAGCTAGTTGGTGAGGTAACGGCTCACCAAGGCAACGATGCATAGCCGACCTGAGAGGGTGATCGGCCACACTCGGACTGAGACACGGCCCAGACTCCTACGGGAGGCAGCAGTAGGGAATCTTCCGCAATGGACGAAAGTCTGACGGAGCAACGCCGCGTGAGTGATGAAGGCTTTCGGGTCGTAAAACTCTGTTGTTAGGGAAGAACAAGTGCCGTTCAAATAGGGCGGCACCTTGACGGTACCTAACCAGAAAGCCACGGCTAACTACGTGCCAGCAGCCGCGGTAATACGTAGGTGGCAAGCGTTATCCGGAATTATTGGGCGTAAAGCGCGCGCAGGCGGTTTCTTAAGTCTGATGTGAAAGCCCACGGCTCAACCGTGGAGGGTCATTGGAAACTGGGGAACTTGAGTGCAGAAGAGAAAAGCGGAATTCCACGTGTAGCGGTGAAATGCGTAGAGATGTGGAGGAACACCAGTGGCGAAGGCGGCTTTTTGGTCTGTAACTGACGCTGAGGCGCGAAAGCGTGGGGAGCAAACAGGATTAGATACCCTGGTAGTCCACGCCGTAAACGATGAGTGCTAAGTGTTAGAGGGTTTCCGCCCTTTAGTGCTGCAGCTAACGCATTAAGCACTCCGCCTGGGGAGTACGGTCGCAAGACTGAAACTCAAAGGAATTGACGGGGGCCCGCACAAGCGGTGGAGCATGTGGTTTAATTCGAAGCAACGCGAAGAACCTTACCAGGTCTTGACATCCTCTGACAACTCTAGAGATAGAGCGTTCCCCTTCGGGGGACAGAGTGACAGGTGGTGCATGGTTGTCGTCAGCTCGTGTCGTGAGATGTTGGGTTAAGTCCCGCAACGAGCGCAACCCTTGATCTTAGTTGCCAGCATTAAGTTGGGCACTCTAAGGTGACTGCCGGTGACAAACCGGAGGAAGGTGGGGATGACGTCAAATCATCATGCCCCTTATGACCTGGGCTACACACGTGCTACAATGGACAGAACAAAGGGCAGCGAAACCGCGAGGTTAAGCCAATCCCACAAATCTGTTCTCAGTTCGGATCGCAGTCTGCAACTCGACTGCGTGAAGCTGGAATCGCTAGTAATCGCGGATCAGCATGCCGCGGTGAATACGTTCCCGGGCCTTGTACACACCGCCCGTCACACCACGAGAGTTTGTAACACCCGAAGTCGGTGGGGTAACCGTAAGGAGCCAGCCGCCTAAGGTGGGACAGATGATTGGGGTGAAGTCGTAACAAGGTAGCCGTATCGGAAGGTGCGGCTGGATCACCTCCTTTCTAAGGATAATGACGAGAGCGCTTTTGTTTTGTTCAGTTTTGAATGAGTAATTCATTCAAATAGGAAAGACAGTCATCACGATGTGATGGATTCTTTCTGCTTTGTTCCTTGAAAACTAGATAATAGATAGAAGGCAATTAATTTTTTTCAAAGCATCTGTAAGATCTTTTTTAACGGTTAAGTTAGAAAGGGCGCACGGTGGATGCCTTGGCACTAGGAGCCGATGAAGGACGGGACGAACACCGATATGCTTCGGGGAGCTGTAAGCAAGCTTTGATCCGGAGATTTCCGAATGGGGAAACCCACTGTTCGTAATGGAACAGTATCCTTACCTGAATACATAGGGTACTGAAGGCAGACCCGGGGAACTGAAACATCTAAGTACCCGGAGGAAGAGAAAGCAAATGCGATTTCCTGAGTAGCGGCGAGCGAAACGGAACTAGCCCAAACCAAGAGGCTTGCCTCTTGGGGTTGTAGGACACTCTGTACGGAGTTACAAAGGAACGAGGTAGATGAAGAGGTCTGGAAAGGCCCGCCATAGGAGGTAACAGCCCTGTAGTCAAAACTTCGTTCTCTCCTGAGTGGATCCTGAGTACGGCGGAACACGTGAAATTCCGTCGGAATCCGGGAGGACCATCTCCCAAGGCTAAATACTCCCTAGTGACCGATAGTGAACCAGTACCGTGAGGGAAAGGTGAAAAGCACCCCGGAAGGGGAGTGAAAGAGATCCTGAAACCGTGTGCCTACAAGTAGTCAGAGCCCGTTAACGGGTAATGGCGTGCCTTTTGTAGAATGAACCGGCGAGTTACGATTTCATGCGAGGTTAAGCAGAAGATGCGGAGCCGCAGCGAAAGCGAGTCTGAATAGGGCGAATTGAGTATGAGGTCGTAGACCCGAAACCAGGTGATCTACCCATGTCCAGGGTGAAGTTCAGGTAACACTGAATGGAGGCCCGAACCCACGCACGTTGAAAAGTGCGGGGATGAGGTGTGGGTAGGGGTGAAATGCCAATCGAACCTGGAGATAGCTGGTTCTCTCCGAAATAGCTTTAGGGCTAGCCTCATGGTAAGAGTCTTGGAGGTAGAGCACTGATTGGACTAGGGGCCCCCACCGGGTTACCGAATTCAGTCAAACTCCGAATGCCAATGACTTATCCTTGGGAGTCAGACTGCGAGTGATAAGATCCGTAGTCGAAAGGGAAACAGCCCAGACCGCCAGCTAAGGTCCCAAAGTATACGTTAAGTGGAAAAGGATGTGGAGTTGCTTAGACAACCAGGATGTTGGCTTAGAAGCAGCCACCATTTAAAGAGTGCGTAATAGCTCACTGGTCGAGTGACTCTGCGCCGAAAATGTACCGGGGCTAAACGTATCACCGAAGCTGCGGACTGTTCTTCGAACAGTGGTAGGAGAGCGTTCTAAGGGCTGTGAAGCCAGACCGGAAGGACTGGTGGAGCGCTTAGAAGTGAGAATGCCGGTATGAGTAGCGAAAGAGGGGTGAGAATCCCCTCCACCGAATGCCTAAGGTTTCCTGAGGAAGGCTCGTCCGCTCAGGGTTAGTCGGGACCTAAGCCGAGGCCGAAAGGCGTAGGCGATGGACAACAGGTTGATATTCCTGTACCACCTCCTCACCATTTGAGCAATGGGGGGACGCAGGAGGATAGGGTAAGCGCGGTATTGGATATCCGCGTCCAAGCAGTTAGGCTGGGAAATAGGCAAATCCGTTTCCCGTGAAGGCTGAGCTGTGATGGCGAGCGAATTATAGTAGCGAAGTTCCTGATTCCACACTGCCAAGAAAAGCCTCTAGCGAGGTGAGAGGTGCCCGTACCGCAAACCGACACAGGTAGGCGAGGAGAGAATCCTAAGGTGATCGAGAGAACTCTCGTTAAGGAACTCGGCAAAATGACCCCGTAACTTCGGGAGAAGGGGTGCTCTGGTAGGGTGTAAGCCCGAGAGAGCCGCAGTGAATAGGCCCAGGCGACTGTTTAGCAAAAACACAGGTCTCTGCGAAGCCGCAAGGCGAAGTATAGGGGCTGACGCCTGCCCGGTGCTGGAAGGTTAAGAGGAGGGGTTAGCGTAAGCGAAGCTCTGAATCGAAGCCCCAGTAAACGGCGGCCGTAACTATAACGGTCCTAAGGTAGCGAAATTCCTTGTCGGGTAAGTTCCGACCCGCACGAAAGGCGCAACGATCTGGGCACTGTCTCAACGAGAGACTCGGTGAAATTATAGTACCTGTGAAGATGCAGGTTACCCGCGACAGGACGGAAAGACCCCGTGGAGCTTTACTGCAGCCTGATATTGAATGTTGGTACAGCTTGTACAGGATAGGTAGGAGCCTGAGAAGCCGGAGCGCTAGCTTCGGTGGAGGCGTCGGTGGGATACTACCCTGGCTGTATTGAAATTCTAACCCGCGGCCCTTATCGGGCCGGGAGACAGTGTCAGGTGGGCAGTTTGACTGGGGCGGTCGCCTCCTAAAATGTAACGGAGGCGCCCAAAGGTTCCCTCAGAATGGTTGGAAATCATTCGTAGAGTGTAAAGGCACAAGGGAGCTTGACTGCGAGACCTACAAGTCGAGCAGGGACGAAAGTCGGGCTTAGTGATCCGGTGGTTCCGCATGGAAGGGCCATCGCTCAACGGATAAAAGCTACCCCGGGGATAACAGGCTTATCTCCCCCAAGAGTCCACATCGACGGGGAGGTTTGGCACCTCGATGTCGGCTCATCGCATCCTGGGGCTGTAGTCGGTCCCAAGGGTTGGGCTGTTCGCCCATTAAAGCGGTACGCGAGCTGGGTTCAGAACGTCGTGAGACAGTTCGGTCCCTATCCGTCGTGGGCGTAGGAAATTTGAGAGGAGCTGTCCTTAGTACGAGAGGACCGGGATGGACACACCGCTGGTGTACCAGTTGTCTTGCCAAAGGCATCGCTGGGTAGCTATGTGTGGACGGGATAAGTGCTGAAAGCATCTAAGCATGAAGCCCCCCTCAAGATGAGATTTCCCATAGCGCAAGCTAGTAAGATCCCTGAAAGATGATCAGGTTGATAGGTCAGAGGTGGAAGCGTGGCGACATGTGTAGCTGACTGATACTAATCGATCGAGGACTTAACCAATTTGAATGTATGCTTACTGTTATCTAGTTTTGAGAGAACACTCTCAATGGTTTGGTGGCGATAGCGAAGAGGTCACACCCGTTCCCATGCCGAACACGGAAGTTAAGCTCTTCAGCGCCGATGGTAGTCGGGGGTTTCCCCCTGTGAGAGTAGGACGCCGCCAAGCTATTACACGTAAGTGTAATATATGGAGGATTAGCTCAGCTGGGAGAGCATCTGCCTTACAAGCAGAGGGTCGGCGGTTCGAGCCCGTCATCCTCCACCATTCCTATCATACATAAGTTGGCGTATTAAGCCGGTGTAGCTCAATTGGTAGAGCAACTGACTTGTAATCAGTAGGTTGGGGGTTCAAGTCCTCTTGCCGGCACCATTTATATCGGAGGGGTAGCGAAGTGGCTAAACGCGGCGGACTGTAAATCCGCTCCTTCGGGTTCGGCAGTTCGAATCTGCCCCCCTCCACCATTTTTATTGGGCTATAGCCAAGCGGTAAGGCAACGGATTTTGATTCCGTCATGCGTTGGTTCGAATCCAGCTAGCCCAGCCATAGAGAGCCATTAGCTCAGTTGGTAGAGCATCTGACTTTTAATCAGAGGGTCGAAGGTTCGAGTCCTTCATGGCTCACCATTTTAAATTAATA
>NZ_JBHVSY010000060.1:0-4919 GCF_042884935.1 Streptomyces sp. NPDC058092
CGGACGCCGCGATACCTATGCTGAGACTCATCTCGCGATCGCCTCACTCGTCTCCGACCGATCCGCGCAACGGGCCACCCACCGCCGCACAAGCACCGAACTGGCCCTCGTCCGCGATACCGCCCGCTGATCACCCACCAGCCGAGCTGCCAGGCCAGCACGCCCGAAGCTCAATTTCTCCCGAGACCGTTAGAGTGGCCGCCATGAGTGATCGTCCCGGACCTCAGACCGTGTCACCGGTGCTGCTGGGTGAGGGTGGCGGCGAGGGCGACTGGCTGCCCGTCACCGCGGGCGAATCGGGAGCCGCCGTCTTCCGCAGTGCGGACGGCACCCGGTACGCCAAGTGCGTGGCGGCAGCGGACGCAGCCGACCTGAAGGCCGAGCGCGACCGGGTCGCATGGCTGAGCGACCAAGGTGTCCCGGGGCCACGGGTGCTTGACTGGCACTCCGGCGATGCCGGCGCCTGTCTTGTGACCGGTGCCGTCTCCGGCGTACCCGCCGACCAAGTGTCCGCCGCAGACCTGCGAGCCTCCTGGGAACGCATCGCGGAAGCGGTTCGCGGGCTGCACGAGGTGCCTGTACAGCAGTGCCCGTTCCGCCGGGACGTGGACGGGATGGTCGCCATAGCGCGCGACGTCGTGACCCGTGGCGCGGTGAACCCGGAGTTCCTCCCCGTTGAGCAGCAGCACACGCCGGCCGCGGAGCTGCTGGCCCGCCTCGTCCCGCAGGCCGCGCGGCGACGGGACCAGGAGGCCGCCGACACGGTCGTCTGCCACGGAGACCTATGCCTGCCCAACATCGTCCTCGACCCTCAGACCCTGAACGTGTCGGGTTTCATCGATCTGGGCCGCCTCGGGCTGGCCGACCGCTACGCCGACCTGGCGCTGCTGCTCACCAGCGCGCGGGAGACATGGACGGACGAGGAGCGGGCGCGGGCCGCGGACGCGGCGTTCGCCGAGAGGTACGGCATCTCCCTCGACCACGACCGCCTACGCTTCTACCTCCATCTCGACCCACTCACCTGGGGCTGAGCGGCGGCAGGTCACACCCAATGCAGTTGCGTTGGGTGTTAGTACTGCAACCGCATCTGGAGAATGTGGCCTCGGCGTTTGTAGTGGGAGCGGCGGGCTCGGGCCTGGCTGCGTCGTCGGAAGCGTGACCAGTGCAGATGGTGCTCGTTGCTGTGACAGTGGCGCGTGACGACGATGTGGCCCATCAACCGGCGGATCTCCGGGACGCTGAGGGATATGAGGTCTTGCTCGTCGTCGAGAGTGCCCCTTTTGTGGCTTCTGCGGCGCGGACGGCGGTCAGGTAGGCGAGGGCGGCCATGGCCAGGGTGATGTGGCGATACCAGGCCCGGTAGAGCCGCACCTGGTAGTGGTCCAGACCGCACTCTCCCTTCGCGGTCTGGAAGCACTCCTCCACCGCCCACCTCGCGGCAGCCACTTTGACCAGGTCTTTCAGTCGGGAGGCGACCGGGCCGTAGCAGACGTAGTAGGCGATCTCGCTCGGGTCGCCGACGCTGCGTCGGGCCAGCACCCAGTGCCCGAAGCCGTTCTCCCAGTACGGGCGGATCACGACACGCGCCCAGTCGTAGATCCGCTCACCGTGCGCGCCGGCCCCGCCGGAGATCCGTTTCCACCGCTGGCGGGGCAGCGCGGCGACCAACTGGTCCACCCGCGCGTCCGCCCCGTGCGCGGTGATCACAGTGTCGTTGACCTTCGTGGCCAGCACGTGCGCGACCCGACGTTCCTCCAGCCACACTCGCAGGTGCTTGACCTGCCCGTATGCCTCGTCAGCGGTGACCCACGCGAACGGGACACCCGCGTCGATGGCGCGTTGCAGCATCCACTTGAAGTGCTCGTTCTTGGTCGCGAAGGGGACCTCGTCGTCGATCCCGGCCGCGCGGCAGCGGTCACGGTCATCCGTCCAGGAGACGGGGATGTAGAGCTCGCGGTCGATCAACGCCCGCCCCCTCGCGGAGGCGTAGGCCAGGAATGTTCCGATCTGGCTGTTCTCCGTGCGGCCAGCTGTGCCGGTGTACTGCCGCTGGACGCCGGCGGACTTGGCGCCCTTCTTCAGGAAGCCGGTGTCGTCGCCGATCAGCACCGCGTCCTTGGCACCGATGGTCTCCACGACGAAGTCCCGCACATCGTCACGGACCGCGTTCTCGTCCCAGTCGGAGTGGTTGAGCAGACGCTGGACGCCATCGGGGCGCAACTGCCCGACCTGCTCCGACAGCGTCCACCCGTTCTTCTTCTCAAGCGGCGCGAGCAACCCGTTCAGGTAGTCCGATGCCCGCTCGCGGGGCTCCGACCTGCCGAAACGGTGGGCGAACCGGGCATGGAACCCGGCTATCCCCTCGGACCACGACTCGACCTGCTCAACCGTCAACGATTCATCGCACAGTCGGAACAACGAGCCAATCCAGCACCTGTCACGGCAGATGCGGTTGCAGTATTAGGGCGCGTATCGAGTCGCGATCTCATTCCGAGACGTACCTCACCAGTCGTCGGTACAGCAGTCGCCCGGCCCGGCCCGGCCCAGCCCACCGACACCGGCCGGGCCGGCAGCCCACCTGCCGTGCCTGTCCCCTGGATAGGGTCACCGCATGACGCAGACGCTTCCGCCCCTGATCACCGAGGCCACGGCGCTGTCCGTCGCTGGAGCCGGGCTCCTCCGATACGAGGTGGGCCCGGCCCTGATCGGGACGGGGGCCGACGCGACCGTCGTCATCGTCACACCCGGGGGTATCCCGGGGGTCAGCGGCGTCCAGGACTCCACCAAAGTGCTCCTGCACGGGGACATGGGTCCGGCGCTGCATCCACGGTTCGAGTTCCAGGGCGCCCCGCCCACTCACCTCTTCGCCCGCCTGGACCAGGGCTGCCTCCCCCTCGGCACCGCGCGTTGCAGGGGCAGGGGAGGGCCGCCGGCCCACTTCGACCACGCCGTACTGGAGCTCGACCAACCGCTAAGCCGCGCGGTGCTGGACGCCGTCCGGCCGGCCCCGGCACCCGGGCCGGTACCCGGGGTGGAGTGGGTCGACCTCGTGGCGACGGATCCGATCCGGGCCCTGGAGTCGTTCGTCCTCGGCTGGTTCCCCACCGAGGAGACGGAGCCGGCCGAGGACGGGAGTACGGCGGGCGAACCGGGCAGCCTGCCGGAGGCATTGGCCGCCTTCCACCGCTTGGCCCGCCTCCGCCCGGCGATCCATAGGTTCCACGACCCGGTACTGAGGCAGCCCGAGCGCGCCTCCGGACCGCTCGGCGACCGGCTGGTCTTCGCCGTGCGGGACGGGGCCTCCATGGACTGGTCCATCCCGTGGCCACCCGAGGGACCGGACGAAGCAGATCCCCGCGTGTGGCACACCGAAGACCCCTATGACGCGGACCCGGAGACCATCCTCGAAGAGGAACCGCTGAGCCGCTTCCTCCTGCAGTTCACCCTCGTCGAAGCCCAGATTGCCGCCCCCTACCACGCGCGGACCTACTGCATGCCGACTGCGCGCCTCGACGCGCTGTGGAACATGCTGCGTCCCGTTCCGCTGAGTCCGTTCCTGCCGACCTATGAGGCCGAGAAGTTCTTTGTGGCCCCGGGACTGCTTGCGACGGTCAGCAGCGACGAGAACGAGGCGGTCGTGAGCTTCGGCGCGCTCCACCGCGGGACCCTGACGCCGCTGCTCGAACATGGGTTTCACTGGTTCCACTTCGACGGGTGAGGCACGGGGCGGGCGTGTATCGAGGCGTGGTCAACCTGCGAAATTCACCCTCGTGGCAGGGCCTGGAGCGGTAGATCCAGTCACATGACGCGAGTGCAACTGACTGAGGAGGAATGGGGGTTCATCGAGCCGTACTTGCCGATCGGCAGGTACGGCCCGTACCCCGAGCGACTGCGGCAGCAGTTTGAGGGTGTGATCTGGCGGTTCCGGACGGGAGGGCAGTGGCGGGAGATGCCGGAGGAGTTCGGCGCCTGGCCGACCGTCCACAACCGGTTCCGGCAGTGGAGGGATGCTGGCATCTTCGAAGCCCTGCTGGAGGGGATGATCGCGGAAGCCGCGAAGCGGGACCGAGTGGACTTGTCCCTGGTCAGTGTGGACTCCACCACCGTCCGAGCCCACCACGACGCCGCCGGGATGCACCTCGGCCAGGACGTCGTCACCGACCTGGAGAAGGCCGCTCCCGAGGAGGGGAAGGCCCGACAAAAGGGGGCAACTCGGAAGAACAAGACGGGCAGGATGCTAGAAATGACCCCAAGCGGGAAGAACGGCAACGAATCAGACGCCGCCGTAAAATCCGACTGAAAACCGCCCTCCTCGGACGCTCCAGGGGCGGGCAGACCAGCAAAGTCCATCTCGCCGCCGACCGGAAGTGCCGCCCGCTGGCGTTCGTGCTGACCGCGGGGCAGGCTGCGGACAGCCCGCAGTTCATCCCCGTGCTCAAGAAGGTACGTGCCCGCGGGCCCGTCGGTCGTCCCCGCACCCGGCCCGACGCGGTCGCCGGGGACAAGGCGTACTCGTCCCGCGGCAACCGCCTCTATCTGCGGAAACGCCGCATCAAGGCTGTCATCCCGGAGAAGAAGGACCAGGCCGCCAACCGCAAGAGGAAAGGCAACAAAGGCGGTCGACCTGTCAGTCACAGCGCCGACCTCTACAAGGAGCGGAACACCGTTGAGCGACTGATCAACAAGCTCAAGGCCTGGCGCGGCATCGCCACCCGCTACGACAAGACCCCGGAAGCTACCTCGCAGGTCTCCACCTTCGCGCCTCAATGATCTGGATCAAGGACCTCACGCGGACCGCCCCTTGATCACGACTCGATACAGGCCCTAGTACTCCAGCCGGACTTCTCCATTAGCGCTGGTCAACGGCTTGGGCGTGGAGAGTGTAGCGGGCTGGAATGGGAGTGGGACGGTCTTTGCCG
>NZ_JBHVSY010000061.1:0-4870 GCF_042884935.1 Streptomyces sp. NPDC058092
CCGAACCGTGGCCCGCCACCGAGAACCGCCCCCGCCGCGCGGGCATCTCCTCCTTCGGAATCAGCGGGACGAATGCGCACGTCATCCTCGAGGAGGCTCCGGGTACGACGGCCAGTGCCGCTGTCGCGGTACACGGCCCGGGTGTGTTCCCGGTGGTCGTGTCGGCGAAGAACGAGCGGGCCCTGCGTGAGCAGGCCGGCCGTCTGGGTGCGCGCGTGCTCGCAGACCCGGAGCTCGACCTGCGGGATGTGGCGCTGTCGTCGGTGGCGACTCGGGCGCAGTTGGAGCACCGGGCCGTGCTGGTGGCCGGTGACCGGGAGCAGCTCCTTGCGGGCCTCGCCGGTCTGGCCGCCGGTGAGCCGGGGGCTGGGGTCTCTCAGGGCCGGCCTGTGAGCGGCAGGACCGCGTTCCTGTTCACCGGACAGGGCGCGCAGCGAGCGGGCATGGGCCTCGAACTCGCCGGCATTCACCCCGTGTTCGACGCCGCACTGGATGAGGTGTGTGCGGAGCTGGACCCGCTGCTGGGACGTTCGCTGCGCAAACTCCTCGCCGCCGAGGACGCGACGCTCAACGCCACCGAGTACACCCAGACCTCCCTGTTCGCGATCGAGGTCGCCCTCTACCGGCTCGTCGAATCCCTCGGCATTCGCGCCGACTACCTCATCGGGCACTCGGTCGGTGAGATCGCCGCCGCACACGTCGCCGGGGTTCTCTCCCTCGCCGATGCCTGTGCCCTGGTCGCCGCCCGTGGCCGTCTCATGGGCGCGCTACCTGCCGGCGGCAGCATGGCCGCCATCCAGGCCGAAGAACCCGAAGTCAGCGAAGCACTGGCCGGGTTCGAAGGCCGCCTCGAGATCGCAGCCGTCAACGGACCCCGCTCTATCGTCGTCTCGGGCGACTTGGATGCTCTCGACGCATGGCTTCCGCGCTGGGAGGAATTGGGTCGCAAGACGACCCGCCTGCGCGTCAGCCACGCCTTCCACTCCCCACGCATGGAACCCATGCTCGACGAGTTCCGCACGGTCGCCGAGGGACTGACGTTCAACCCGCCGCGCATCGCCGTCGTATCGAACGTGACGGGCGACGTGGTCACGGATGAACTGACCGACCCCGGCTACTGGGTCCAGCACGTCCGAGGAGCCGTCCGCTACCACGACGGCATCCGCACACTCCACCGCGAAGGCGTCACCCGCTACCTCGAACTCGGCCCCGACGCCATCCTCACCGCACTCACCCGCCAATGCCTCGAGGACGAAGACAGTCTCGTCCTCACCCCGGCCCTGCGCGCACGCCAGTCCGAGGCCCACACCTTCGCCACCTTCCTCGGACACGCCCACACCGCCGGCATCCCCGTCGACTGGAACACGTACTACGCCAACACCGGCGCCACACGCACCGACCTCCCCACCTACGCCTTCCAACACGAGCACTACTGGCTCAGCCCCGCTCCCGTCAGCGGCGACGCCGCCGGGGCCGGGCTCGACCGGCTCGGGCACCCGCTGCTCGCCGCTGCCGTCAAGCTCGGCGACCGCGACGAGTGGCTGTTCACCGGCCGTGTCTCGGCCGGTAGCCAGCCCTGGGTCCTGGACCACGGGGTCTTCGGCACCGTCCTGCTGCCGGGTGCGGCCCTCGTCGAGCTGGCGCTCGCCGCGGGGCGCCGGGCCGGGACGCCCGTACTCGACGAGCTGGTACTCGAGGCTCCGTTCGTGCTGCACGGCACGGCGGGCGCGCAGCTCCAGGTGACGGTGGGGAACCCCGACGAGGACGGTGTCCGCGAGGTGGCCGTCTACTCCCGTCCCGAGGCCGTCGGCGCGAGTACGGACGGCGGCGACCCGGACGAGGACGCCGGCCGTGAGGCCGTCTGCCACGCCCGGGGCACCCTGGCTCCGGATACGGGGCTGCCGGAGGTGACGGCGCTGCCGTCGGTCTGGCCCCCGGCGGAGGCCGAGCAGGCACCGGCCGGTGCGCTGTACGCGCGTCTCGCCGAGGCCGGGTACGACTACGGTCCGGCATTCCAGGGCGTACGGAACGTCTGGCGCACCGAGGGGGCCCTCTTCGCGGAGGTCGCCCTGCCGGAGGAGCACGCGGACGGCGCCGAGGGATTCAGCCTGCATCCGGCGCTGCTCGATGCCGCCCTGCACGGCGGGTTCGACCTGCTGGATCGGGACGGCGAGGACTCCGCCACCCGCCTGCCCTTCTCCTGGTCGGGCGTACGGACCGGACGGACCGGCGCCGCCCGGCTCCGGGTCCGCGTCGGCCTCGCCGGCGACTCGGACCTGCGGATCGACATCGCGGACGAGCTCGGCGCACACGTCCTGACCGTAGAGCGGCTCGCGCTGCGCGCCGTGGAGCAGGCCCAGCTGGAGGCGCGGAGCCAGACCGGCGTCAGTTCGCTCTACCAGGTGGACTGGGTGCCGGTGGCGCTGCGCGGGGCCGCGGCCCCGCTGCGGGTCGAGGTCCTCGGGGAGAAGTACGCCGACCTGGCCGCTCTCGAGCGGGCCCTCGCCGAAGGCGTGGGCGCTCCGGACCTCGTGGTCGCCCACGCCGGGCCGGCCACCGACGTCGCGGCCGGCGACGCTGTCGCCGCCGTTCACGCGAACGCCGAGCACGCGCTCGGTCTGGTACAGCAGGTGCTGTCCAGTACCTGGCTGGGCGAGGAGACCCGGCTGCTCGTGGTCACCCGGCAGGCCGTCGCGGCCGTCCCGGGAGAGGACGTACGGCCCTCCGAGGCCCCGGCCTGGGGTCTGGTCCACAGCGCCCAGTCGGAGCACCCCGACCGCTTCCTGCTCGTGGACGCCGAAGAGCCGGGCACGACCGCCGGGCTCGCGGGCCTCGACTGGGCCGCGCTGGCGGGTCTGGACGAGCCCCAGCTCGCGGTGCGCGGCGGGCGGGTGTTCGCACCCCGTCTGGCCCGGGCCGAGCTCGCGGAGCCGAGCGGTCCCACCGCTCCGGACCCGGAGGGCACGGTCCTGATCACCGGCGGTACCGGCGGTCTGGGCGCCCTGTTCGCCCGGCACCTGGCCGGTACGTACGGGGCGAAGCGGCTGCTGCTGGTCAGCCGGCGCGGTCCGGCCGCGCCGGGCGTGGCCGAGCTGGTCGCGGATCTGGCCGGCCTCGGGGCCGAGGCGCGGGCGGTGGCCTGCGATGTCACCGACCGCGGTGAACTCGCCGCGCTGCTGGGCGCGCTGGAGCACCCGCTGACCGCCGTCGTGCACTCCGCCGGAGTCCTCGACGACGGCACCGTCGAATCGCTGACGCCGGAGCGCCTCCAGCGGGTGCTGCGGCCCAAGGTGAACGCGGCCCTGCACCTGCACGAGCTGACGGCCGGTCTGGAACTCTCCTCCTTCGTCCTGTTCTCCTCCGTGGCCGCCCTCATCGGCAGCCCCGGCCAGGCCAACTACGCCGCAGCCAACGCCACCCTCGACGCCCTCGCCGCCCACCGCCGCGCCCTCGGCCTGCCCGCCACCTCCCTCGCGTGGGGCCTGTGGGGGGAGACCGGCCATGCCGGGTCCCAGGGTTCGGCGGCCGCCGCGGGCGCACCCGTTGATGCGGCCGGCATGGGGGGCGGCCTCGACGAGGCCGAGCTGGCCCGTCTCGCCCGCATGGGCATCGGGGCGCTCCCGGCCACGACCGGCCTGGAGCTGTTCGATCACGCGCTGACGCAGGACACCGCTCTCCTCGTGCCCGTCCGGCTCGACCAGCCCGGGCTGCGCGCCCAGGCCGGGGCGGGCACGCTGCCGCCGCTGTTCCACGGACTGGTACGGATGCCCGTACGGCGTACCGAGACGGCTGCCGGGAGCACTCTGGCGGAACAGCTGGCCGCGGTCAGCGGGGCCGAGCGGGAGCGGGTGGTACTGCGGCTGGTGCAGGCTCAGGTGGCGGCCGTTCTCGGCCACGCCTCGGCCGAGGCAGTCGAACCCGAACGCACCTTCAAGGAGCTGGGCTTCGACTCGCTGGGCGCCGTCGAGCTCCGCAACCGGCTCAGCCGAGCCAGTGGTGTGCGGCTGCCCTCGACGCTGGTCTTCGACCACCCGTCGCCGGGTGCCGTGGCGAAGTACCTGCTCGCCGAGGCCGCTGGCGGGGCCGCCGAGGAACCCGCCGTCGACCGTGAGATCGAAAAGCTCGAGGGCATGGTCGCCGGACTCGACACCGGGGACCGGCAGCGCGTCGCGGACCGGTTGCGCGGTCTGCTCGCCACCCTCACAGGAAGCGAGCAGGGCATGAGCGAGCTGATCGGGGCGGCCACCACCGCCGACGAGATGTTCCAGCTCCTCGACGCCGAATTCGGCGAGGTGTGACGCGTGGCACCGGAATCAGACGCGCGCAACGACAACGCGACGCGTGACACCCAGATGTCACGCACGAACACGCAGCACCAGACGACCATCCAGGGGGACAGCGCAGTGAGCGCCGCAGGCAACGATCAGCAGCAGGACAAGCTCGTCCGGTACCTCAAGCGGGTCGCCGTCGACCTGAACGAGACCCGGGCCCGCCTCCAGCAGTACGAGGACCGCGCTGCCGAGCCGCTCGCGATCGTCGGGATGGGCTGCCGCTACCCGGGCGGGGTGAGCTCTCCCGACGAGCTGTGGAAGTTCGTGTCCGAGGGGCGGGTCGGGATCTCCGAGTTCCCGCAGGACCGCGGCTGGGACGTGGAGGGGCTGTTCCACGAGGACCCCGATCACGCGGGCACCTCGTACACCCGCGAGGGCGGATTCGTCGAGGGTGCGGCCGAGTTCGACGCCGCCTTCTTCGGGATCGCCCCGCGCGAGGCCGCTGCCGTCGACCCGCAGCAGCGGCTGCTGCTGGAGACGGCGTGGGAGGCGTTCGAGGACGCCGGCATCGACATCACGCGGCTGCGCGGCAGTGACAC
>NZ_JBHVSY010000062.1:0-4648 GCF_042884935.1 Streptomyces sp. NPDC058092
CCGGTGGCACCCGTTCGGTCGAACGGGTGCCACCGCGCCGCGGGGCGGACGATGTGTCAGCGCGCCCCGTACACCGGTTGCGGGGGCTCGGAGTCGGCGAGCAGTTTGAGCGTCGCCTCCCCCGCCTCCGCCGGGGTCCAGCGGGCTCCCTTGTCCGCGGTGGGCCCGGGCCGCCAGCCCTCCATGACGGTGATCCGGCCGGCCTCGGCCTCGAAGACCCGGCCGCTCACCCCGGCGGAGGCGGCGGAACCCAGCCAGACGACGAGGGGGGAGACGTTCTCCGGGGCCATGGCGTCGAATCCGCTGTCCTCGGGGGCCGCCATGGTTTCGGCGAAGGTCTGCTCGGTCATCCGGGTCCGGGCGGCCGGGGCGATGGCGTTGACCTGGACGCCGTAGCGGCCCATCTCGGCCGCCGCGACCAGCGTCAGACCGATGATTCCTGCCTTGGCGGCGGAGTAGTTGCCCTGCCCGACGCTGCCCAGGAGGCCCGCCCCGGAGCTGGTGTTGACGACCCGCGCCTCGGGCGTACGGCCGGCCTTCGCCTCGGCGCGCCAGTGTGCGGCGGCGTGCTTGAGCGGGAGGAAGTGGCCCTTGAGGTGGACGCGCATCACCGCGTCCCAGTCGTCGTCGTCCAGGTTGACGAGCATGCGGTCGCGCAGGAATCCGGCGTTGTTGACGAGGGTGTCGAGGCGGCCGAAGGCATCGAGGGCGGTGGCGATCAGTGAGGCCGCGCCCTCGGTGGTGGTGATGTCGCCGCCGTGTGCCACCGCCTCGCCGCCGAGTGCGCAGATCTCCTCGACGACCTGCTGGGCGGGCCCGGCGGCCTCTCCGGTGCCGTCGAGGCCCACTCCGAGGTCGTTGACGACGACCTTGGCGCCTTCGGCGGCGTGGGCGAGGGCGTGCGCGCGCCCGAGCCCGCGGCCCGCCCCGGTGATGACGGCGACGCGTCCCGTGCACAGTCCGGTCATGGGTGTGTGTCCTTTCGGTGAGCGAATCGAGGTCTGCGGCAAGAGCCCGCCGGCCGGTGACGGAAGCGGCGCATCCGGTCGGTTCGGCGATCGCTGCCCATGGACATCTCCCGCCGCACGCCGATCACTGCTAGCTTGCAACCTAACAAACGCTTGGTGGAAGGTAGCTGATCTGCTCATGGGTGTCTCCACCTCCGCCCCGGAAGAGGGCATCGCCCTCGTCTCCGTGGACTACCCCCCGGTCAACGCCCTCCCCGTGCAGGGCTGGTACGACCTGGCCGCCGCGGTACGCGCCGCCGGGGCCGATCCGAAGGTGCGATGCGTGGTGCTCACCGCCACGGGCCGCGGCTTCAACGCCGGCGTCGACATCAAGGAGATGCAGCGCACGGCCGGCCACGACGCCCTCATCGGCGCCAACCGCGGCTGCTACGAGGCGTTCGCCGCGGTCTACGACTGCGAGGTCCCGGTGGTCGCCGCCGTGCACGGCTTCTGCCTGGGCGGCGGCATCGGCCTGGTCGGCAACGCCGACGCCGTCGTCGCCAGCGACGACGCGACCTTTGGCCTGCCCGAGCTGGACCGCGGCGCGCTCGGCGCGGCCACCCACCTGGCCCGGCTGGTCCCCCAGCACCTGATGCGGGCGCTGTACTACACCTCGCGGACCGCCACCGCGCAGGAGCTCCACCAGCACGGCTCCGTGTGGCGGGTCGTACCGCGCGAGCAACTGCCGGACGCGGCGCTGGAGCTGGCCCGCGAGATCGCGGCCAAGGACGGGACCCTGATCCGCCTCGCCAAGGCCGCGATCAACGGCATCGACCCGGTCGACGTACGCCGCAGCTACCGCTTCGAGCAGGGCTTCACCTTCGAGGCCAACCTCAGCGGCGTGGCCGACCGCGTCCGCGACACCTTCGGCACGGAACGGGAGCAGCAGTCATGAGCAGGGACAAGACCATGACCGCCGACGAGGTCGTCGGCCGGCTGGAGAACGGCATGACGATCGGCATCGGCGGCTGGGGCTCGCGGCGCAAGCCGATGGCGCTGGTCCGCGCGCTGCTGCGCTCGGACGTCACCGACCTGACCGTCGTCACCTACGGCGGTCCGGACGTCGGGCTGCTCGCCGCCGCCGGACGGATCCGCAAGCTGGTCGCGGCCTTCGCCACGCTCGACTCCATCCCCCTCGAACCGCACTTCGGTGCGGCCCGGCAGCGGGGCGCGTTCGAGATGGTGGAACTGGACGAGGCCATGTTCATGTGGGGACTGACGGCCGCCGCGCAGCGGTTGCCCTTCATGCCGGTGCGGGCGGGGCTCGCGTCGGACGTGATGCGCGTCAACCCGCGGCTGCGGACGGTCACTTCACCGTACGAGGACGGCGAGGAGCTCGTCGCGGCCCCGGCGCTGCGGCTGGACGCCGCGCTCGTCCACCTCAACCGCGCCGATGTGCACGGCAACGCCCAGTACCTCGGCCCCGACCCGTACTTCGACGACCTGTTCTGCGAGGCCGCCGACACCGCGTACGTCTCCTGCGAGCGGATCGTGGAGACCGCGGAGCTGCTCAAGGAGAACGGACCGCAGACGCTGCTGGTCAAGCGCGCGTTCGTGAACGGTGTCGTCGAGACCCCGAACGGCGCGCACTTCACGTCGTGCGTGCCCGACCACGACCGCGACGAGACGTTCCAGCGGGCCTACGTCCAGGCCGCCCGCGACCCCGAGGCGTGGCAGGCGTTCACCGAGCGGTTCCTGTCCGGGGACGAGGCCGCGTACCAGGCCGCGGTGGCGGCGTTCCACGAGGAGGAAAAATGAGCGGCAGCACAGGGCCGGCGGCGACGCGGGCCGACTACTGCGTGGTGGCCTGCGCCGAGGCATGGCGGGGCGCGGGCGAGGTCCTGGCCAGCCCGATGGGTACCGTCCCCACGATCGGGGCCCGGCTGGCGAAGCTCACCTTCTCCCCCGACCTGCTGCTGACCGACGGCGACGCGCTGCTCATCGGCGACGTGCCGGCGGTCGGTACGAAGTCCCAGGTGGTGGAGGGGTGGCTGCCGTTCCGTCAGCATCTGTCCATGACCGCCACGGGACGGCGGCACGTGATGATGGGTGCCACCCAGATCGACCGCCACGGCAACCAGAACATCTCCTGCATCGGTGACTGGGCCGTTCCCGAGCGGCAGCTGCTGGGGGTACGCGGCGCCCCGGTCAACACCCTGAACAACCCGACGAGTTACTGGATCCCCAGGCACTCGGCGCGGGTGTTCGTCGAGCGGGTCGACATGGTCTGTGGCGTCGGCTACGACCGCGCCGCCGCGGCCGGCCCCGCCGCGGCCCGATACCACCGCATCCCGGACGTCATCAGCAACCTGGGCGTCTTCGACTTCGAGACCCCGGACCGCACGATGCGGCTGCGCTCCCTGCACCCCGGCGTCACGGCCGAGCAGGTCGCCGAGGCCACCGGCTTCGCGCTGACGATCCCCGACGAGGTGCCGTACACCCGCGAGCCCACCGCCGAGGAGCTGCGGCTGATCCGCGAGGTCATCGACCCGAAGGGCCTGCGCGACCGCGAGGTCCCCGCATGAGCGGCATCACGATCGCCACCCCCCTCACCGAGCTGGTCGGCGTGCGCCACCCCGTCGTGCAGACCGGCATGGGGTGGGTCGCGGGTCCCCGCCTGGTCACGGCGGCCGCCGACGCGGGCGCGCTCGGGATCCTCGCCTCCGCCACGATGACGGTCGAACAGCTCCGCTCCGCCGTCCGCGAGGTCAGGTCCCGTACGGACGCGCCGTTCGGCGTCAATCTGCGGGCGGACGCGGGGGACGCGGCCGAGCGCGTACGGATCATCATCGACGAGGGCGTCAAGGTCGCCTCGTTCGCGCTGGCGCCCTCCCGTGAGCTGATCGCGCGGCTGAAGGGCGCCGGGGTGGTGGTCATCCCGTCCGTCGGCGCCAGAAGGCATGCGGAGAAGGTCGCCGCGTGGGGCGCCGACGCGGTGGTGGTGCAGGGCGGCGAGGGGGGCGGCCACACCGGGAGCATCGCGACCACCGTCCTGCTCCCCCAGGTCGTCGACGCGGTGGACATCCCGGTCGTCGCGGCGGGCGGCTTCCACGACGGCCGCGGTCTGGTCGCCGCGCTGTCCTACGGCGCGGCCGGGATCGCCATGGGCACCCGCTTCCTGCTCACCTCCGACAGCACCGTGCCCGCGGCGGTCAAGGCGAAGTACCTGGCCGCGGCGGTGACGGACGTGACCGTCACCACCGCCGTGGACGGCCTGCCGCACCGGATGCTGCGCACCGAAATGGTGGACGCGCTGGAACGCTCGGGACGGGCCGCCGCGCTGCTGCGGGCGGTCCGGCACGCCGCGGCCTTCAAGAAGGACTCGGGCCTGGGCTGGGCGCGGATGATCCGCGACGGCCTGGCGATGAAGCACGGCAGGGAACTGACCTGGAGCCAGGTCCTGCTGGCCGCCAACACCCCGATGCTGCTCAAGGCCTCGATGGTCGAAGGGCGCACCGCTCTCGGGGTGATGGCCTCCGGCCAGGTCGCGGGGCTGATCGACGATCTGCCGTCGTGCGCCGAACTCGTCGACCGCATCATGGCCGAGGCGGACGCCACGCTCCGCGGTCTGCCCCTTCCCCTGCCCCGCTGAGAACGAGCACAGCGAAGCGCGAGTGCCCGCGGCCTTGACGGCCGCGGGC
>NZ_JBHVSY010000063.1:0-4559 GCF_042884935.1 Streptomyces sp. NPDC058092
ACAACCGGTCCAACACCCCATAACTCAGCTGGCAATCACCGAACACCACCGCCACACGGTCAGGACATCGACGCACCTGCCCCGCGAACAACTCGTGAAATGACGTCGGTTGCTCCGCCCGCTGCTTGATCTGCCGGAGCCGAAGGCGCAGCAGCGCCTGCTGTTCCGCGGTCAGGTTCGAGAGCTGAGGAAGCAGTTCACTCATGGTGGTCACTCGTCTCGGTAGCCGGTGAAGCACTCAGAATTTGGGCCTGGAGATCGCTCGGTGACATTCCCTGCACCTCTGCGACGAGTTGCTCAAGGAGCTCACGCTCTTCGGCAGTCGTGATTCCTGCCGCGAAGGCCGAAAGGTCGAAGTCCGTGTCGGCCGTCCTTTGCTGCGGCAGGGAGTTGCCCTGCTGGAGGATCTGCCGGCGCTCCTCCTCGGTGAGTACCGTGATCTCGCTCAGTCGCTGCTCCGGCTCCCCGACGATCTGGGAGCAGATGCTCCGGAGATGACCGAGCATGCGCTCGATCGCTTCTTGCTCGAAGCGCGCGGTGTCGTACTGCACCGCGATCCGCAGCCCCAGCCCGTCCGGAACAGTGGCCACGACTCCGAGGGGGTAGTTGATGCGTTCTTCCGAGTGGGTGAGGTCGAAGCGCAGGGCAGCGGTGTCGTCTTTCTCCACCGGGTAGTTCTCGAAGACGAACAGGCTCTCGAAGAGAGGTGTGCCGGCGGGAAGGCCGCTCCATTGCTGGACCTTGCTCAGCGGGCTGTACTCGTACTGGCGCATCCGCAGGTTCCGCTCCTGCAGGTCCTGGAGCCAGGCGAGCGCGGAACTCTGCTCGGGCATCCTCACGCGCAGGGGAAGCGTGTTGATGAAGAGGCCGACCGTGCGCTCGATGCCCTCGATCTCGGACGGACGCCCGGAGGCCACCGTTCCGAAGACGACGTCGTCCCTGTCGGAGTAGCGGCCGATCAGCAGCGACCAGCAGCCCTGCAGGATCGTGTTGAGGGTCAACCGGTGGGCCTGGGCCAGCTGCTGCAGCCGCTCGGTCTCCTCTTCGCCGAAGGAGACGGCAAGCTCGGCCTGGCCGCTCGCCGCGGACGGCGCGGCCCCCGTGAGCAGGTTCCGCTCGATGCTCAGCGGGGTGGCCTGTTCGACGCCCTGCAGGGTGTGGCGCCAGTAGTCCTCGGCCTGTTGCAGGTCCTGCTGCTGGAGCCAGGACACGTAGTCGCGGTAGGGCCGCGGGGGCGTCTGTTCCAGGTGCCGGCCCTCGATGAGTGCGCCGTACCACTGGACCGCGTCGTTGAGGATCAGGCTGATGCTCCAGCCGTCCAGGATGGTGTGGTGGGCGCTCCAGACGAGCTGGTAGTGGTTGTCGGCGGTGCGGGCGAGGAGCATCCGCCACTGCGGTGCGTCGTGGGGGTCGAAGCCGCTGGTGCGGTCCTCGACGAGGTACGCGTCCAGGCGGTTCTGCTGCTCGGCCGGGGGCTGGGCCCGCCAGTCATCCGTGTGCAGGGGGACCGGCAGGTCGGCCCAGACCAGTTGGAGTGCGTCGTTCTCGCTGGTGGTCCAGAAGCCGGTCCGCAGGATCGGATGGCGCCGCATGACCTGGGCCCAACTCTCCCGGAACGCCTCGACGTCCAGATCCTGGTCGATCCGCAGGACCAGCTGGACGTGGTAGACGCCCTCTCCCTGCGCGTACTGGCTCTGGAACCACAGGCCTTGCTGGGCGGGCGTCTGCGGGCAGCAGTCCTCCAGGGGACGCGGCAGGCTGCTCGCCTGCCAGACGGGGTGCGCGCGCAGCCGGCCGATGAGGTCGTTGATCCGGTCCTGGTTCAGTCCGGACAGCGGCAGGTCGGAGGGGCTGTAGCCCTGGACATCCGTGCGCCGGGCCTCGTCGGCGAGGTTCCTGAGGACATCGAGCGTGCGCTCGGCGACCTGCCGGATCGTCTCCTCCTCGTGCGCCGCACCGCTGTACGCCCACTCCATGTGGAGCTCGCCGTCCTGGACGCTGCTGACGATGTCGATCAGATACGGACGCCGGTTGCCGGGGTCCCAGTCGGGGCCGGCCATACCGGACGACGCGGCGAAACTGCCGGCGAAGGACCCGTCGAACTGGCCCAGATAGTTGAAGCTGATCTGCGCCGGTACGGACCCGGCCGGCGCGGACTCGGCTCCGCCGTACGCCAGGAGGCCGTAGCCGATGCCTTGCCGGGGCCGTGCGCGGAGCAGTTCCTTGATCTGTTTCAGACCCTCTCCCAGACCGCCGGGTGAGGGAACGGGCAGCCGGAGCGGGGAGATCGTGGTGAACCAGCCCGTGGTACGGGACACATCGGTGTCGTCGAACAGATCCTCACGGCCATGACCCTCGACATCGACCCGGACATGACCGTCCCCGGCCCAGGCACCGACCGCGGACGCCACACCCGTCAGCAGCACATCATTGACCCGCGTACCGAAGACCGCCGGAACATCCCGCAGCAGCGCCCGCGTCTGTTCCGCACCCAGAACCGCACCGAACACCCGGCTCCCAGCCATGATGTTGTCATCACCCGGGCCGTCCATCGGCAGCCCCCGGACCGACGCCTCGGCCTGCTCCTCCCAGAAACGCAACTCCCCCGCGGTCCCGACGCTCCGCGCCTCCCGCTCCAGACGAGCGGCCCACTGCTGCCAGGAACTCGACTTCGCCGGCAGCACCAGCTCCTGCCCCCGCCGCACCTGCCCCGTCAACGCGTTGAGATCCTCAAGAATGATTCGCCACGACACCACATCGACCACAAGATGATGCGCGAGCAGAAGCAGCCGGTCCTTGTCACCATCCAGACCGGTGAAGAGGACGGCGCGGAACAGCGGGGCCTCGGACAGACGCATGCCCGCCTGAACCCACCGGGCAACCTCCAGCAGCCGCTCCTCCCGCTCACCCGGCGGATACGCCGACAGATCCTCGACCTGCCAGGGCAACGTCCTGGGCATTCCCGCGATCTCGGCCCGCCACTCGTCCCCGTCCCGGAAGAAGCGGGTCCGCAGACCGTCGTGCTGCTCCAGCACCCGTCGCACCACCCGCTGCCACTGCCCCGAGGACAGCCCGGCCTCCACCTCCACCAGCACCGACTGATTGAAGTGATCCGGATTCACGAACTCCGCTGAGAGAAACCAGCGCTGAATCGGCGTCAGCTCCACCGGGCCCGTCACCAGGCCCTGTTCGGCTTGCACCTGAGCAACTTCCTGCCGCTCCACCACCAGAGCCAGCTCGGCAATCGTCTGGAACTCGAAAAGCTGCTTGACCGTGAAATACAGACCCAGCTGCTTGACCCGGAAGATCACCTGCAGACTCAGAATCGAGTCACCGCCCAACGAGAAGAAGTTGTCGTGGACACCCACCGGCCGGCCGGTACCCAACACCTCCTCCCACACCCGCGCCAGCCACTCCTCCACCTCAGTACGCGGCGCCACGAACTCCCGCTCCGCAGCCACGTACTCCTCCCACGGCAACGCCCCCAACGCCTTCCGGTCCACCTTCCCGTTCGGACTCAACGGCAGAGCCCCCAACGGAGCAAAAACACCCGGAACCATGTAACCCGGAAGCCGCTCCCCCAGGAAGGACTGCAAGACCTCACCCGCCACCGGCTCACGGCACACCACAAACGCCACCAGCCGCTTCGTGGCGCCCTGCTGGTGGACGAGGACAGCTGCTCCGCGCACCTCGGGGTGCCCGGTCAAAGCGGCCTCGATCTCACCCAACTCGACCCGGAACCCGCGGATCTTGACCTGGTCGTCGACCCGCCCGAGCACCTCGATGTTCCCGTCGGGCAGGAAGCGGGCCAGGTCACCCGTCCGGTACAGACGACTGCCCGGCTCCCCGAACTGATTCGCCACGAACGCCTCGGCCGTGAGCTCGGGCCGGCCCAGATACCCACGCGCCAGCCCCGCCCCACCGATGAACAGCTCACCGGCAACCCCCACCGGTACCGGCTGAAGGAGGCCGTCCAGCACGAACACCTGCGTGTTGTCCAGCGGCCGGCCGATCGGCACCACCTGCGGCGTTTCTGCCTTCGGCTCCATCGGGTAGCTGGTGGCGAAGGTCGTCGTCTCCGTCGGCCCGTAGACGTCCACCAGTATCAGTTCCGGGCACGCCGCGCGCACCCGCCGGACCGCCTCGGCCTGCACCGTGTCCCCGCCGGTCCACACCTCGCCCAGAGCGGCGAAACAGCCCGGGTCCTCCTGGGCGAACAGATGGAACAGCGCCGACGTGAGAAACACCGCGCCGATGTTGTGCGCCGCCCCCCATTCCCGCAGCAGGTCCGACGTCAGCGCCCCGGGCGGAGCGATCACCATCCGGCCGCCGGACAGCAGCGGCACCCAGAACTCGTACGTCGACGCGTCGAACGCCTGCGGCGAATGCAGCAGCACGGACTCGTGGCCCTGGGCGAATCGGCTGTCCAGCGCCAGCGCCGTCACATCGGCATGCGTCGCGGCAACGCCCTTCGGCCGGCCCGTGGACCCGGACGTGTAGATCACATACGCCAGGTCGTCACAGGTCCCGTCCGACTCCGGAGGAGTATCGGGCCACTG
>NZ_JBHVSY010000064.1:0-4361 GCF_042884935.1 Streptomyces sp. NPDC058092
GTACCTCACCCCACTCGAAACCCGAGCCAGGCTGCAGCACGACTTCACCCCCGCAGCGTAAACACCCGCTGTCCAAGATCAGGGGGGAACTTCAACTTCATGACGCCCGGGTTCGTCCTTACAACCGGGTTACGTCCCTCGTCAGCACGTGGCTTCCACGCCGACGCCAAGGCGCCTGAAGACGTGGGAAACGTAAGCTCGCCCCGGCCGTCGGCGCGCTCCTCGGCTGGAACAGCTGGTCGAGCCTGTGGTGCGGCACCGCCGCCGGCTTCCTCGTCGGCGTCGTGTGCGCGACGGTACTGCTGGCCGCCGGATGCGACCGCGCCCAGGTCACCTTGGGACCCTTCGTGATCACCGGGGCGCTCGCCGAGGCCGTCACGACTGGCTGAACGCCTCCCGTACACCGGAAACTGCTCTTCCTGCACTTCCGCTTCCGGCTTGGCTCCCTCCGGAAACGTCAAATCAGGAGCTGCTCAGGCTGCCTTCCAGATTGCCGCAGTGTCATCTCGTTGAAGAGTGGCTATTCTCCGACCGAGTTCGTGGGCTGCCGCTGCGTTCCCCATGTCGGCGCGGCGGATGTACGAGCTGAGTGTGTGCATGTCGCGGATGCGGATGAGCATGGGTAGACCGGGCCACCTTGTGATGTCGTACCCATACACTCTCCCAAACGTTTCGAGTTCAGCAGCAGTTCGTCCGAATCGCCGGCCTTGGTAGGTGTTGGCAAGGTCGACCTCCCGTGGCCCGACGGCCGCCTCATCCCAGTCGCCGAGGAGCGCATGGTCGCCGTCCCAGAGGCAGTTGCCGGGGTATGCGTCACCGTGGACGAGGCCGGGGGCCAGGGCGTAGTCGAGTTCCTCGAAGGTAGCAATGAGCTCGTGCGCGTGTGTGGCGAGCCAGTCCTTCTGGGTATCGGGCACTGAGTTCGCGTGCGCCAGTGCCTGGGTGAAGGAAGTTAGTGGCGTCCACTTCGGCAGTGTGATGGGTGGTTGGGGAAGCTGGTGTAGTTGCCGAAGGAGACGGCCGAGATGCTCAGCGTTGGGGGTGCCTTTCGCGGTGGGCTGCGGGTAGTGACGCCAGAAGGTGACGACATGCCCTTCGGCGAGTACGGGCTGTTCGAGGTCCGCGGGTTCCGTCGCTGGTACACCGTTGTTTGTGAGCCAGCGTGTGAGCGTCACGCTGGTGGTGAGCCTGGGGAGATGTCCGACTGAGCTGACGCGCGCGACGATGCGTTCGGTAGGGAGGAGGAAGACTGCGGTCGCGTGCTGGTGCAGCTTGGTCATCTGGTTGCTGCGCAACCCGCTTATGCGGGCGGCCCTGTGTGCCGCATGCTCCTCGATGCCATGATTCATTGGAGTGGTGCCTTCGGTTGTGTGTCCATCCCGTCTGCGTCCGGCCGCTCTTCCCTGGCGTGGCGCAGGACGTCCAGGGAAGAGTGGGCCGCCCAGTGGCTACCGAAGAGCGATCCTGTCAGAACTGCCTGCCTGCTATCTACCTGCGACCGTGTGAATCAGTTCCACGACTCGTTCTGCGTTCGTCAGAGGGCGGTATGAGAGTGTGTAGGCGGTTTGTCGTCACCTGAACGTGTGGTGGCACGGGGTCCCGACCCTTCGGCGGTCATGGGCATGGTGGGCTGAACACTGTGAGCGAGCGCACGCCCTACAAGACCGATCTGAGCGACGAGCAATGGGCGCTGGTAGAGCCGGTGATCGTCGCGTGGAAAGCCGTCCATCCCTCGGTCAGCGGCCATCAGGGCCGGTACGCAATGCGGGAAATCGTCAACGCGCTGCTCTATCAGGGGCGAACGGGTTTTCAGTGGGAGCTGCTCCCACACGACTTCCCGCCGCCCGGCGCGGTGAAGTACTACTTCTACCTCTGGCGCGACGAGGGCATCGACCAGACCGTTCATGACCTGTTGCGCTGGCAGGTGCGGGAGATGGCACGCCGCAAGGCGGACCCGAGCCTGGTGGTGCTCGACACCCAGAGTGTTCATGCGGCAGCCGGGGTGCCCGCGGAGTCGACGGGGTGCGATCCGGCAAAAAAGTACCGGGCCGCAAGCGCGGCCTGGCCGTTGACGTGTTGGGATTGGTGATCGCGGTGGTCGTGGTGGCCGCTTCGGCGCATGAGAACGCCGTCGGGATCGCGTTGCTGGACAGGGTCGCCGCCGACACCGACACGGTGGAGAAGGCACTGGTCGATCAAGGCTTCAAGAACGCCGTCGTCGCGCACGGCGAAAAGGTGGGCATCGAGGTGGAGGTCGTGGCGCGCAACCCCGCGAAAACCGGGTTCGTTCCGCAGGCCAAGCGGTGGGTCGTGGAGCGCGCATACGGGATCTTGATGCTGCACCGCAGGCTGGTGCGCGACTACGAGCATCTACCCCGTAGTTCGGAGTCGCGGGTGTACTGGGCGATGACCGCGGTGATACTGCGCCGGTTGACCGGGGCGACCGTGCCGGCCTGGCGCACTACATGAGTCGCGGGGAGCTGACGCTCGGCGCGGTGCTGGCACGGCTGGAGGAGCGGGAAGGCGAGATCACCGCACAGGCCGAGGCGGTGCGGGAGCAGATCACGCAGCTGACCGCCCGGCTCGACGAACTCGCCCGGGCCGCCGAGGAAGTCCGGGTCACCCGCAAGACGCTGATGGAGCTGCCCGAGCCACAACCGCCCGCGCCGCCGGCACTGAAGCTGCCGGACCATCCGGCCTACCAGCAGATCATGGCGGTGTTCGCCGCGACCGACCATCCGTTGCGGGCGCGGCAGGTCTGTGAGGCGATGGACCTGCCGGTCGCGCCCAACAACATCAACAACGTCCGCCTGAAGCTCAAACGGCTGGCCGACCGGGGAATCATGGCCGAGACCGAGCCAGGCTTGTTCACCCTGCCCCGGCCGTAACCGACCAACGTCGCCACGGCCTGCCCGTTCACCCCGCACGAAACGAAGAATCGGGCATCAGGTCTCATACCACCCTCTAACAACCTCAACAACCTCAACAACCAGGATCAGCCGTTAATTTGACACACCCCATCCCGACCTTGGACAGCTGCTTCACTCGGCCGGGTCGTCCGGTGTCGGATGTTCGATCACCCGGGCGTTCATCCTGCTGCGGCTCTACAATCGGCGGGTAGGGGTCCGGGTGGGCGGAAGCCCTCCCCATACGAGAACGGTGTCGGCGGCTGGTGGATGCCCGGGTCCCGCGATGTCGGCCCGCGCCCGTGGGTCGGTTCCCTACACGACGTTCGTGTCGGGGGTGTTCGGTCTTGCTCGGGGGGCATGGATGAGTCCAGTCGTGCAGCGTTTCGTGGGCGCGGTGGGGGCGGTGGCGGTCGCCGCGGTGGTGAACGTGGCCACCGGGTTCCTCACCGATCACCGATCGGCGGCGTGGTGGGCTTCCGCGGCGGTGTTGCTCGTGGTGGGGGCCGCGGTGCAGTGGTGGCTCCCGGTGGTACCAGCGCGAGGCAGGAGCCAGTGGGCCGAGGGCAACAGGGTCGGCGGCTCGTTCACCCAGACGTCCACCGGGCCCGCAGAGCAGGAAGCGCGCCGGAACGACATCACGGGCGATTTCGGCCAGCGCCAGGATGGGTGAGCCGCGGAAGGAATCCCGACGCCCGTTCCGTTGGCGCCCCGCGCGGCGACTCGAGACCGTGCAGGGCGCGGAAGGCAACACCGTCGGCGGGAGTCTCCAGCAGAACACCGTCGGCCGTGACCAGCACAACATCAACATTCACATCGCCAATGCCGCCGACGAGCAACGCCTTCTCGAGCAGGCCCGGCGCGTGTGGGAGGCCCAGCACCACCTCACTCATTCCGATGAACACCTTCCCGGACAACCCCCGGGCACCTCACCGCAACCCGGTCTCGCCCCGCACCCCAAACCGATCTATATCGGAGCCGAGGCCGAGAAGACGCCGACCACCTCGCGTGGACTGAGCCGCCGCACCGTCCTGCTCGGCGGCGGCGCCACACTGGCCGCGACGGTCAGCGCACTCGTCGCCGTACGCCTCACCGGCACCGACGGGAAGAAGGTGCAGGGCCCGAAGCCGTTGAGCGATCGGAACGCTTTCAGGGAAGCGGGGTTTACGACACGAATCGATGCCGTGATGCAGACGCCGGACAACATAAACGAGTATTGGGTCTTCTCGGGGTCGCAGTTCATTCGTATCCGAGTGGCAGACGGAAAAAACCACATAGATACCGTGGTACAGGATCCGATGCCGTTGAGTGACTGGGGTGCTCTCCGCACCAGTTCGTTTACACGAATCGATGCCGTGATGCAGACGCCGGACAACATAAACGAGTATTGGGTCTTCTCGGGGTCGCAGTTCATTCGTATCCGAGTGGCGAACGGAAAAAACCACATAGATACCG
>NZ_JBHVSY010000065.1:0-3794 GCF_042884935.1 Streptomyces sp. NPDC058092
ACACCACGTGATCATTCCGGGGCCGTCGTCATGCCCGGAAGGCAGATCACGACCGTCACGCATCACGCATGATCAGCCACCCGACAGGCTCTAAGCTTGTTCTTTAACCTTTGCGATCTTGGTGTTCGGTCATGGTGAGGTCGCGTTTGACGGTCTTTCCGACGTCGTGGCGGGGTGCGGGTCTGCGGTTCTTGGAGCCGGGTGGTCGTCCCGGGCCGGGCTGGCTGGGTTTCGGCGCCCTGGCGGGTAGTGCGCTGATCGGGCGGATGTTCCTGAATCCGCGGCGGACGCGGGCCGGTGTGAGGCGGCCCGGGGCGGCGGGTTTCTCCCAGGGGCGGCGGAGGTCCTCGGCAAGGGGGCGGGCGAGGCGGAGCTGGGTGTGGGCCGTGATGACGATCCAGGTCCAGCGGTCGGCGGCCTCGGGGGCGCGAAGCTTGGGGCGGGTCCAGCCGAGGGTCTGCTTGAACAGCCGGAAGGTGTGTTCAAGATCGAATCTTCGGAGGTAGGACTGCCACCAGCGGTCGATGTCGGCGGCGGTGGCGCTGGTGGCCGAGGACCACAACCAGACTGGCTTCGGGTCGCGGTCGCCGGGCAGGTGGTCGACCTGCAGGCGGATCAGCGTTCCCTCGATGACGGGGAGTTCGCCGTCGTGGTCGATCCAGGAGGTGCGGTGGGTGAGCCGGGGGTGCATTCGGTCCCAGCTTTCGGCGGTGGCGGTGCCGTGGCGCGTGGTGGCGGTCGTGGTGGTGTGCTGCGGGGCGGGCCAGGTGGCGGGCTTGTTCAGGGCGAACTCGGGTCCGTGCTTGGGCGGTCGGCCGTTGGTGCCGGGAAGTCTGGGTGGCTTCGGGCGTCGCAGGACCCGGTCGGAGCGGATGCGCCCGAGGAGTTCGACGGGCAGGTCGGCGAGGACGAACGCCAGGCGGGTGACGTCGTAGCCGGCGTCCATGACGACCAGGACGTCCGCGTCGCCCTCGGCCCAGTGCCCGGCCGTGACCAGACGCTCGACGACGGACCGCAGCTGGTCGGCGGTCACCGCCGTGGCGTCGTCCTCGGGGCCCAAGCGGACTGCGTCCAGGATCCCGGTCCAGGAGGTGCGACCGCTCTCCAGTGCGACGACGAAGGAGTAGGGCCAGCCGGGGATGAACTGCGCGGCGTTCTTCGCGCGTCCGTGGACGTGGCAGAACAGCCTGTCCGGACTGGTCGCCGCGTCTGATCGCAGCCACGAGCTGACGTCCACGGCCAGGACGATCCGCCCGTCGGCGGTGCGGGGAAGCGGCAGAGCGGTCAGCGTCGCCCGCAGCCGGTCCGCCTCGATCCGGCCGCCGTTCAGCGCGTCGTAGAGGGCGCCATGGCCGCGACGGTGCTCAGGTGCCAGGGCCAGGTCGACCAGGGCCTTGACCGGCCCGTCCGTGCAGAGCAGGGCGTCGGTCAGCTCGAACAGGGCATCGGCGCGGGCGGTCAGGCAGTTGTAGAAGCCGTTCCGGAAGTTGGACAGCACGGACAGGGACTCGACGCGGACAGCGTCTTGCAGCAAACTCGTCCTCACGGCCTTGGTTGGTGATCATGGGTGCTTCGCAACGCACATAATCACGCCAAGGCCGTACCATTGTCCGGCGAATGCCGGAACTTCATCGCTCGCGGGCCATGGGGCAACCTGGCTCAGAGAGGTGCCATCTGCAACTCGCCGATGACCTCAAGGCCGACTCGCGCTGCCAGCCAGGCAGCCCGTTGGGCTTCGACCTGCTTCACGTGGACGTAAACCGTGTGGTCCGGCGCGGGCTCCTCAAGATAGAGGTCGCGGGCATTCACACATACCGTCACGTAGGCGCCTCTGGTGCCCCCAGGACCGAGACCTACCTCCGGAGCCTCAGGCCAACCACTGAAATCCCAGCGCACCATGGCCGGGACGTTCCCTACGACAGTCAAGAACGCCGCCACGGCTTCCTGTGCCATGCACCATCTGCTCATGATGATCGGGAGGCACTCTGACGGAGAGTCGCCATTGCGTGAGGAGCCGTGGCGGTCGGCCCCGTACGACCACCAGTCAGCGTTCGGCATCACTCCGCTCAACCGCTCCAGCTCGCGGGTCGTGGAGACCCGTGCTTCGAAGTCGACTTCGAGTTCCCCGGTGTCAGCGAGATCGAGCAGCTGTCCAGCGACTCGCAGTGTCTCCGCAACATCCGTCGTCCTCAGCACTGCCTGCGCGTACGAGTTGCTCATGACGAGCAGTCTGCCAAGTCACCCGCTGGTCGACGATCGAATATCTGAGCAGCCTCCGGCTCGGTACCAGCCACAACCTGGCAGCACGCAGAGGTTAAAGAACAAGCTAAGGGCTGTCCCGTAATCCCAGGAGGCTGAGGGTCATGCTGTGTCCGGGTCGGTGCCGATGGCGCCGGCCGAGCGAAGCGAACGCCCGAGGTCTTTGGTGAGGATGCGGGGGTGTCGCCGCCACCACCACAGGTCGGGGCCGGGCAGCCTGTGGAACTGGTCAAGTGCTTGGCCGTCATCGTCGACGGTCGCGGCCTTGTACCGGTCGTCCAGGGATTTGATCTGCGGGGTCCAGAGCTGGACGATGTGTTCATCCAGCAGGAGCCACGCCTCGTGCAGCCAGTTCCGGCAGTACAGGTCGTTGGTGTACTCGTAGATGTCGTCGCCGTAGCCACGCTCGATGAAGCTCACCAGGGCGGCCCACGCGTTCACCCTCTCAGCGACTGTGAATGCCGTCCGCCAGCCGCGCTGGTGCAACAGCTCTCCCACCTCGGTTTCAGTAGCCACAGGCGCGAGGCTCTCACGCCGGATCCGTCCGGACGAACGAGATGAGACGATCTCGCCGTGCCTGGTGTAATCACGGCTTCGGAGCCGTCCTGGATAGCCCCGTTCACCGGGCTGAGCCCGCGGCAGTTCGGGAAGCTGGTGACTGTTCTGCGGCGCGAGGGCGCGGATGCGGCCCGCAGGGGCCGGCCGTGGAGCCTGCCGCTGGAGGACCGTGCACTGCTGGTCGCGGCCTACTGGCGCACGAACCTGACCATGCGCCAGCTGGGCCCACTGTTCGGGGTTTCCAAGTCGGCGGCGGACCGGATCATCGATCGCCTCGGGCCGATGCTCGCTCTCCAGCCCCGCAAGCGGTTCGCGAAGGACACCGTGCTGATCGTGGACGGCACTCTGGTGCCCACCCGCGATCACACCGTCGCCGAGCAGTCGAAGAACTACCGGTACTCCACCAACCATCAGGTCGTCATCGACGCCGACACCTGCCTTGTCGTGGTGATCGGCCAGCCCCTGCCCGGCAACCGCAACGACTGCAAGGCGTGGGAGGAGTCCGGCGCGAAGGCCGCCGTCGGCACGACCGTGACCATCGCCGACGGGGCTATCCGGGGACCGGGCTCGTGATGCCCCACCGGCGCCGCAAGGGCGAGGAGTTGCCCGGCTGGAAGCAGGCCCACAACAAGTCTCACAAGCAGGTCCGCGCCCGCGTCGAGCACGTCTTCGCCCGCATGAAGACTTGGAAGATCCTCCGCGACTGCCGCCTCAAAGGCGACGGCGTCCACCACGCCATGCTCGGCATCGCGCGGATGCACAACCTCGCCCTTACCGCATAGACCATCCCGCCGTACAGCAGCCCACCATGCCCGAGGCCGCTCAGAGATCATTTACGGGACGGCCCTTAGACCTACCGGCAAATGGTTGGCCGCTCGACGACTGAGAGCCTGTCGGGTGGCTGATCATGCGTGATGCGTGACGGTCGTGATCTGCCTTCCGGGCATGACGACGGCCCCGGAATGATCACGTGGTGT
>NZ_JBHVSY010000066.1:0-3508 GCF_042884935.1 Streptomyces sp. NPDC058092
GCCATGCCGACGCCGCCTGCGGCTGCGTGGACGAGGAGGCGTTCGCCGGCGCGGAGGCCGGCGAGGTCGACCAGCCCGTAGTACGCGGTCAGGTAGACCACCGGGAGGGCGGCGCCCTGCGCGAAGGTGAACCCCTCGGGCATCGGGACGATCATCCGGCGGTCGGCGATCGCGACCGGTCCGAACGCATCGAGGACCAGGCCCAGCACCCGGTCGCCGGGCGCCAGGTCGGTGACTCCGGAGCCGACTTCCAGGACCACACCGGCGGCCTCGCTGCCGAGCGGTGCCTCACCCGGGTAGAGACCCAGGGCGATCAGCACGTCGCGGAAGTTCAGGCCCGCGGCCCGCACCCCGACCCGCACCTCGTGGACTCCGAGCGGCCGGTCGCTGTCCGAGGACATCAGCGCCAGGCCCTCCAGCGAGCCCTTGCGCGCCACGCCCAGCCGCCAGGCGTTCCCGGCGAGCGAGAAGAGCTCCGCACGGCCCAGCTGGGGTACGAGGGGTTCGCCCGCACGGACCGCGATCTGCGGCTCGTCCAGGGAGGTCAGCGCCGCCCAGTCGAGGGCGTTCTGCTCGCTCCCGGCCTCCTGGCCGCCGTCGGAGTCGAGGTCGACGAGGCCGAACCGGCCCGGGTGCTCGGACTGCGCGCTGCGCACCAGACCCCACACGGGGGCCTGCGCCAGCTCGGGCGCCGAGCCGTCCGCGGCGACCGCCCGCCGGGTGACCACGACCAGCCGGGAGTCGGCGAGCGGCGCGGCGGCCAGCCACTGCTGGAGCAGACCGAGGGCGCGGGCGGCGCTCGCGTGAACGGCCTCCGCGGCGCTGCTCGCGGCACCCGCGGCGTCGGCCGCCGGGTCGGTGTCCAGGGCGGCGAGGACCGTCGTGGGCACCGGGGCGCCCTCGGCGAGGGCCTCCTCCAGGGCGGTCAGGTCCGGGTAGCGGTCCCACTCCGAGGGGGCCGAGGCGAGCTCGCCGAGGACGCAGACACGGCCCCCGTCGGCAGCCGGGGCCCCGGCCGGAACGGGCAGCCAGTCGAGCTGGTAGAGGGAGCTCTGGCCGCCGCGCTGGGCGGACTCCAGCTGGGCCAGGTCCACGGGCCTGAAGGCCATCGTCTCCACGGTCAGCAGCGGGGCGCCGTTCTCGTCGGCGAGGGCGATGCGCAGCGCGGAGTCCCCGGCGGCGCTGATCCGCACCCGGGCACGCGTGACGCCGGCAGCGGTGCCGGTGACGCCGGCGCGGACGCCGGACCAGGAGAACGGCAGATCGGCCGTGGCGCCGGGCTCCTTGTCGAGGAGACCACCGTGCAGGGCGGCGTCGAGGAGGGCCGGGTGGAGGAGGAAGCCCTCGGTGTGCGCGTCCTCCGGCAGGGAAATCTCGGTGCAGATGTCGGAGCCGGCCTTCCAGGCGGCGCGGACGCCCTGGAAGAGCGGACCGTAGTCGTAACCGGCCTCGGCGAGGCGGGGGTAGAGGGTGTCCACGGCGACGGGCCGGGCTCCGGCGGGCGGCCAGGCGGCGGGGAACGCGGGGGCCGGTTCGGCGTCGGCGGTGAGCCAGCCGCGGGCGTGGCGGGTGACCTGGCGGTCCCCGTCCTCGCCGGAGGCCTCGGGGCGCGAGTAGACGACGAGTTCACGGCGGCCGTCCTCGCCGAGGCGCCCCACGGTGATCTGGAGCTGCCGGGCGGAGTCCTCGTCAAGGAGAAGCGGAGCCTCGAGCACCAGATCGTCCAGTACGGGCGTGCCCGCCTGGCGGCCCGCGGTGAGGGCGGCCTCCACCAGGGCGGCGCCGGGCAGCAGGACCGTACCGAGGACGGCGTGGTCCTCGGTCCAGGTCTGCGCGGTACGGGCGAGCCGACCCGTGAAGATCCACTCGTCGCGGTCGCCGACCTGGACGGTGGCGGACAGCAGCGGGTGGTCGAGGCGGCCGAGGCCGGCCGCGGTGGCGTCGCCGGTGCCGGTGCCGGGCGTCAGCCAGTACCGCTCGCGCTGGAAGGCGTACGTCGGGAGCTGCACGCGCTCGGCGCCCGTACCGGCGAAGAAGGCGTGCCAGTCGATGGCGGCCCCGCCCACGTGGGCCTCGGCGAGGGAGGTGGCGAAGCGGGCCGGGCCGCCCTCGCCGCGGCGCAGCGAACCGACGGACCGGACGTGCCCGGCGGCGTCGAGGTCCTGGACGATCTCGTCGACGGCCATGGTGAGGACGGGGTGCGGGGAGAGCTCGACGAAGAGCTTCGCGCCGTTGGCGACGAGGGCGCGGACGGCGGGCTCGAAGCCGACCCGGCCGCGGAGGTTGCGGTACCAGTACGCGGCGTCGAGCTCCGCGGTGTCGAGGAAGTCCCCGCTGGCGGTGGAGTAGAAGGGGATCGTGCCGCTGCGCGGGGCGACCGGGGCCAGGAGCCGCAGCAGCTCCTCCTGGATGCCCTCGACCTGCACGGAGTGGCTGGCGTAGTCCACGGGGATGCGGCGGGCGCGGGCCCCGTCCTGCTCGCAGGCCGCCTGGAGCTCGTCGAGCGCGGCGGGCTCGCCCGCGACCACGACGGTGCCGGGGCTGTTGACGGCGGCCACCGAGATCCGGCCGTCGAACCGCTCCAGATACTTCTCCACGCGGTTCACGGGCAGCAGGACCGACATCATCCCGCCCTGCCCGGCGAGCCGTTCGCGTACGGCACGGCTGCGCAGGGCCACCACACGGGCGGCGTCGTCGAGGCTGAGGCCGCCCGCCACGTAGGCGGCGGCGATCTCGCCCTGGGAGTGGCCGACGACGGCGGACGGCTCGACGCCGTGGGAACGCCACAGCTTCGCCAGGGACACCATCACGGAGAACAGCGCGGGCTGGACGACGTCGACGCGCTCCAGGGTCGGCGCGCCGGGGGCGCCGCGCAGGACCTCCTCGAGGTTCCAGTCCACGTAGCGGGCGAGGGCCTCGCCGCACGCGGCGATCTCCTCGGCGAACACGGGCGCGGAGTCGAGGAGTTCGACGGCCATCCGCTCCCACTGGGAGCCCTGGCCGGGGAAGACGAACACGGTCTCGTCGCCACCGGGGCGGCCCTGGAAGACGTGGGCGGCGGGCTCGGCCGCGGACAGCGCGGCCAGCCCGGCCAGCAGCGCGCCCCGGTCGGTGGCGACCACGGCGGCCCGGCGCTCCAGGTGGGCGCGGGTGGTGGCCTGCGAGAAGGCCATGTCGTTCACGGAGAGGGCCGGCTCGGCGATCAGGTGCGCGCGCAGGCGGTCGGACTGGGCGCGCAGGGCGGCCTCGCTGCGGGCGGAGACCAGGACCGGCACGGCGGGCAGCTCACGGGCCGGGGCGGCGGCGGTCTCCGCGGCCTGCGGGGCGGCGGCCTCGGCCGCGGTGGCCGTGCCCTCCGGGCCGGCGGTGCCCGCCGGAGCCGCCGCCTGCGGCTGCTCCGGGAGCGCCGGGGGCTCCTCGAGGATGACGTGCGCATTCGTCCCGCTGATTCCGAAGGAGGAGATGCCCGCGCGGCGGGGGCGGTTCTCGGTGGCGGGCCACGGTTCGG
>NZ_JBHVSY010000067.1:0-2915 GCF_042884935.1 Streptomyces sp. NPDC058092
CCCTGCGGGCGGAACTCCGCTCCTTGCCCTGCTCCACAGGAGTCCGTTTCCTCTCCGCCCTGAAGGGCGGAGTATCCACGGAGGAATCCGATGACGGCGCCCATTGCATCTCCCAACGTAGTGGTGCGGCAGAAGTCGCATCGACCTCGCCAGCCACGATGACACACGGCGCAGGACCTCCCACAGGGACGACTTCACCGATTCCGCTCCAGTTCAAAGGACGGGCACTCAGTCAGCGCGCCGGCGTGACCTGGCGTTCGAACTCGGTGGCCTGGTAGCGGTAGGACTCGGTGCCGGTCTGGATGAGGGTGCAGCGGAAGGTGATTCGGTCGGCGATGGCCGCGCAGAGCCTGGGATCACCCCGGACGACATCACCTGACCCGGGCACTTCCTACTCCAGCGGCTGCAGTCCCGTCTCGGGCCCGCAGATCTGGCACGACTCGATGTCCAGGGTGTTGGCGGCCTGCTGGGTAGGCGGGCCGGCGGGCCGGCAGCGCGTATGCGGCTTCGGTGAGGAGCACCAGGCGTGGCCGGGCGGGGTCAGGAGGTTCCGGGGTGCTGTGCCCCAGCTGTTGAGGAAGTCGGCGAGGGCGCAGCGTTGTTCTTCCTCGCGGGGCGATCTGCTGGGTGAGTACGGCGTGGTCGATGTAGGGGGTGACGGCGGCGAGGACCAGGCGCTGGAGTTCGGCCGGTCCCAGAGCTTCAACTTCCCATTGCACAGGGTGGGCGGGGTCGAGTACGCGCCGGTCGGCGCAGGCCGCCCATCTCGGCAGGGGGAAGTTCGTACTCGATGGTCTGCTCGCGGGTCGGGAGCACCCGGCGGACCTCGTCCCAGCAGTCTTCGGTGCGCCGGGTCCAGTCCTGTTCGAGCTTCGCGTCGACGAGATGGACGGTGTCACCGTCCCGCGGCGTCACCCCGCTCCACGACGAAACCGGCATCGACCTCGACCACGGCCCCGCCACCGCCGCTACGCCGTCACCTCGGACCGCAGAGTTCCACGGTCTCGCTTCCCGCTCGCGTCCAAGTCACCGCACCCCAGGGCGTGGCGTGGCCGGGCCGGGTGGTGCGGCGGCGCACGACTTCGGCATAGGACTGGGGCGAAGCCGCGGACCACCAGGACCGGGATGCTTGGCCGATGGACCGGTCACCGCGTTGCGCAGGCCGACGATCTCGGCCGTGAACTCCGGCCGTCTTTCCGGGGGCTCAGCCCCTCCTGATCCAGTTGTCCGTCAAAGCGGATAAAGCCCAGTGGCGCGTGGCGAGAAGACCCTCGGCTGCCGCCCGGGAACCGGCTCGCAACATCGGGTTTCGCGCGAATATTCCGACGCAACGGCTCTTCGGCGCGTGGTGGACCTCACCCACCAGAAGTAGTTCACCGTTCAATCATTCGGGGTTAGTGTCTTCAATGCCAGCAAGGCAAACACGCGCTAACTCACCCATTCACATCGCAGGGTGGAGAAAGAGAGGAAATCATGACAAGCAGGACCGTTCGTCGGACTGTCGTCGCGATCACCTCGACCGCCATCGCCGCAGCCGGGCTTCTCGCCACCGGCGGCACCGCCTCGGCGGCGACGCACCCGAGCAGCACCCAGCCGGGCGCCGTATCCACCGTCCGAATCACCGACCACCACAACGAGGACCGGCACAACAACCACAGCAGGGACCGGCACAGCGCACTCGGCGGCCGGGGCAGCGACGGCCATGGCCACTGGGAGCAGGATCGCGATGGAGGCCGCCACTGGATCCGGCACGACGACCGCCACGGCTACCAGGCACGGATCGACGAAGACCGTCGCCAGTGGGTCCTCGACCAGATCCGCTGGGCCGAGAACCACGGACACACCTACTGGGACAGCCTTGAGCACCACGACCGTTCACACCGCTGAGAATCGCGGGCCCCAGGACCATCACCGCCCGGGCCGCCGCACACCGACGGGCAAGTGACACGGCCCAAATCCCCCCACACACATATGCGGGCGGGCACCGCAACCACCGCCACCAGAGCCCAGGCGCCGCCCCGGCCCCCGAACCAACACAAAGCCGTGATCACTTGCGTAGACCACATGCTCGACATGGAGCTCGTGTCGCCTCTGGGCGCACGGCTCCCGGTACCAGCCCACCTGCTGTACAGGTCGCAGGACCCGCTGGTGGTGGAGTTCCTCTTCCATGACCTCGTCCGAGGCCCCGTACTCTGGGTCATCTCACGCGAGCTGCTCGCCCGGGGAATGCTGGCACCCAGCGGAGAGGGCGACGTGCGGGTACGGCCTACCGGGACCGGCCCAAATGCCCTCCTGCACCTTCTCCTGACCTCTCCGGGCGGCTCCGCCCACCTCATCGCTCCGCTCCCGGCCCTCAAGCACTGGCTGCTGCGCACCTACCAGCTGGTGCCCGCCGCCCAGGAGGCCGAGGCACTGGACCTGGACGGCCACCTCGACCGGTTCCTGAACGGGGCGTCCTGAACGTACCCGCCGCAAGGACCTCGGGGAAGCTGCCTTCACGGCGGGCCGGCGCGAGGGGGCAGATGCCGGTACATCGGCGGGGCGGTGCGGCAGCACGCTTCTCGCAGACGAGTCGGTTCACGACCTGGCGCGAGGACCGGGCCCGGGTGAGACTCCTCCGACTGCCCGAGACTGCACCGGACTCCCTGCACCGGGACCGCATCGTGCCGGGGCCGCTGTCGTACGACAGCGGGCCCACCGTCGCGGCAAGGGCATCACCGTTCCGGGCCGCAGGGCCTCAAGGCCGCCGAGCGCTCCGCGAAGAGGGGGCGTCGGCGGCTGCCGATCGGATGAGCGGCGCAGCGCCGTCGCGGATGAAGGTTGACGCTCTCCCTCCTGAAGGAGGGAGATTCTTACGGCTCGCGCCGTGAGACTTCCTGTTTCATCGCCGACTGCCCGCCCGGAGTTCTCCGTTG
>NZ_JBHVSY010000068.1:0-2444 GCF_042884935.1 Streptomyces sp. NPDC058092
AAGCGCCAGGTTGTAGACCCTCCGCACGCATCCGAACGTGCGCGACAGCTCAGCCGCCTGCACATCCGTCGGACAGAAGCGGTATTTGAACGCCCGCTTCACATGGTTCGCGGTCATGCTCACAAACCAATGCGACCATGTAAAGATCAAATCTGCAGGTCAGAGCACCGTGATCCGCCTGGCGGCGAATCGCAGCCCTTGCCCTGCTCCGCAGGAGTCCGCTTCCTCTCCGCCCCGAAGGGCGGAGTATCCACGAAGGAATCAGATGACCGCGTCGAGGCGGCCTTCGGCGAGCTTCCAGTCGACAGGGTTGACCCCTGCGGTCTTCACCCGGATCAGCACCTCGCCGGGGGCCACCTTCGGGTCCGGGAGGTCGGCAAGCCGCAGTGCCTCGGGTCCGCCGTATCCGTTGAGGGTGATCGCTTTCATGCGGCGATTTCCGCCGGCGTCCGCGCGGTTTCGACGGTGCGCACCAGAGGTTCCAGCCGGGGGTCCTCGGCGGCTTCCTGCAGTGCCGCACGCAGGGCCGCCTCGTTCGTCGGGCGGGCTTCGCCGAGCAGCTTGAGGCCGGCCTCGGTGACGTCGGTGTAGATCCCGCGCCGGTCGGTGGGGCACAGGTAGCGCTCCAGGAGTCCGCGGTCCTCGAGGCGGGTGACCAGGCGGGTCGTCGCGCTCTGGCTGAGCACGACGGAGTCGGCGACCTGCTTCATCTGCAGGTGTCCGCCCTCCCCGTCGTGCTGGCGGCCGAGGACGTCGAGGAGCGAGTACTCGCGCACGCTCAGGCCATGACCGGCCTGCAGGGCGCGTTCGAGGCGGGACTCGATCTTTCCGTGCAGCAGAGACAGCACGCACCAGCCCTGAGCCAGGGCGGTGAGCGCGGGGGCAGTAGCAGTCAACGGGGGCCTCCTTCTTCGGGCCGTCCCCTCAATTATTGCACACGACGATACATGCACACGCCTTCAGTGCGCGTTTGCTTTATCCAGCGCATGCAACTATTGTCGTGTGACGTAAGCGCCCAACGCAAGCACTTGGAAGGTAACTCCCCATGCCTCTCGCGCTCCTGGCTCTCGCCATCGGGGCCTTCGGGATCGGCACCACCGAATTCGTGATCATGGGCGTGCTGCCCCAGGTCGCAGGCGACTTCGGCGTGACCATCCCGGCCGCCGGCTGGCTGGTCTCCGGCTACGCCCTGGGCGTCGTGTTCGGCGCGCCGCTCCTGACCGTTCTCGGCACCAAGGTGTCCCGCAAGAAGATGCTGATGTTCCTGATGACGCTGTTCGTCATCGGCAACGCGCTGTCCGCCTTCGCACCGAGCTTCGGCGTCATGCTCATCGGCCGGATCGTGGCCTCCCTGGCGCACGGCGCGTTCTTCGGCATCGGTTCCGTGGTCGCAGCCGACCTTGTCGCTCCGGAGAAGAAGGCTTCGGCCATCTCCCTGATGTTCATGGGCCTGACCGTGGCCAACATCGTCGGTGTCCCCGGCGGTACGTACATCGGCCAGGCCGCCGGCTGGCGCGTCACGTTCGTCATCGTCGCCGTGCTCGGCGTCATCGGCTTCCTCGGCGTCGCCAAGCTGCTGCCCGAGATGGGCCGACCCGATTCGGTGACCGTACGCACCGAGTTCGCCGCATTCCGCAACGTGCAGGTGTGGCTGGCCATGGCCATGACCGTCCTCGGCTACGGCGGTGTCTTCGCCGCGATCACCTACATCACCCCGATGATGACCGAGGTGGCCGGCTACACCGAGGGCGCGGTGACCTGGCTGCTCGTCCTCTTCGGTATCGGCATGTTCCTGGGCAACCTCCTCGGCGGCAAGTTCGCCGACCGCAGGCTCATGCCGATGCTCCTCACCACCCTCGCGGCCCTCACCGCCACGCTGCTGCTGTTCACCGCGACCGCCCACGACAAGGTGCTGGCCGCGATCACCCTCTCCCTGATCGGCGCCCTCGGCTTCGCGACCGTCCCGCCGCTGCAGAAGTGGGTGCTCGACCAGGCCTCGGCCGCTCCGACCCTGGCCTCCGCCGCCAACATCGGCGCCTTCAACCTCGGCAACGCCCTCGCGGCCTGGCTCGGCGGTGTCGTGATCGCCGCGGGCCTCGGCTACACCTCCCCCAACTGGGTCGGCGCCATCCTCTCCGGCACAGCCCTGCTGCTCGCCCTTCTCGCCGCCCACCTCCACCGCCGTACCCGCACCGCCGAACGCGTCGTCGCAGGGTCCGTCGGGCGCCGGAGCACGCCGGAAACCGTCCTGCACTGACCTGGACGCGCCACCGCAGCCCGAGCCTTCCCACCCACACCCGATCCCCCATCTGATCCCCACCCGATCCCCCACCCGCGAAGGAATCCGTCTTGACTTCCTCCCCCTCGTGAACGAGGGGGATTCCTACGGCTCGCGCCGTGGGGGTTTCTGCTTCGTCGCCGACTGCCCGCCCGGAGAACTCCGT
>NZ_JBHVSY010000069.1:0-2438 GCF_042884935.1 Streptomyces sp. NPDC058092
GTACTGGTGGGCCGTCGGCGAGGTGCCTGCTGAGCAGGCCCTTTTCCAACGGCCCCCAGCCCGAACGACGCATGCGACTTTCGCCGCACGTCGCTCTCCAGTGACTACTCCGTGAGTGTTGGGACAGGCTTCTTGCCGTGGATGTCCGCGTGGCAACTACCGCAAACCACGAGGGCTTTGCGGTGCCGAGCGGCCATGAGATCTGCCCACGGTGGCCGGTCCGTTCCCGGCTTTCCGAGGTCTGCGAGCTTGGCAACGTGGTGGACTTCCACCTCGTCGACGCGTCCGCATGCCTCGCATCGTCCGGCGAGGAGGCGGGTTACCAACTCCTTGCGTTTGATGTTGACCGGGGCCAGCCGACGGTCGGTGATGACCGTCTTCTTGTTCTGTCTCAGCGGGATCCCGCCGAACCGTCCGACCAGTGGCTTCCTGCCGACGCGTTCGACGCGGGCCTCGAAGCACTTGCGTGGCCCGAACGGTGTCTCAGTGGTGGTCGCGTACTTGCGGGCCATCTTCGACACCGACGAGCGGTGCTTGTTGGCGAGCGTCATCAGCATCGAGGTCTCCATGACCCATTGCAGCCGGGTGAGTCGGAAGACATCGCCGGCCATCAGGTAGTACTGGACGATGCCGCGGTACTCGGACCCGTAGGTGCTGATGATGACGTGATCGTCCTGGTTCAGCAGCTCGGGCCGACGCGCGGGTTTGCCGCGCTCTTTGTACTGGGCCTGCTTGGCAGATACCACCGAACGGGGGACACGCAGACCGATAGTCCCATTGACAGAACGTCGTCTGCCCGAGATCTTGCGGTCGTTGTGAAGCACGGTGATGTCGTAGCCGAGAAACCTCGCCGCCCCGGTCCGGGCATGCGTGACAAGCGTCTTCTCCGGCGACAATTCCAGCTTGAGATCATCCCGCAGGAACCGCGCCAAGCGCTTCTTGATTTCTTCGGCTTCTGCCTTTGGTCCGGCAAACCCGAGCAGGGTGTCATCCGCATAGCGCACATACCGCAGTCGCCGGTAGCCAGGATCCTGAGGATCCATGCTGGGCATGCTGTGGAGTTGCTTGCGCAGGTCCCGCACCTTGGTGCGGTCGCCACGTTCGCGGGCGCGCCGAATCGCCGCCCACACCCGATAAAAGGCGCGGCTCGGCTTTCTGACTCTTCCTCGGGTGTATTCCGGGATGAGAACCTTCTCGACGTACTCGTCCATCTTGTGCAGGTAAATGTTGGAAAGGATCGGCGAAACAACCCCGCCCTGCGGACTTCCGCTGTGCGTGGCGTTCCAAGTCCAGTCCTCCATGTATCCGGCCTTGAGCATGTTGCGCATCAGCCGAAGGAACCGGTTGTCTCGGATCTTCTCGCCCAGGATTCTCAGCATGACCGAGTGGTCAAGCCGGTCGAAACACTGGGTGATGTCACCCTCGACGAACCAAGCTGTCCCCGTCCAGGTATTCACCACATCACGTAACGCGGTATGGCAGCCTCGACGGGGCCGGAAGCCGTGAGATGAGTCGGAGAAGGTCGGCTCGTAATACGCCTCAAGAAGCAGACGCACTACTTCGCCGACGAGCTTGTCCGACCACGGCGGCAGGCCGAGCGGCCGCAGTTTTGTACTGCCCCGCCTCTTCGGGATGTAGACCCTCCTGGCTGGGCTCCATCGGTAGCGCTCGTGGCGCAACGCGTCGATGACGTGCTCGATCTTGCCCAGCGACATGCCGTCCACGGTCTCCCCGTTGACCCCGGGCGTCATCGCTCCCTTGTTGGAGTAGAGACGCCCGTAGGCCAGTAGATACAACTGCGGATTGAACAACTGTCGATACAGTTCATTGCACGGCAGGCCACGCCTGCCGCGTTCACGGAGGACACCCAGCACCGTTTCGGCGCTCTGCATTACGCATACCTCCCGAGTCTTGAGTGTCCGGTCACCTGGCCCCCTTCGCCCGATGCGGACGGCTTTCCCGTCCTCCTTGGCCGGTCGTGAATCCGGCGACTACTACGGGGCCTCCGTCGCCATAGGAAGATCTCTTCCCTTAGGCGATCCCATGTTCGTCCTTGTCGTACTTCATAGCGTGATGTAGGTGCCCCACTCATCCCCTTAAATGCCCTCGCTGGGCATCGCTCCGCACTCCGGAGGTTGCGTTGGCCATGGCATCAAGCCATCGCAGGGTGCGGCGTCGGTGTCAGGCATCTTTCCGACGGACTTGACCTTCAGTCTTCTGGGGATTGGGATTCAAGCAATCCAGCTTTCACCGTGTCACGCGGGTCCCTCGACGCCCCGTCTCCAATGCCTGAGCCCGGCCGTCGATTTTCTGGCATGCTGCGGTCCCCTCACCATTTCCGGATTAGGTAAGCCATCAGACCCAAGAACCTCCCTCCAAATTCATCCCGACTGAATCGGGGATACGACAAGGCGCCTCATGGCGCACTGCCACCGGTC
>NZ_JBHVSY010000070.1:0-2325 GCF_042884935.1 Streptomyces sp. NPDC058092
ATCGGCAGCCCCGGCCAGGCCAACTACGCCGCAGCCAACGCCACCCTCGACGCCCTCGCCGCCCACCGCCGCGCCCTCGGCCTGCCCGCCACCTCGCAGGCGTGGGGCCTGTGGGCCGACGCCACCGGCATGACCGGCGACCTCGACGCGGCCGAACTGGCCCGCGTCGAGCGCATGGGATTCGGCGCCATCTCCAACGAGCTCGGCCTGGAGCTCTTCGACCAGGCCCAGAAGTCGGACGCCGCGCTCGTGGTGCCCGTACTGCTCGAGCAGGCGGCCCTGCGCGCCCAGGCCCGGGCCGGTCTGCTGCCCGGCCTGCTGCGCAGGCTCGCCAAGGTGCCCGCCCGCCGCTCCGGCTCCGGCACGGGCTCGCTCGCCCAGACCCTGGCCGCGGTACCGCAGGAGGAGTGGGAGCGCGTCGTACTGGACCTCGTACGCGGCCAGGTCGCGGCCGTACTCGGACACTCCTCTCCCGATGCCATCGTGGCCGAACGGGCCTTCAAGAGCCTCGGGTTCGACTCCCTCGCCGGTGTCGAACTGCGCAACCGCCTCACCCAGGCCACCGGCCTGCGACTGCCCACCACCCTGGTCTTCGACCACCCGAACCCGGCCGCCGTGACCCGCTACCTGGTGCCCCTGGCCACCGAAGGCGTCTCCGCCACCGGACAGCAGTCCTCCGAGGAAGACCGGATCCGGGAGGCCCTCGCCGCCATCCCGCTCGGCCGGCTGCGCTCCGCGGGCCTGCTCGACGTCCTCCTCGAACTCGCCGCCGGCGACCCGGAGGAGTCCGCGCAGACCGCCGAGGACTCCGAGTCCATCGACGAGATGGACGTCGAGGCCCTCATCCGCATGACGCAGGAGGACGCGGCGTGAGCACCTCACCCATCACGGCCCGGGCGGCAGCCCGCCCCCTGACGGCCCCGGCCGTCACTGCCCCGGCGGCAGCCACCGTACGACCGCACGAGGAGCGCTAGCACCCATGGCAGACCAGAAGGACCTCATCGAGGCGCTCCGCAAGTCCTTGAAGGAGACCGAGCGCCTCCGCCTGCAGAACCGGCGGCTCCTCAACCAGTCCACGGAACCGCTCGCGATCGTGGGCATGAGCTGCCGCTACCCGGGCGGGGTCACCACGCCCGAGGAGCTGTGGCAGCTCGTCGCGGAAGGCCGCGACGCCATCACCCCGCTCCCGGACGACCGCGGCTGGGACCTGGCGAACCTCTACGACCCCGACCCCGAGCAGACCGGCAAGGTGTACGCCACCGGCGGCGGCTTCGTCGACGGGGTCGGCGACTTCGACGCGGGCTTCTTCGGTATCAGCCCGCGCGAGGCCCTCGCCACCGACCCCACCCAGCGGCTCGTCCTCGAAGCCGCCTGGGAGGCCCTCGAACACGCCGGCATCGACCCGACCTCGCTTCGCGGCGGGGACACCGGAGTGTTCTGCGGAACGGTCTCCTCCGAATACGGTGGCGAGAGTACGCCCGACCTGGAGGGCTTCCGCCTCGCGGGCAAGACCTCCAGCGTCGTCTCGGGCCGCGTCGCCTACACCCTGGGCCTGGAGGGCCCGGCCGTGTCCATCGACACCGCCTGCTCCTCCTCCCTGGTCGCCATGCACCTGGCGGCCCAGTCCCTGCGCTCGGGCGAATGCTCCCTCGCCCTGGTCGGTGGCGTCACCGTGCTCGGCGGCCCCTTCCTCCTCGTCGAGTTCAGCCGCCAGCGCGGCCTCGCGGCCGACGGCCGCTGCAAGCCGTACGCGGCCGCGGCCGACGGTACGGGCTTCTCCGACGGTGTCGGCCTGCTCGTGATGGAGCGCCTCTCCGAGGCCCGCCGCAAGGGCCACCGCGTCCTCGCCGTGGTGCGCGGCAGCGCCGTCAACCAGGACGGCGCCTCCAACGGGCTCACGGCCCCCAACGGCCCCGCCCAGGAACGCGTCATCCGTCAGGCCCTCACCAACGCGGGACTCGAGCCCAAGGACGTCGACCTCGTCGACGGCCACGGCACGGGCACCCGCCTCGGTGACCCGATCGAGGCGCAGGCGCTGCTGGCCACCTACGGCCAGGGCCGCGAGAACGGCCCGCTCCGTCTCGGCTCCATCAAGTCCAACATCGGCCACACCTCCGCCGCCGCGGGCGTCGCCAGCGTGATCAAGATGGTCATGGCGATGCAGAACGACACCATGCCCGCGACCCTCCACGTGGACGAGCCCTCCCCGCACGTGGACTGGACCTCGGGCGAGGTGCGCCTGCTGGCCGAGGCCGAGCCGTGGCCCGCCGCCGAGGGCCGCCCGCGCCGCGCGGGAGTCTCCTCCTTCGGCATCAGCGGCACCAA
>NZ_JBHVSY010000072.1:0-1588 GCF_042884935.1 Streptomyces sp. NPDC058092
CGGCCTGCCCGCTCCGCTCGGCCTCGATGAACTGCCCAATCGCCGCCTCTGCGGCCTCCGGCCTTCAGGACGGGAAGTTCTTCGCCCGCTCCAGCGAGTCCATGCTGAGCGCCGCTTCGGCGAGGGCCTTCGTGGAGGCCGTCTTCCAGTGGACGGCCGCCACTGGAGCCCGCATCGCCGGCGAGGCCCGCCGGGACACCGACCCTGCGCGGCCAGATAGAAGGACCTGAAACGCGAGTGGACTCGGCTCCAGGGCCACCTCGACGCCGCGGCCACCGTGATCGCCGCCCTGCACCATGAGACGCGGGCCTCTGCGAAGAACTCGCCGGGCGGGGCGCCATCGTCGCGCTCGACGAACGACGTGCCTCTCGAACCGAGACGATCGGATGATCAGGAACCCTGACGAGCCCGCCGCCACGCGGCACTCTCCACGAAGAAGTTGTCGAAGCGCTCTTGCGAATCCAGGACTTCCTGTGGATCGGCCGTGCCCTTGCGGACACGGTCCAGCAGCCGGAAGTAGTCGAAGCGCTCGACGCCCGGGGTGATGACGATCAGTACGTCGGCGTCCGCACCGGGTTCGGCGGCGAAAGCGTGCGGCAGTCCTGGCGGCACGAGGAGGAAGTCCCCTTCGTCCGCAGTGATCACACTGTCCCCGGCCAGCGCCTGGAGCCGGCCGCCGAGCACGAAGAAGAGCTCGGCCGATCCGGCGTGGTGGTGCGGTGAGGCTCCGTCGGCGCCCGCGGTCAGGGTCACCCGTTGGGCGCTCAAGGCCCCGCCGGTGGTGCTGGCGTCGGCAAAGAGCCGCACGGTGCTCTCAGCGCTGCCCAGCACCTCGGCCTCGGCATCCCGGACCAGAATTCCGCCCTGGGCATCGGGAGTGATCAAGGACATACGCCCCTCCATTCGTAGAACCGCATCCGGCCCCGGACGCGAGCCGGGATCGAGATCAGCAGAAGTGATTCTGCTCGAATAGTATGACAGCTAACTATCAGCCGTCGAATAAGATGGAGGCATGGCCAAGGGAGACGTGACCAAACAGAGTGCGACTGCCGAGACGCGCCGCAACCCCAGAGACGCGGTCGATCAGATCCTCGACCAGTGGCACAAGGAACGGCCGGATCTGGACCTGTCGGCGATGGGGGTCTTCGGACGGCTGGGTCAGCTCTCGCTCCTCCTCACCCCCGCCCTCGAAGGAGTCTTCGCCCGACACGGCCTGCGCCGCGGCGAGTTCGACGTCCTGGCCGCGCTGCGCCGCTCCGGGCCCCCGTACACCCTGATCCCGTCCGCCCTCGCGAAGACCCTGATGCTCTCCCGTGCCGGCATGACCAACCGCCTGGACCGCCTGGAGGCGGACGGCCTGGTGGAACGCCGCCTCGATCCCACCGACCGCCGCAGCTTCCATGTCGCGCTCACCGGCCGTGGCCACAGAGTCATCGACGCTGCGGTCACCGACCACGCCGCCAACGAATCCCGCCTCCTCTGTGCCCTCACCCCCGACGAACGCGAAACCCTCGACCACGCCCTGCGCACCCTGCTCCAGGCGATCGAGTAGGGCCGAGCGCCCCCTGCGCCGACACTGTCGCCGAAC
>NZ_JBHVSY010000073.1:0-1581 GCF_042884935.1 Streptomyces sp. NPDC058092
TACAGCCCTTCTCATGTCACGGCCCGAACGGGACGATCACGATGTCAGCCGAGGCCGTAAAGCGGTGGACAGCTCTCCGGCGCTGGGCGACCATCTCCGCGATGAATAGCGAACCTGTCCCCATTCCCATCCCCAAACGTGTCCGCTTCGTCGAGCTCAACGCAAAGGCGCTGCGGGCTCTTGCCGACGGTGACCTCGCTGGCGGCAGTGCCGAGGCCGGGGTCGACCTTGACGAACACTTCGTCTGCGACCGGGCCCGCTGGATCTTCGGCCATCGCGCTGACCAGCTCGCCGAGGACCCGTCTGCCGCGCCCTGGATCACGCGGGCCGTGGTGTCCGAGCCGGACGGGGCCGTCGTCGGCGACGCCGGGTTCCACGGGCCGCCGGATGAGGCTGGCATGGTCGAGGTCGGCTACACCGTCGTGCCCGGGTTCCGCCGCCAGGGCTATGCCCGCGCCATACTGACGGCGCTGCTTACCAGGGCCGCCGCCGAACCCGGTGTCAGGACCGTGCGAGCCCGTATCGGATCCGACAACAGAGCCTCCTTGGCAACCATCGCGGGCTTCGGATTCACGCGCGTCGGCGAGCAGGGGAACGAGCGCGACGGGCTCACGGTCGTCTTCGAGGTCCCGGCAGGCGCGCTTCAGGCCGAGTAGTTTTGCGGCCTTGGCGGACATGGTGATCGTTCCGTTCGGGCCGTGACATGAGAAGAGCCGCACGGGTTGGGTGAGTTGTGAAGCTGACCTGGGCACGTGCGGCCTGTTCCCATCCTGCCCTGACGGGTGTCTCACGCGCACATTTCGGTGAGTTGTTCGCCGGTCTCGCCGGTGCGTGGGAGGCCGCCCGGCAGTCCGCGCTCCGCGAGGCCCGGGGCGGGAAACGTCGGCGGGCGGAGGGTGCCGGCCGAAAGCCCAAGCTGGTCTTCCTCGATCGGCTGCTGGTCACCCTGGTCCATCTGCGTCATCAGTTGCCGCACGTGGTGCTCGCCGAGCTCTTCGAGGTGGATCGCTCCACCGTCTCCGCGGCCATCCGGCAGGTCCGCCCGCTGCTGGCGGCCCGTGGTTTCGCCGTGCCCGACCGGCCGGGCCTGCGGCTGAAGACGCTGGAGGACGTCTTCGCCTATGCCGAGGCGGAGGGCGTTGAGCTGCGGATCGATGGGGTCGAGACCCAGGTCCGCCGCCCGCAGGCCGGCCGCCCCGGGCGCCGGGCATTCGTTTCCGGAAAACGTAAGCAGAACACCGTCAAGACCACCACGTTCAGCGACGGCCAGGGCCGCCTGCTGCTGTCCGGCCTGGTCCGCCCGGGCCGGATGCACGACCAGACCGCCCTGCGCACCGAGGGCATCGCCGAGCAGTTCCGTACCCGTCCCGGTGTGAAGGCGAAGGTCGATTCCGGCTACCTCGGGCTGGCCAAGGAGTTCCCCGGCCAGGTCAGCGCCCCGCCGAAGAAGCCCAAGGACGAGGCGTGCGACGGTGACAAGCGCGCCTGGCGCGAGACACGGCGGCGGCAGTCCTCGGCGAGGATCTGTGTGGAGCACACCAACGCCGAGCTCCGCCAGTGGGCGCCCTTGCGCCGATTCAC
>NZ_JBHVSY010000074.1:0-1563 GCF_042884935.1 Streptomyces sp. NPDC058092
TAGTACTCCAGCCGGACTTCTCCATTAGCGCTGGTCAACGGCTTGGGCGTGGAGAGTGTAGCGGGCTGGAATGGGGGTGGGACGGTCTTTGCCGGGGTGTCCCACGAAGGCGTGGCCGCGCTGCTTGTAGTGGCAACGGCGGGCGCGTGCTTGGTGGCGGCGACGCCAGTGGGACCACGTCATCGCGTGGTCGCGGTCCGGAGCACGGCGGTAGGGTCCAGCTGCCAGCAGACGTCGAATCTCAGCCGGTGTGAGGTCCACGAGGTCGGGTGTGTCCCGCTCACTGCCCCCTTTTCTCGTTCCTGGCTGGCCAGGACAGCGAGGAAAGCGTGCGCGAGCATGGCGAGTGTGATGTGTCGGTACCAGCCCACGTAGCGGCGGACTTCGTACTGGTCCAGGCCGCATTCGTTCTTCGCGCTCTGGAAGCATTCCTCGACCTTCCAGCGGCAGCCGGCGATGCGTACGAGGTCGGCGACGGTGGCTTCCAGGGGTGCGCTGGCGAGGTAGTAGGCGATCTCGTCGGGCTTGGCGATGCTGCGGCGGGCCAGCATCCAGCGCTGCCGGGTGGGCTCGTCGCCGTCGAACTCCCACACAGCGGGCAGGCGGGCTGCGGCCCAGTCGTAGAAGCGCTCGCCCTTCGCGCCGCTTCCTGCGGACAGCCGCTGCCAGGCCTCCGGTGGTGCCTCACGGAGGATGCGGTCCTCGATGCGCGGGCCGTGGACCTGCTGGGATTTGGGCACGGCGACAACGTAGAAGAGTCCGTGGTCTTCCAGGAAACGTCGGAAGCGGGAGTCCTGGCCGTAGGCGGAATCCGCGGTGACCCACGTGATGCGAAGCGGGGAGGCCAGGGCACGCAAGACCATGGCGCGGGCGAGGTCGTTCTTGGTGGTGAAGTCGCGCGTGTCGGGGATTCGGGCGGCCCGGCAGCGTTCGCGGTCGTCGGTCCAGGACTTGGGCAGGTAGAGCTCGCGGTCGACCAGGGTGTGGCCGCGGGTGGTGGCGTAGGCGGCGAAGACCCCGATCTGGCAATTCTCGGTACGGCCTGCGGTGCCGGAGTACTGGCGCTGGACACCGGCGGAGGTGGTGCCCTTCTTCACGAAGCCTGTGTCGTCGATGATCAGTACGCCGTTGTCCGCGCCGAGGTGCTCGGCGACGTAGGCGTGCAGGTCGTCGCGGACCTCGTCGGCCTCCCAGCGGCTCCGGGACAGGAGGTGCTGCAGCCCGTCGGGGGTGGCGTGGCCGGCGTATTCGGCGAGCTGCCAGCCGTTCTTGCGGCCCACCGGGCCAAGGAGCCCGCGGACGTAGTCCCGCATCCGGCGCCGGGGCTCCACCCGGGCGAAACGGCCCCCGATCCGCAAGAGCAGTTCGCCAAGTCCCTCTTCCCACAGGTTCGTTGGTGCATGGTTCATACGGACGGACTGCCCTGAGCGTTGCCCCTACAATCACCGCGGCCACACGTTCGTGCGACGGCCCGGCAAAGACCGTCCCACTCCCATTCCAGCCCGCTACACTCTCCACGCCCAAGCCGTTGACCAGCGCTAATGGAGAAGTCCGGCTGGAGTA
>NZ_JBHVSY010000075.1:0-1194 GCF_042884935.1 Streptomyces sp. NPDC058092
GAGCTGGGGGTGGCCGCAGAGACCAGCGAGAAGCGACTGTTTACTAAAAACACAGGTCCGTGCGAAGCCGTAAGGCGATGTATACGGACTGACGCCTGCCCGGTGCTGGAACGTTAAGGGGACCGGTTAGCCGACTTTCGGGTCGGCGAAGCTGAGAACTTAAGCGCCAGTAAACGGCGGTGGTAACTATAACCATCCTAAGGTAGCGAAATTCCTTGTCGGGTAAGTTCCGACCTGCACGAATGGCGTAACGACTTCTCGACTGTCTCAACCATAGGCCCGGTGAAATTGCACTACGAGTAAAGATGCTCGTTTCGCGCAGCAGGACGGAAAGACCCCGGGACCTTTACTACAGTTTGATATTGGTGTTCGGTTCGGCTTGTGTAGGATAGGTGGGAGACTTTGAAGCGGCCACGCCAGTGGTTGTGGAGTCGTCGTTGAAATACCACTCTGGTCGTGCTGGATGTCTAACCTGGGTCCGTGATCCGGATCAGGGACAGTGTCTGATGGGTAGTTTAACTGGGGCGGTTGCCTCCTAAAGAGTAACGGAGGCGCCCAAAGGTTCCCTCAGCCTGGTTGGCAATCAGGTGTTGAGTGTAAGTGCACAAGGGAGCTTGACTGTGAGACCGACGGGTCGAGCAGGGACGAAAGTCGGGACTAGTGATCCGGCAGTGGCTTGTGGAAGCGCTGTCGCTCAACGGATAAAAGGTACCCCGGGGATAACAGGCTGATCTTCCCCAAGAGTCCATATCGACGGGATGGTTTGGCACCTCGATGTCGGCTCGTCGCATCCTGGGGCTGGAGTCGGTCCCAAGGGTTGGGCTGTTCGCCCATTAAAGCGGTACGCGAGCTGGGTTTAGAACGTCGTGAGACAGTTCGGTCCCTATCCGCTGCGCGCGTAGGAATATTGAGAAGGGCTGTCCCTAGTACGAGAGGACCGGGACGGACGAACCTCTGGTGTGCCAGTTGTCCTGCCAAGGGCATGGCTGGTTGGCTACGTTCGGAAAGGATAACCGCTGAAAGCATCTAAGCGGGAAGCCTGCTTCGAGATGAGTATTCCCACCAACTTGATTGGTTAAGGCTCCCAGTAGACGACTGGGTTGATAGGCCAGATGTGGAAGCCCGGTAACGGGTGGAGCTGACTGGTACTAATAGGCCGAGGGCTTGTCCTCAGTTGCTCGCGTCCACTGTGTT
>NZ_JBHVSY010000076.1:0-1102 GCF_042884935.1 Streptomyces sp. NPDC058092
TTCGGATCGCATCGCTCTCGGAGTGTTAACGCGTGCGTTTACGCCTGATCTGGTGGACGAGGTGGTGGCGGGGTGCGGGCGTGTTGAGCAGCGCCAGCGGCTGCTTCCGGCACGGGTGGTGGTGTATTTCGTGCTGGCGATGTGCCTGTTTTCGGGGCAGGGGTATGAGGAGGTCGGGCGTCTTCTCACGCAGGGTCTGGAGCGCCAGGGCCGCTGGGCAAAGGGGTGGCGGGTGCCTACGAGCGGAGCGATTGGGCGGGCGCGGCTGCGGCTGGGGCCGGAGGTGTTGAAGGCGTTGTTCGCCCGGGTGTGCCGGCCGGTGGCGGTCCCGGGGTCGCGGGGCGCGTGGTTTCGGGGGCTGCGGTTGGTTGCTGTGGACGGGACGACGTTCGATCTGCCGGACACGGTGGCGAATGCCGGGTTTTTCGGGCGTCCGGGGACCGGCCGTGGTCAGGGCAGGAGTGCGTATCCGCAGGCCAGGGTTGCGGCTCTGGTCGAGTGCGGCACTCATGCGGTCTTTGCTGCCGAGGTCGGTCCGCTGGCGGTGCACGAGACCGTGCTGGCCGGGCGCCTGTTCTCTTCGCTGACCGGGGGGATGCTGCTGATGGCCGACCGCGGGTTCCTCGGATTCGACCTGTGGCGGGCCGCCGCGGCAACCGGCGCCGACCTGCTCTGGCGGGTCAGGAGCAACACGGTGCTGCCTGTGGTGACGTCGCTGCCCGATGGTTCCTACCTGTCGGAGATCGTCGCCGCCCGTGACAAGAACCGGCGGGCCGACCCGGCCCGGGTCCGCGTCATCGAGTACACCCTTGGCCCACGCGGGAAGGACGGCACCGTCTACCGGCTGGTCACCACCCTCCTCGACCCGGACACTGCGCCGGCGGCGGAACTTGCCGCGCTCTACGCCGAACGCTGGGAGATCGAGACCACGCTGGACGAGATCAAGACCCACCTGGGCGGGCCACGGCTGGTCTTGCGCTCCCAGCACCCGGCCGGGGCCGAGCAGGAGATCTTCGCGTTCCTCCTCGTTCACCATGCCGTGCGGGACCTCATGCACGGAGCCGCACGACAGCAGGGACACGATCCGGACCGGATCTCTTTC
>NZ_JBHVSY010000077.1:0-1088 GCF_042884935.1 Streptomyces sp. NPDC058092
TGGTATTGTTGGTCATTCTCTTAAAGCAATAAAAGCATTTGGATGGGTATGTAGAGTCGGAGGAAAAGCTCTTAAATGGGCCATCAAACCTCTATCTCCATCAAAAGCTAAACTGGTAGACAAATATGCAAGAAAAATTGCATATGCCACAGAAAGACTGAATAGTGCATCAAAAGGCGCTCTAGTAAAAGCCTTGAAAAAAGCAGGAGTACCTTCAAAAACTGCTGATTCTCTAGCAGAAATTATCTTATGGATTGTATAAAAATAAAGCAGACAAAATTGTCTGCTTTATTTAATTAATTATGTAATTCTTAATTCCTACATGCCAATGCGCCATAACCTCGAACGTCTCATTAGCTACCTCGTCTTCATCTTCTTCAATTCTGACAAGATCCCCGTCCTCGGCGTCCGTCAAATTCAGTTCCTTATGAATCTCTTTCAAGATCCCGCCGTAGCCGATCAACCGCCTGGCATTTAACGCATCATCCAAATAATAGACCGTATCCAAATTTTCCTCGGTCACTTCATTCCCACGTATCACATCAGTGTCTTTCACTGGATACTTAGAAATCTCTAAAATAGCTTTCTGTTCTTCCATTTCTTTGCGTACTTCTTTTTCAATCGCTTCCGCATCGATTCCCTTTTTACCTTTGACCCTCTGCACATGCACAATAGGTGTGTAATCCAATTTCATTGCTCTTTTCCAAAGGCTTGTCCATTCTTTTTGATTAATATAGTTCTTACCAAAGTAATTAGTACGAACAGGTATTAACACATGAAAATGCGGATGATATGTATTTTCTTCATGATTTTTCGTAATCTCTAAAGCTCTGAAATACCCACGCACCGCAGAATCAACTTTTTTATATTTCATCAATCTATTAAAACCTTTCATCATATCCGAAATGGTCTGTTTCAGATCATCACCCTCAACGTTTTTTACTGTCAACGTGAGAAATATCCATGCTGGCTTATATTGCCGATTGGCTTCTTCAACGATCAATTTGTTGTGATAAGCAATTTTCAATGACCTTCGCCACGCACACATAGGGCATAACCTCACTTTACAAAAATAGGCTTGATATTAT
>NZ_JBHVSY010000078.1:0-1077 GCF_042884935.1 Streptomyces sp. NPDC058092
CAGTCGTGACTGCGTGCCTTTTGAAGAATGAGCCTGCGAGTTTGCGGTGCGTTGCGAGGTTAACCCGTGTGGGGAAGCCGTAGCGAAAGCGAGTCCGAATAGGGCGGTTCAGTAGCGCGCTCAAGACCCGAAGCGGAGTGATCTAGCCATGGGCAGGTTGAAGCGGAGGTAAGACTTCGTGGAGGACCGAACCCACCAGGGTTGAAAACCTGGGGGATGACCTGTGGTTAGGGGTGAAAGGCCAATCAAACTCCGTGATAGCTGGTTCTCCCCGAAATGCATTTAGGTGCAGCGTCGTGTGTTTCTTGCCGGAGGTAGAGCACTGGATAGGCGATGGGCCCTACCGGGTTACTGACCTTAGCCAAACTCCGAATGCCGGTAAGTGAGAGCACGGCAGTGAGACTGTGGGGGATAAGCTCCATGGTCGAGAGGGAAACAGCCCAGAGCATCGACTAAGGCCCCTAAGCGTACGCTAAGTGGGAAAGGATGTGGAGTCGCAGAGACAACCAGGAGGTTGGCTTAGAAGCAGCCACCCTTGAAAGAGTGCGTAATAGCTCACTGGTCAAGTGATTCCGCGCCGACAATGTAGCGGGGCTCAAGCGTACCGCCGAAGTCGTGTCATTCCAGCGTATAGGGCCAACGCCTGCTGGGATGGGTAGGGGAGCGTCGTGTGCCGGGTGAAGCAGCCGCGGAAGCGAGTTGTGGACGGTTCACGAGTGAGAATGCAGGCATGAGTAGCGATACACACGTGAGAAACGTGTGCGCCGATTGACTAAGGGTTCCTGGGTCAAGCTGATCTGCCCAGGGTAAGTCGGGACCTAAGGCGAGGCCGACAGGCGTAGTCGATGGACAACCGGTTGATATTCCGGTACCCGCTTTGAAACGCCCAATACTGAATCAGGCGATGCTAAGTCCGTGAAGCCGGCCCGATCTCTTCGGAGTTGAGGGTAGTGGTGGAGCCGACGAACCAGACTTGTACTAGGTAAGCGATGGGGTGACGCAGGAAGGTAGTCCAGCCCGGGCGGTGGTAGTCCCGGGGTAAGGGTGTAGGCCGTGTGGTAGGTAAATCCGTCACAC
>NZ_JBHVSY010000079.1:0-1032 GCF_042884935.1 Streptomyces sp. NPDC058092
CTCGGCGATCTTCATGGCTTCTTCGATCAGTGTCTCGACGATCTTCGACTCGGGCACGGTCTTGATGACCTCGCCCTTCACGAAGATCTGCCCCTTGCCGTTCCCGGAAGCGACACCCAGATCCGCCTCACGGGCCTCACCCGGACCATTGACGACACAGCCCATCACGGCCACCCGCAACGGCACCTCCATGCCCTCAAGACCCGCACTGACCTGATCCGCCAGCTTGTACACATCCACCTGCGCCCGCCCGCACGACGGACACGACACGATCTCCAGCCGACGCTGCTTCAGATTCAACGACTCCAGAATCTGCAGACCGACCTTGACCTCCTCGGCCGGCGGCGCCGACAACGACACCCGGATCGTGTCCCCGATCCCCTCCGACAGCAACGCACCGAACGCCACAGCCGACTTGATCGTCCCCTGGAACGCCGGACCCGCCTCCGTCACCCCCAGATGCAACGGATAATCACACCGAGCGGCCAGCTGACGGTACGCATTGACCATCACCACCGGATCGTTGTGCTTCACCGAGATCTTGATCTCCCGGAAATCATGCTCCTCGAAGAGCGACGCCTCCCAGAGCGCCGACTCCACCAACGCCTCCGGAGTCGCCTTCCCGTACTTCTTCAGCAACCGCGCATCCAGCGAACCCGCGTTCACACCGATCCGGATCGGCGTACCCGCATCCTTCGCAGCCCGCGCGATCTCCTTCACCTTGTCGTCGAACTGCTTGATGTTCCCCGGATTCACCCGCACCGCAGCACAGCCCGCATCGATCGCCGCGAACACATACTTCGGCTGGAAATGAATATCCGCGATCACCGGGATCTGCGACTTCTTCGCGATCGTCGCCAACGCATCCGCGTCATCCTGCGTCGGACACGCCACCCGCACGATCTGACAGCCCGACGCCGTCAGCTCCGCGATCTGCTGCAACGTCGCACCGATGTCCGACGTACGCGTCGTCGTCATCGACTGCACCGACACCGGCGCATCCCCGCCCACCGCAACCGACCCGACCTGGAT
>NZ_JBHVSY010000080.1:0-1029 GCF_042884935.1 Streptomyces sp. NPDC058092
CTCCTCGAGGATGACGTGCGCATTCGTCCCGCTGATTCCGAAGGAGGAGATGCCCGCGCGGCGGGGGCGGTTCTCGGTGGCGGGCCACGGTTCGGCTTCGGTGAGGAGTCGTACCTCTCCGGCGGTCCAGTCGATGTGGGGGGAGGGTGCGTCGATGTGGAGGGTGGCGGGGAGCGTTTCGTGCTCCATGGCCTTGACCATTTTGATGATGCCGGCGACGCCTGCGGCGGCCTGGGTGTGGCCGATGTTGGACTTTACGGAGCCCAGGCGGAGCGGGCCGTTCTCGCGTTCCTGGCCGTAGGTGGCCAGCAGTGCCTGTGCCTCGATCGGGTCACCGAGCGGTGTACCCGTGCCGTGGCCCTCGACCACATCGACCTCGGCGGCTGTCACGCGGGCATTGGCGAGGGCCTGGCGGATGACGCGTTCCTGCGAGGGGCCGTGGGGGGCGGTGAGTCCGTTGGAGGCGCCGTCCTGGTTGATGGCGCTGCCGCGGATGACGCCGAGGATGCGGTGGCCGTTGCGCTGGGCGTCGGAGAGGCGTTCCAGGACGAGGAGTCCGGCGCCCTCGGCCCAGCCGACGCCGTCGGCCGCGGCCGAGTACGCCTTGCACAGCCCGTCCGGGGAGACCCCGCGCTGGCGGCTGAACTCGACGAACACGCTCGGCCTGGCCAGCACGGTGACACCGCCGACCAGTGCGAGCGAACACTCCTTGGCCCGCAGGGACTTGAGGGCCATGTCCACGGCGACCAGGGAGGAGGAGCAGGCGGTGTCCACGGACACGGCCGGGCCTTCGAAGCCGAAGGTGTAGCTGAGGCGTCCGGAGGCGACGCTGCCCGCGGAGGCGATGGTCATGTACCCCTCGATCTCCGCGCGCCGGTCGCTCTGCTGGGCGACGAAGCCGTAGTCCTGGTACATCACCCCGCAGAAGACGCCGGTGTCACTGCCGCGCAGCCGCGTGATGTCGATGCCGGCGTCCTCGAACGCCTCCCACGCCGTCTCCAGCAGCAGCCGCTGCTGCGGGTCGACGGC
>NZ_JBHVSY010000081.1:0-677 GCF_042884935.1 Streptomyces sp. NPDC058092
AAACGCCCGGTTACATTCCGAACCCGGAAGCTAAGCCTTTCAGCGCCGATGGTACTGCAGGGGGGACCCTGTGGGAGAGTAGGACGCCGCCGAACAATCTTTCAAGGACCCTTGGTCCCAGCGTTCATGCTGGGACCAAGGGTCCTTTTGTTTTGTCGTAGCGCGTCGGGTGTCCGACTGCGTAAGAATGTCTTGTAGTACCCGATGAAGGAGTTACGCCGATGTCCACCAACTCTCCCGACGATCGTTCGGAGCGCGAGCCGCGTCGCCGGGACGGTGGTGACCGAGGCGGCTTCAGCGGTCGTCGTGACGACCGCTCCGGCGGACCGCGCCAGGACAACGACCGCGGTGGCTCCCGGCGCGACGACAGCCGGCCCACCGGTGGTGGCGGGTTCCGTCGGGACGACCGCGACCGTGACCGTGGGCCGCGTCGCGATGACAGTCGTGGTGGTGGTTCCGGTGGTGGGTTCCGTCGGGACGATCGGGACCGTGACCGTGGACCGCGTCGGGACGATGACCGGGGTGGGCGTCCCGGTGGGTTCGAGCGGCGGGACGACCAGCCGCGTGGGCCGCGCCGGGACGACAGTCGTGGTGGTGGTTCCGGTGGTGGGTTCCGTCGGGACGATCGGGACCGTGACCGTGGACCGCGTCGGGACGATGACCGGGGTGGGCGTCCC
>NZ_JBHVSY010000081.1:776-1007 GCF_042884935.1 Streptomyces sp. NPDC058092
CGGTGGGTTCGAGCGGCGGGACGACCAGCCGCGTGGGCCGCGTCGCGATGACAGTCGTGGTGGTGGTTCCGGTGGTGGGTTCCGTCGGGACGATCGGCGGGATGACCGCCCCGGTGGGTTCCGTCGCGATGACAGTCGTGGTGGTGGTTCCGGTGGTGGGTTCCGTCGGGACGATCGGGACCGTGACCGTGGGCCGCGTCGGGATGATGACCGGGGTGGGCGTCCCGGTGG